>NZ_JAIOSW010000439.1 GCF_021107415.1 Desulfobacula sp.
TCATGCAGGATCAAATTTTACAGGCGGATCAATTTTGTGGCCGCATAAAAATTCCCTGGCTTTCAATCGTTTTCCGGATGTTCCCATGAGCTCAAGGATGATAAGGGTGCCGTTTCCGGTTGCCACATGAATCCCTTCTTTATTGCATTGAAAAATAACGCCTGGTTCTTGATGTGAAGCCAGATCAGAGGCCCGAGCCTTATAAATTTTAATTCTTTTATTCCCAAGATTGGTAAAGGCTCCCGGCCAGGGTGTCATGGCATTAATATGAGCGCAGATCTGTCTGTTCTCAAGATTCCAGTCGATCTTACCATCACTTTTTTTCAGCATTTTTACATAAGTGGCCGTTGTGTGATCCTGGGGGCTGGGTTCAAGACGATTGTCCAAAATGGCATGAATGGTTTCAACAATAAGATCAGCACCGATTTTCCCTAACCTGTCATGGATATCCTGGGCCGTATCATGTTCTGATATGGGTGTTGATAATGTAAGCAAAATATCCCCGGCATCCATATCTTTTGCCATGACCATGGTGGTAACCCCGGTTGTTTTGTCCAGATTCAGGATAGATGTCTGGATGGGAGAGGCACCCCGGTATCTGGGTAAAAGTGATGCATGAATATTAATGGGAAATACTTTGGGAATATCCAAAATTTCCTGTGAAAGGATCTGCCCAAACGCTGCCACAACAAAAAAATCAGGATGAAGGGATAAAAGTTTTTCCCTGGCATCTTTTGAATTGATTTTCTCGGGTTGAAAAACATCAAGCCCAAGTTTCAGTGCAGCAGTCTTGACAGGTGAAGGTGTAAGTTTTTTCCCTCTGCCCTTGGGTCTGTCTGGCTGCGTGACAACAAGGCTGATATAAAAATCATCCTGTGCAGCCAGTTGCTGTAATGCAGGTACGCTGAAATCAGGTGTCCCCATATATATAATATTGGTCTTGTGTTTCACTGATCTTTAAGCTTTTTTGCAAGTTTTTTTTTATATATAGCTCTTTTTAAGACGCTGATTCTGTCAATAAATAAGATACCATCAAGATGATCGATTTCATGCTGCATGATGATGGCAAGAATTCCTTCTGCATCAAATTCAAGTTTTTTCCCTTCAATATTAAGTGCCCTGACAGTGACTTTTTCATATCTTTTAACATCAGCACTGTAATCCAACACACTTAAACAGGCCTCTTTCTCTGAAATAATACTACCGGAAGCAGCGATTATTCCGGGATTTATCAATGCAGTGAATTCGTTAATGGAGCCATCCCTATCCGGGTTTGCTGCATTGGAATCATAGACGATAATTCTTTTGTTTACACCGGCCTGGGGTGCCGCAAGCCCAACACCCGGTGCGTTAAACATGGTTTCACCCATGTCATTAATCAGTTTTTTTATGTCGTCATCAATAGCACCCTTATCCGCGTTGTCAACCTTAGCAGAAGGTTGCAATAAAGATTTTTCCGGGTATGTTAAAATCTTAAGAATGGCCATTTTTTTCTAAGATGTCCCTTGCAATTTTAATGTCTTTTTTTATCTGTTCAGAAAGTTCATGAATATTGGCAAATTTTTTTTCATCCCTTAATTTTTCAACCATATTCACCCTGATTCGTGTATTATAAATATCATGGTTAAAATTAAGGATATGCACTTCAATGGTAAACATCCGGTCACCAAAGGTTGGTGAAAATCCAATATTTGCCACACCCCAAAAATCACCTTTGGCGGTCTCAACAGTGACGGCATAAACACCATGTTTGGGGCAGAGTTCATCATGCAGTTTAATATTGGCAGTGGGAAACCCTAACTGACTGCCGCCACGCTCACGGCCTTTGATAACTTTTCCCCTGATTTGATAGTGCCTGCCAAGATATTTCATGGCATGATCAACTTTTCCTGCCATAATTATTTCACGTATTCTTGTGCTGCTGATTCTTTTTGTTCCTGAATCCGTGTCATTTATCCAGGGAGAGATAATGGTTTGAAAGCCAATCTTTTTACCTTCTTTTTTTAACAGGTCTATGTTGCCCAGCCGGTTTTTTCCAAATGAATAATCCGCATCAATAATGATTGCCTTCATTCCAATTTTATTCACAAGGATTTTTTCAATAAAGTCATGGGCGGTAATCGCGGCAAACGCCATGTTGAATTTGATACACAATAAAACATCTATACCACAGTTTTCAATGAGTTCAACCTTTTGATCCCTTCTAGTAATCAAAGGGGGCCCTGAGATGCCCAATGCTTTCAGCGGGTGGGGCGCAAATGTCATGACAACAGATGTCCCGTTGATTTGTTTTGCTTTTTCTATGACTTGCCGGAAGAGACTTTGATGCCCTTTATGGACACCGTCAAAGTTACCGATGGTAATGACAGCATTTTTAAACGGACTGTCAATTTGATCTATATTTTCAATTAATTCCATATTTACCTTTTCTGTTTGGAACAATAATCTTGACAAAACTCATAAACAAATATATATAGCCTAACTGTCTTTTTTAAGCAATCTTTAATTGCCTGATAAGGTGCAGCAAAGTAAGGTTTAGTGCCGAAGTGGCGGAATTGGTAGACGCACCAGTTTCAGGGACTGGCGAGCGTATGCTTGTGGGAGTTCGAATCTCCCCTTCGGCACCAAATGATACAATCAAAGGGTTAAGCCGAAGTGGTGGAATTGGTAGACACGCTAGACTTAGGATCTAGTGCCGCGAGGCGTGGAAGTTCAAGTCTTCTCTTCGGTACCATATATGAATAAAGGCTTTACAGAGATTTTGAAAATTTCTTTGTAAGGCCTTTATTCTTTGGGGTGATAATAGGGTGACAAAAGGGCCCCTTATTGTTATGAATAATTGCGAACAGATAGTTAAAAAGAATTTCATAAGATTTTCCTTAATGATCCTGTTGGTTTTTATTATCCTGACCCAGTTAACAGGGTGTCTAAGCCTTCTTAAAGGTGAATATTATTTGGGAACTGAAAAATATGAAACCGGTATTCAGGCCTTTGAACAGGAAATCAAGAAGAAACCAAATGTTGCAAATAATTATTTTTATCTTGGTCGTTTCCTGCTGGCCCAGAAAAAATACATAAAAGCAAATACACAATTTAAAAAGGCAGTTGTCTTAGACCCTGGGAATGATACTTATCATTTCTGGCTGGGTGTATCCTACGGAGGGCTTAAAAAGGATCAACTTGAAATAGAAAATTACAGAAAGGCAATTGAACTGAATGGCAGATATGCTCAGGCCCATACTTATCTCGGGCACAGCCGGCTTCGATCCAAAAAGTATTCACTTGCCCTGAAAAGCTATGACAAAGCCCTGTCTCTACGCTCGGACAACCCACCCGCTCTCTATAATCGTGCATTAATCCTGAACAGGCTAAAGAGAAATTCTGAGGCAAAGTCAGCCTTTAAACAATACCTGAAAGATTATGGTAATAGCCCGAAAGCCATTACGGCAACCGCATATTTGAACCAAATGGGTGATTTTGAATATAGGATCCATTTGTTCAATCGAAGAAAGATAGTTCTTAAAAAAATTGATTTTGATCAGTTTAAGCCGGAATTGAAAAAAGAATCTCTGCCATCCCTTAAAATAGTCGGATATATGATCAAGAAGAATTCCAGGTTTGTTCTGCATATTCTTTCGTATCAGAAAAATAATAAAGTACTGGCCCAAAAAAAAGCAAAAGCCGTAAAAATTTATCTATTAAATCACTACTCCGGGATACAACCGGAACAAATTAAATTAAGCTGGTTCGACATTCCTGAACGTATCAGTATAGGAAAACGGAATCATACCCTTGACGATTCCATAAATCTTTTTGGCGTTCTAAAATCAGGGGCCGAATAAAAGGACCTTTTTTTAGACATATTTTTGTGACCGAAATCATTACCCGTCCGTATACATGGATAAAGGGGATACTTTTGAAAGAGCATGCTGATATTGACATAGTTGAACAGATTCTGGACGGAAAGAAAAATTGGTATCGATTTATTATGGATAAATATCAAAATCCGATTTTTAGTTTAATGATGCGTACCACAGGATCACGTTCAGATGCAGAGGAGCTTACACAGGAAACGTTTATGAAAGCATATGCAGCACTTCATAGATTCGACACAAAGAAAAAGTTTTTTCCCTGGCTGTATACCATTGGTATGAATCTCTTCAGGGACTGGAAACGAAAAGACCTGAATCAACCCAGGGCATCCTCCCCATTTTCTGAAAACCAGCTTGTTGATGAAAATGATTTCAACCAGGAACTTGTTGTCACAAGAAAAGAAGATATGGCTCTGGTTCAAAAGGGATTGTCCATGCTTCCTCTCGACTATAGTGAAGTTGTCATTCTTCGATTTCGATATGATTTGTCTATCCGGGAAATTTCAGAGATTTTTAACATTTCCATGAGTGCATCAAAAATGAGGATACACCGTGGATTAAAACAACTTAAACAAGTGGTCTGCCATGAAAACAAATAACAAAAGAGATAACATTTTTGAAGAAAATCTGGTTTCCATGATTAAGGCACTTCCGGAGGATGCATCGTCTGAAAATCTGACTTTGGAGGTCATGAGCAGACTAAGAGAAACAGATAAATCTTTTTTTGAAAAACTGGCCGATTTATTCAGGCACCGTGTTACGATTTCTTTCTCCCCTGTCAAGGCAGTCTGTGTTACGGTTTTATTGCTGGTCGGTTTGTTATTTATTCAAGTTGATTTTCCACCGGGCGAGGCTATAGATACCGCAAAGAGAATAGAAAACATTTATCCTGCAACCCATTCATCCAACTATTTTTTAGGCAGAAGTCTGTTAACTCAAGGGGCATATGAAAGGTCCATTGGTTTTTTTAAACAGGCAGTTGTGCTGAATCCTGTCGATTCAGACTACCACTTCTGGCTGGGAGTCAATTATGGGAACCTTAAGGACTATCAAAATGAGAGAATTTCGTACTTAAAAGCGATCTCTCTAACGCCGGGCCATCTCATGTCCCATTATTTTCTGGGCCACAGTTATTTGAATGACAAAAAATGGGATATGGCGCTTGAAGCCTATGACAACGCACTATCCATCCGTCCGGCACTTGAACAGGCGCTTTTTAACAGGGGACTTGCCTTAAAAGGTATTGGCCATAACCAGGAAGAGATCCAGGCGTGGAAGCGTTATCTTGCCGTGAAGAAAACAGGGCTGTGGGCTCTAAGGGCAGCGGCACATTTAAACGCTTCAGGCGACTTTTCATACAGAACCTATCAGATTGGAAAACAGAAAATGGTAATGGGACCGTTTTTGACCAATGACGTTGGAAATAACCCAATGTTTTCTGTTTCTTCTTTGGACAGACTGGGGGAATCCCTGCGGTTATCCCCGGATCTTGATCTGTTTGTAATTGTATATTTAAACAACAATCCCGACACTGCTGAATATCAAGCTAAAAATATAAAAAATAAACTTTTGGAAAATTTTCCTGAAATTGATTCCGCTCGTATTAAAATTAGTTGGTTTGGAATTGGGGAAGAAATGACAATCGGTAATAAATCATTTTTTTTGAAACAATCTGTTCGTTTTTTGGGTTTTAAAAGAGAATTAAAAGATAAAGGAGTTAACATATGAGAACCAGGAGTTTTAAGCTTTTCAATATTATTATACTGATGGTATTTCATCTGTTTATCTTTGGCCTCATGAGCCTTGCATTTGCTGCTGATCCCCCTCCTGAAGAAGAAGGTGGAGAAATTGTCCAAACAGAAGAGCAAAATGAGCCTGAAGATGATCTGGAGGAACCGGTTTTTAAAAATCCTACCCAAGCTCAGCGGGCTATCAATCTGGCAGAAGCATATGCGGCAAAACCAGATCCTGAACTTGAAGAAGCACTAGATGCCCTTGAAAAAGCAGAGAATGATTTACTATCGGCAAAAGAAGACGGTGATAAAGAAGCGATTGAAAAAGCAGAGGAGGCACTTGAAAATGCTCAGGAAGCTGCTGATAGTTACATGGCTGAAAATGCCGGGATAACACCGGAAGAAATTGGAGAAATGCGTGAAGAGGGAATGGGCTGGGGAGAAATTGCTCATGAGTTAGGTCTTCACCCGGGTGTTCTGGGTATGAGGCACACGAAAACATATAAAAACAAGAAAGGTTGGGAAGAAGATATCAGCCCTGACGGTGAGGTATCTGATTTTGAGATCGAAGAGGCAACTGCACGGAACTTTAAGTCGGGTTTTTCAAAAGGGCATGGTGCATCTGTCGATAACAAAGGGAATAAAAATGATAAAGGCAAGTCATCTGGAAAAGGCGAAAAGGGAAAGACAAATTCCGGGAATAAAGGCGGAAGTAAAGGAAACAATGGCGGGAAAAAGAAATAATTTATTTATTTTCCTGAATAAAGATAGTTTTAATTGATTGCCTTGTATGAACTAAATGGTTTTTAACTCTCTTACTTTTTTGGTTTTTTTTGGTATAGTCCTGATAGTTCATAATCTAAGGATTTCCTGGACAGCTAAAAAACTGAGTCTTATCTATTTTAGTTATTTGTTTTACGCTGCCTGGAACCCCCCGTTTGTCGTGCTCTTATGGATTTCGACTCTGGTTGACTGGAAAGCCGGCAAAAAAATATATTTTGCCAGGAATATATTCCAAAAAAGACTCTATCTTGTGCTGAGTCTTATTGTCAATCTGGGATTATTAGGGTTTTTCAAATATGGAAATTTTCTGCTGGATAATTTCATCAGCATCATGAACGTGTTCAATATTTCGTTTCACCCGGCAAAGCCGGATATTATTTTGCCGGTAGGCATTTCTTTTTATACTTTCCAATCCATATCCTATACCATTGACATTTACAAAGGCAGAATGAAACCATGGAAATCATCTATTGATTTTGCAATGTATGTAACTTTTTTCCCACAACTCGTGGCTGGACCGATTGTTAGAGCCACAGATTTTCTGCCTCAGTGCAGTCTGCCGAAAGCATCATCCGGAAAACAGCTCAGCTGGGGATTCTTTCTTCTGGTTACAGGATTATTTGAAAAAGTTTTTATGGCCGATACCCTGCTTGCCCCTGTAGCGGATGCTGTTTATTCCGGAATCGGGCAGACTGGATTTGCCGATGCCTGGATTGGCACTCTTGCTTTTTCCGGCCAGATTTTTTTTGATTTTGCCGGCTACTCCACCTGTGCCATTGGCGCAGCACTATGTCTGGGATTTATTTTGCCGGATAACTTCAGGTTTCCATATGGTGCTGTCGGGTTTTCCGATTTTTGGCAGCGTTGGCATATCTCTTTGTCTTCGTGGCTGAGGGATTATTTATATATCCCTCTGGGCGGGAACAGGAAGGGGAATACAAGAACCCAGATTAATCTGATGTTGACCATGTTAATCGGCGGGTTGTGGCATGGTGCGTCCTGGAGGTTTGTTGCATGGGGGGGCTGCATGGCTTTTTTCTCGTGACCGAACGATTTATTAAAAAGAAATGGGGGCATATTATATTTAGAAAACAAATATTTTTTTCCTTCACTATTGCTGTTTTTACATATCTTCTAATTGTTATCACCTGGGTGTTTTTTAGAGCCCAAAGCTTCACTAAAGCCTTTGAAATTATATATCAGATGTTTCATTCCAATGCATCTTCGGTGCTGGATCAGGTCGATATCGCAAATGTACTGATCATTTCAAGCTGTCTTTTTATTTATCATTTTTTGATGAGAAACAGATCATATGAATATCTTGTCTATAAGATGCCCATTGCTGTCAGAACTTTTTTTCTGGCCCTGATGCTGATAACGCTTAGTTTAATTCCTGGAGATGATCGTGCCTTCATATACTTCCAATTCTGATACACGGATGCGGGCCGGCAATCTATGGAAAACCTGGCTTTACGCTATTTTTATTATTATTGTTGCATTGGGCTCCTGGGAGCTGTTCTGGAGGTATCAGGGTTTTTGCGCATCTGTTGAAGATGATATGAATATATGGCATCTTCAGCGATCAAAGATTTCAGAAAAAACAAAAATTGTGTTCATGGGATCTTCCAGGATTCAATTGGGACTTCATCCGGATGTTTTTATTGAACAAATCGGAATTCCTCCAGTCAATTTGTCAATTGATGGAAATCCTCCCTTCGCGGTTTTAAAAGATCTGGCCAATGATAAAGGTTTTTCCGGAGTTGTTTTCTGTTCCATCATTCCCCGCTGGCTGGCTGAGAAATCGCCTGAAAAAAACAGGGCATCAAAATGGGTTAGAAAATATCATAAAAGAACACTTTTATCCAAAATGGATACCTTTCTATCCATTCTGATCCAGAACACATTTGTTTTCAGATACCCCGGACTGAGTCCTGAAAAATTAAAAAAACAGCTAAAAAAAGGGAAATGGCCTGTTCCATCGTATTCTCCAATGCGATCAGACCGATTCAGGGAAGCTATGTTTACTGATCAGAACACCCCGAAAATCCTTGCTTCACGAATTAAACGGGAAAAAGAAATCAGTCAACAATCTATAATTATATCATCAGGGGAATTTACTGAAAGGATTCAAAATTTAAAAGAGGATGTTAAAAAAATCAGGCAGCGGGGTGGTGCTGTGATTTTTATCAGGATGCCATCTTCAGGCAAGGTCCGTGAAATTGAAGCTGCTACCTGGCCGAAAGCCCGGTATTGGGATGTGTTTGCAGACATGATATCTGAGCCGACTATTCATTTTGAAGACTTTATGGAACTTAGAAGATTTAATTGCCCGGATGGTTCCCATCTCGACGTGGCAGATGCTGAAAAATTTACGCGACAGCTGTTAAAGATACTGCCTCTTATAAGTAGCTTCTTGAACCGACATAGCGTTTTTTAAAATAAGGGTTGTTTAGATATCCATAGGTGACCTTCAAAGAATGAAGGAAATTTATAATCCTTTAGCAAATTAAACGGTTTCACCATCCTCAATAAGAGATTCTTCTAAATGTTTTTCAAGTGCACTTGTAACAACAGTATTTATTTTAATATTTTTCCGTGTAGCATATAAGGCAGCTTTTTGATGCAACTCAGGGCCGATTCGCACGTTAAATGTACCGCTAAACGACTTATGATGCGCGATTTTAAGCGTTTGACATGTTTCAACATAATCATCAACAGCTAGTTTAAACTCTTTTTTTATTTTATCTATATTATCAGCTTGATAAGTAACTAAATCATTTATAAAAAGTATTTTTCCATAAAGACAATTATCATTTAAACTTACCTCAATAGAACCGATAAAATCTTTATATTTAATCGTTTCCATGGATAACTCCTATTTTTTTTAGGTTGTCAATAACTTCTTTTACCATGTAATCTAATAACGTTTCGCCAGGATGTGGCTTGTGTAAAATAATGAGGTTCCTGGGTTTTTCACGGAAAAATTTAACCCGAGAACCTTTCCCTTGAATTTCTTTATATTTATAGCCATTTAAAAGAGTTTTTAATTCATTCCATTTAAAATTTTTTGGTTTTGATAATAACTTGTCCAGTAGCTTTTTTTTTCTAGCCATGAGATCAATAAAAGTCCTAATTTATTGCAACTAAAAAATAGTTGCATTTAAATTAAAAATAATATAAAAACGCACACATTGTCAACAAAAAATTTCGAAAAATTCTTGACAGGAGTATTTAAAAAAAATATTTTTTTTAAAATTATTAAAAACAATTTAAAACATCCCATGAGGTTTCGACCCATGGCGCGGGGGTTTAGGGCCCCCTGCTTTTTCTTGCCTGTAGCAACACCAGGTATGCAGTCAAAAACAACCATCCTGACCCTGGTATCGGTACAGAGTGCATTGAGCTTATTACCATATCTCCATTGCCTGAAAAAACCGGATGTTGATTTGATACTCTGCCGGTTGTGTAATCATATGAAAAATCAAACCACTCCTGAGCAAGGATTATTCCGTCTTTGTCCAGGTCTGCATTAAAATCCTCAAGCCCCAAAATCAATCCTTGTGTAAAAATACTGTATGGTTCATTAGTGTAGGCATAGGAATCTTCAACTTCAGTGCTTGATCCAAAAAAGATCAAGCCGGGCACTGTATTAAGGTCATTGTTCCCACCGATAAACCCACCGGCATAGCATGTATCAAAAAGAGTGATGATAGTTGTACCGGCTAAAGAAAGATTATTGAAGGCAAGGGCAAGGTTATCATCTGTGATCCGATCAGAATTATTTAAAAGGCCCAGGGCTTCATCATAATTGTTAAGGGCGGATGGAACTATTTCATCCTGGTCTATATCTTCTGTGAAAGATCCATGACCTGAGTAATACCAGAATAGTATATCCCCTTGCTGAACAAAGGAACTTAAATTATTTATACTGTTTTGAATGCCTGAACCGGCCTGGTTTCCATATATAAAGTTATTTGTCGAAATATCCTGCAGTCCAGGGCTGTTGCTCAAAGCTAAAAATATGCCGTTAACATCTGTTATATATCCGTCATTGCCTGTTCCTGCAAACCATGTAGCTGAGTAAGCAGGCAGTGAAAATACAATTAAAATCAATATGATGGTAAAATATTTCATAAACCGGGTTATTCTATGTCCTGAAAATTATAAGCATTCATTGCCGCCAAAGCTCTCTGCGAACACTGCAAGATCGATTTGATCCATATCTGTCATAAGCTTATAGAGATCAGTTCCATCAGTATCTCCATCGTTATCAATGTCGCCACCACACTTTTTGGGATTCACCTGGATTGATGCTGTATTATTTGTTTCATCAAATTCATCAATAACGTCCAGTTGATCTATAATGGCAAAAATTTCTATTGGTGATCCGTCTTTGGATGTAGGATTGCTCCAGATAAATGTAACATCTTTAAAGGCTCCCGGTAATATTTCCGGGATATCAACAGAGAATATTTCTTCACCATCCAAAGTATTTCTTCTTACTTTTGTTGAAATTTCCCGGGCTTTTATGGAGCCGATATTAGATACCCTTTATGTTATCAGACGGTTATTACCGGCATTCTGAACTTCGATGCTGCTGACAGTAGTGTCCGGCCTTGTTGCAGGTATTGTAACGCTATTATTTGATCTATCTTGATCATCAAAAACCAGGCTTGGATCAACATCTACACGAATATAACTTGCCTGATCTGTCTCAATTGGAATAGCCCATGGCACAGTTACTTCCTGTTCGCCGCCACCTGTAATGGTTTCGGGGATAGTAACAGTGCTGATCAAGGTGCAGTTATCCTGATCATCACATTGGTAGAAATCAACTTCTGTATCGGTTACTGGTGTCTCACCCACATTTTTAATGAGAGCTGCGATGGTTACATCTGAACCCGGTATTGCCATTGGAGGATCTACATTGACGCCTTCAACGTCAACTGAAAGATCCACATCCATAAAATACGACAGATAGGTCAAATTACTCGCACCTGATTCAGGTACTCCCTGGATAGTAACTTCCTGACCATTAATCGTTACAGTTCGGTCTTCGTATTGGGTGAAGTTTTTATCATAGACACAAATAAGGTTTTCATCCACGTCAAAGGTAGTGCTGATAAATCTTTCTGCGGCATCGTCAAAGGTAAGTCGTCTCGGAGTGCTTACTGAATCCATACCTGCATCATAATACGCCATCCAGATATCATTATATGTCTCTGAAACATCATTCCATACCAGTGCTATGTTGCCTGTGCTGCTCATACTTACATCAAAGTCACGAACGCCTTGAGATTGACCCGGGGATGTAAAAACTATAGCATTTGTAACATCAAGCCCTGAAGCAAGCCTGATATCAGAGCCTTTTAACCATGCAAGATGGAGATCGCCCAGGGAATCATAAACCAGTATCGGATTGGCATCTGTTTCCAGATCATTCGTTAACTGCTGAGGCGCTGCCCATATTCCCGAGCCAAATGTAATGAACCAAAGCTCCTGATCCTCCACAGTATCAAGATCATCGTCGGAGTCCACAACATAAATGAAAGTCCCCGTTGTTCCATTATATGCCAGGGTTGTTCCTAATATTGTACCTATCCCGGTTGTGACAGCAGTTGGAAAAGACCATGAGCTGCCATCAAACTGCGAGTACATGATTGTATTTGTTGAGGTGGAAGACCCAAAGTAATCATTATCAGCATTGCTTATCCATACTCCAAGCATGTCACTCGCAGATGCCGCAGATATATTTGGAGAATGATCCAGAATAGCGTTATCTGTCAACATCACAGATGTGGACCATGCGTCTGATGTTGAATCAAAACTTGAAACAGCAATTTCAACGTTAGAATTAAAGGTTTCGAAATCAGTTGATTCATCCATTGCAAGTTTGGCGTTCTGATAGATGACTGCAGCATCTCCGCCCGGCAAAGATACTATCTGTGGATTCATATCGGCAGTACCGTCATCATCGACAGCCACTGATGTTAACCATGCACCTGATGAAAAGATGGAAGACATCAGCTGTGTTCTGTTTATCAGGTTTCTTGAAGTATTGTCATCAACCCAGACTGTCAAAAGATCATTGTCGATAGGCGCAACATCGGGAACTGAATAAGGAAATACCGTTTCCTTGATGGGTAGTTCTGCTATAATTGAACCTTTGGACACAATACCCTTTGAAGTATTTGTTATCATATAATCCCTTGATAATAATGTAAAATCGGAATCATTAAATAATTTATCAAAACTTGATTTTGTAGTTACTTCATTTGGCCATTCATAAGACAATTCAACTGGACCAGCTTTAAAAGGCCCAAAAGTGGCCACTAAACCACCAAGCAGAATAGCATAAGAATCCTGCCATTCTACTTCAGGGTAAAATTGTACTGAGCTGTGAAAACCGCCACCGAGATATCCCTCAACGCATGCTTTTTTAGCTATACCGGCACCTAAAATCCCTTTTGCAAGAGGATCAAAAGCAAGGTTCCCGGAATATGAAGGCCCGTCAAGCGTCCAATCTTCTAAACTCAAATCAACGGCCATATTTAATTCAACTTCAGCTCGTAAGTAAATCGGAATTAGCCATAAAGCACCTAATGGTATTTGCATTGTGGAATATTTAACATCACATCCTAATTCAAGTGAACCGCCCGGCATCCAATCATCGATCTCTTCTGACCAAAGATAATTGTATTCAAATGATACATTTGGTGCAATTTCTGTATAAGGCAATTTAATTCCTTCAGTACACTTGATCCCTTCTCTGATTGTTTCTTTAGTTTTATTATCCCATCCGATTGCAAAAAGTTCTGCTTTACCTTTACTGTTAACCTTACCTGAAAGCTTTGAACTAAATGGTCCAGTGTCTTCCAATTTAAGTCCAATCTTCATTTCTTTTCCACCAAACAAAGGAAAACTGGAGTCAATGTTAGTGGGTTCCCAAGTGGCCAGATTAAATTCAATACCTGAAATTCCCAATATTTGATATTCAAGATCTTCTAATAAAGGCACTGCCACATAATATCCTCCGGGAATAAAATCAAAGAATGGAGGCGGTGGGGTTACCTTAAAATTAACAAGGTATTCTTCTGATTGTGTCAAGCCATCACTGGATATAGCAATAACCTTGAGAGTACCACCTTCTCC
>NZ_JAIOSW010000143.1 GCF_021107415.1 Desulfobacula sp.
AGCCGGCAGCAAATGATATTTATCCAGGATATTCAGGATGTCAGCAAATGGAGGAAGTTTTCCAACAGGTGCCATCCTTGGGCTTTTTTTCGTATTGTTAAATTTAAATACTTTTTTATAAAGCATTTGTTTTTTACCAGAACCCTTTTTTTGCATCAAAGGGAAAAGGGTTCCGGAAGGGTGCATAAAAAGAGGGAAGAGGGGGACCGGGCGATCATGTTCTTCTATGATATGACATTTTTTCCCCCTGATGGATTCAAGCCATTTTGCAATCTGAAACGGGTTTCCAATTGTTGCAGAAAGTAAAAGCAGGGGAATTCGAACCGGCAGGTAGATCATAATTTCTTCCCAGACAACACCTCGCTGCTCGTCTCCAAGAAAATGGGCTTCATCCAGGATAATCAGGTCGCAGGTTAAATTAACACCTGTATACATGGCATCATACAGCTGATTTCTTAAAATTTCCGTGGTACCGATAATAATTGTGGCATCCGGGTTTTCTTTAATATCGCCCGTAAGAATACCGACGTTTTCTTTGCCGAAAAGTTTTGAAAACTGGGCATGGATAGAATTGGTTAAAGCCTTTAAAGGAGTTGCATACCATACCTTTCCTTTTTTTTGCATCACTTTTTGAGCGACTTGTTCAGCAATCCAGGTCTTTCCGCTGCCTGTAGGTGCTGTGACCAGGCAGTCTGATTTTTTTATGGCTTCAATCGCTTGGATCTGAAACGGATCAGGCTTAAACCGGGTTTCTTCAGGGACACCTATTTTTCTAAACACATGCCTTAAAGACTTGTCAGAGCCCGGCTTCATCGGTTTTATACCTGGATGGTTTCTGGGTGTTTTATAGTATTTTTTTGAAGGATAAAATCTATTTTTCATACTTCTATTGACAAAAAGTGAGTTCCTATTATTGAGGACATCCGGGTGGTTGCTGCAAGTGTTGCATTTGGTTGTGACATATGTTACCTAAAAACTAGTTAGTAGCCCCACCGAATGATCGGCTGGTTTTTATTCAAATATTGAAATCAGGAATAAAAGTCAAGGCTAAACATGAAAAACAAGATATCTGAAATAATGTTGAAAAAAATCATAAATAGTGCCGACACATTGCTAATTGAAAGCATCAACGGATTTGGAAGAGCCAATTTCAGTTTGATTGATGTTCATGAAAATCCATTATATATCAATAGAAAAGATGCACCACTTCATGGGAAAGTGGCTCTTGTATCTGGTGGCGGATCAGGCCATGAACCGCTTCATATTGGATATGTTGGTTATGGTATGCTGCATGCTGCGTGTCCAGGTGAAATATTTTCATCTCCAACCCCTGATCAGATATTAGCTGCCGTAAAAAAGGTTGATGGTGGTGCCGGAGTGCTTTTTATTATTAAGAATTACGATGGTGACCGCATGAATTTCGAAATCGCCTCAGAGCTATTGGATATAGAACATTCTACCCTTATTGTCTGCGATGAGGCACTACCCCCTGATTTGGATCAGACAATCATCCGCAGGGGACTGGCCGGCACTGTTATAATTGAAAAAATAGTGGGTGCTGCTGCACAGGCTGGCGCGGATCTATATTCCTGCAAACAGCTTGGCAAACGAGTTAACCGTGTGACGCGAACCATGGGTATGGCGCTGACAGGCTGCAGGATTCCGGCAGCAAGTAAGTCCACCTTTAACCTGGCTGATAATGAAGTGGAAATGGGTGTTGGCATTCATGGTGAACCGGGTCGTAAACGTATAAGACAAATGAGGGCCGATGATCTGGTTCATGAACTCATAGAAGCAATCTGTATTGATTTACCAATACATCCCGGCGTCCCTGTTCTGCTCCATGTGAATGGTTTTGGGGGCACTCCCTTAATCGAGCTTCATGTTGTTTATCAGGCAGCTTTTAACCTGCTGGAAAAAAGAGGACTTCTTATTGCCCGCTCTTTTGTGGGAAACTATACAACATCTCTTGAAATGAAAGGATGTTCGATTACTGTTACCATTTTCGATGATGAACTGCTTCATCTCTGGGATGCTCCTGTACATACAGCCTCTCTGTGTTGGGGATATTAGAAATGCAAAACCAAAAATTACTTCTCTGCGAGGACAAGTTCAAACAATTGTCGAGCGTAATCTTTAATCATATTTTCTATTTTATTCTGTTTTTCTGAATTTTTCAATAAAGGCGTTTTAATGATTAATTGACCTTGAACCCTCCCTTTTGATGACTCCTGTATTTCCATTCGGTACTGGTAGTTAGGATGGGCTAAAGCATAAACTTTTAAAAAGGTTTCCCTCTCTTTGGTTGAAAATCGACATAAATTAAAAATTTTTTCCAGATGAACAGCCGGCACCGGTATGGAATAAGACGGATTGGTAATTTGAGATACAAAACTTTTATTTTTGTTTAATACTTTGGCTATTTTTAGACGTGTTCCCGATGGACGGCGATTGATATACTCCTGCAATAAGGATTTGTATGCAGACACCATTTCTTCTTTAGGCTGAGCGCTTGACAGCTCGACAATAATTTTATTCATTATTTACCTCTGTATTGCACTATAGCCATATTATTTATAAGGACATCAGTTCAGCTGTTGCGCGAACTTCTTCCAAAGATCCCCCGCCGGCAGATTCTGTGGCAGCCATAACAGCACCTTCCACAATCGGAGCATTGCAGATTATTACATTGGACTGTTTTTCTTCATGAAGCATTTCAATTGCCATTTCCGTATTGGTTTCAGCACCCCCAAGATCAACCAAAACTGCAACACCGGCTGAATTCCAGACCTGTTCAATGGCGGTTTTAATAGAAGCAACATCTGTACCTAAGCCCCCTTCCGAATTACCACCACAGCAGGATACCGGCACTTCATCTCCCACCATCTGTCGAACCATATCAACTATGCCTTTCGCAACATCGGTTGAATGGGAAACAATTACAATTCCCACACAACCAGCTGAAGATTGCTTTGTCTGCATTTGCAATTGGGTCATCTGTTTTTCAATACTATCACAAACCGCCCGCACCAGAAGTTGGCTTGATTTAGCACCCGGATCAAGGTGCCCAATGGAGCGCTTCCCCAAAAAAGATGCCCTGCCTTTGGTAGCAACTATGTTAAGAGTAGAGTCCAAGCCCTTATCAGCAGCAGCTCTTAACATTTCTAAAGTTTGTTTAAGATCTGTATTTTTTGAAGCAGCCAGGTTCAAGGCATTAGAAACAGGGATCAATACATCCAGCATTGTTTTTTCACCCATATCAGATTTGCCTCTTTTCTTAACTGCAGAGACACCTTCTGAAATAACATGAGCAATGCCGGCGATATCAAGGATGGCTCCTTCACTTGCCTTGCCAGTTGCTATAAATAAAGACCCGTAAAGTGGTCCTGAAGCACCGCCAATACGCATGACCAACGTGGTTCCTATTTTCTGTAATGCTTTTGAAAAGGAAAGGACGGAGAGTTCTTCGCGTATGTTGAGAACTGCATTTAAGCCGCGTTCCATATTGATGCCATGATCGCCATCACCAATGGCTCTGTCCAAATCAGATAACAGCTCACTGTTTGCTATGATGGAACCTGCTACCGAATCAATAATTTTTATCATCAGTTGTGCAATCACTTGTACCTTCCTGAATAATTATTATATTAACCATTCTCCTTTTTGCTTAATCAACTAGTACAACATATTCCAGCATAAAAGTAAATATCAGGTGGATTGAAATCGCTCCCGGATCCGGATGACCCAATGACCGTTCCCCCAGTGATTTAGCCCTTCCTATGGTTGCAACCATCTCTTTGGTGCTTTCCATTCCCTCTTTTGCCGCTCCAATAACTGCTAACAGTGCTTCTTCTAAAGACAATTGGCTTGTGGTTTCAGATACAAGTGCCGCAGGTTCCAGTGCATCTACCATTGTTTTATCTCCCGGTTTAGCCTTGCCGCGTTTTTTAACGGATTCTAGCCCATTGATCAGGATGAGAGAGAGCGCTTTTGCATCAAGTATTTTCTGGTCTTGGGTTTTTGAAGCAGCACCCAGGAAAAGGGTCCCGAAAATAGCTCCTGAAGCACCACCAATGGAATTCATCAAAGCAAATCCAATTGTCTTCATCAAAGCGCCCAAGGACTGAAATTCCTTGTCTGTAAGTTCCTTTTGAACCGTTTCAAAACCTATTGCCATGCCAATCCCATGGTCACCATCACCAATCACCTTGTCTGCCTGGGTTAATATATCCTTACTTGCAATCATTTTTTCAGATAAGAACAAGAACATCTTTTTGGTTTCATGGAGACTCAGATGTGCTCTTTTCATTGTGCTTTTATCTCCTTGTTAATGCAACCGATTGAACCGGCAGGTTATAGTATTTCTCAAGTTCATCGTCCAATCTCATAAGACTGATGGAAAAGCCAGCCATCTCAAGAGAGGTGCAATAAGTTCCTGCAAGTGTGTCATATACTTCAATCTCTTTTTCTTTCAAAATCTGACGAACTTTACGATTAATAATCAAAATCTCCATTAATGTTGTGCCACCTAAATTGTTTACCAGTAAACACACCCTGTCATTTCTTTTAAACGGCAGATCCGACAGAATTTTTTCCATCATTTCTTCAACCAATGCATCCGCAGGCAATAATTTTTTACGCAATACTCCAGGTTCACCATGAATTCCCATGCCGATTTCGATTTCATCATCACCCAACACGAAGGTAGGTTCGCCTGATTCAGGAATTGAACCCGCTGAAACTGCGACTCCCATAGACCGTATATTGTCTCTGGTTTTTATGGCAATACGTTCAATTTCATCCAGATCACTTGTTTCACTACAGACACCACCAACAATTTTTATGGCAAAGACATACCCTGCAATGCCTCGACGGTCGTCTATCTTTTCTATAGGGGCGGATGCCACATCATCCCAGATCTGCACAGAACGAGTTTTAATATTTTCAGCAGCCGCCATTTCCGAGGCTATCTCAAAATTTAGATTATCACCCGCATAATTTAAAACCAGGTTCACAACCCCTGCTCCGGTATCTGTGGCTTTGATCGTTTTTAAAATCGTATCCGGGGTCGGTGAGGCAAAGACATGACCGCAGGCAGCGCCATCGGCAAGATTTTCACCGACAAAACCGGCTGAAACCGGTTCATGTCCGCTGCCACCTCCCACAACAAGTCCTACTTTGCCCGGCACCATTTGTTCTTTGACGATTACATTTACCCCATCCAATTTCTTCAGCTGACCATGACTTGCTTCAACCAAGCCTTCGAGAGCTTCAGGCACGACCTGCCTGGGATTATTTATAATTTTTTTAATCATAATAAAGCCTCCCTGTATAATTGTTAATTTTTTTTTTAATGGTTCCACTTTATTTTTATGACCTTCATTTATATAAACTTAACTAAATTATTTTTTATATGAAAATAAACAGATATGCAAACAATAAATTTATAATTAATATTATTACAGAGCATGACCACTATTGATAGGGATTTTAAAGTATTAGCTTTAATTCAAATTAAAATCAAAATTGCTTTAAAAAAATATTGACAATAAATTTAGTTTAGTTTACAGATTACTGAACTAAACTTATTTGTTTGAATGATCAATCCCAAAAAAAGGAGGTTAAACATGAAAGTTTTAATGAGAAGTTTTTTGGTATTTGCTTTGTTAATCATTGTTGGAATTTCCAGCCCTGCAATCGCCAAGGAAAAATTTATTACCCTGGGATGGGCGGCCTGGGATCCGGCTAATGCATTGGTTGAGTTATCAAAAGATTTTACAAAAAAAACAGGGATCAAAGTTCAGTTTGAGTTTGTACCCTGGACTAATTTTGCCGACAGAATGCTGAATGAATTAAATCAGGGTGGAAAAACCTTTGATATTTTGATTGGTGACAGTCAGTGGATTGGAGGTGGAGCTGTTTATGGTCATTATGTGAAGCTGAACGATTTCTTCGACAAAGAAGGCATCGACATGAACGATTTTCTGGCACCCACCGTATATGGCTATTCAACCTGGCCCAAGGGAACGCCAAATTATTATGCCTTACCGGCTTTTGGTGATGCCAATGCATGGGTTTACAGGAAAGACTGGTTCAACAAGCCGGAAATCAAAAAGGCTTTCAAAGAAAAGTATGGATATGAGATAGGTCCTCCGGGAACATGGACAGAGCTAATGGATATTGCCAAGTTTTTCCAGGGGCGTGTTATCGACGGTAAGAAAAGATTCGGTGCTGCAATCTTTACAGAGAGAGGGTCAGAAGGAATTACCATGGGCGTTACTTCAGCCATGTACGCATGGGGATTTAAATATGAGCATCCTAAAAAACCGTATCATATGGAAGGATACGTTAATAGTCCCCAGGCTGTGGAAGCCTTGGAATTCTATAAAGAACTTTACCAATGCTGTACACCTCCTGGGCATTCTGATGCCTACATGGTTGCAGATCTGGATGCATATGATTCCGGTCAGGTTGCCATGCAAATGAACTGGTATGCATTTTTTCCGGGAATTAACAAGTCTGAAAATGTAGGGTTTGGTAAAACCGGATTTTTTTCCAATCCTGATCAGCTGACCTCCGGAGCCACACTGGGTGGACAGGGTATGTCGGTTGTTTCCTATTCTGATAAAAAGGATCTGGCGCTTGAGTATATGAAATGGTTTGCCAGTCCTGAAGTACAGAAAAAATGGTGGAAGTTAGGTGGATATTCCTGTCACAAAGCAGTACTTAACGATCCGGATTTTGTTAACTCACAGCCATATGCCCAGGGCTTTCTCGATTCCATGCAAAAAGTTAATGACTTTTGGCAGGAGCCGTTTTTCGTGGAATTGATGCTCCCGATGCAAAAACGTGTTCATGACTATGTGGTTGGCGGTAAAGGGACTGCTAAACAGGCGCTTGATTTGTTGATAAAAGACTGGAAAGAAGTTTTTGAAGAAGAAGGTAAGCTGTAATTGATTTAATTCTTCTTTGACCCGCAAAATATCGAACAGGTATTAAAAAATCAAGAAGCCGGGCAAAACAAGCCTGGGCTTCTTGATTCCAAAGTCCTGATTTGATATATGAAATCCATCAAGAAAGTTAATCTTATTGGTATTATGGTTAATCAAATAAATAAAAAAATCCTGAACATGTCCGATCGTTCTATCGCGTGGCTGTTTACATTACCTACCCTTATTCTCCTGATATTCATCAATATCTATCCTTTGATCTGGTCGATTTACCTGTCTTTTACCAATTTTAAGGCAAATCGTCCCGGTGTACCCATCGAATGGGTGGGAACCAAGTGGTATAAGAAAATCCTTTTAAGTGAAGATGTCTGGGCAAACATGCAGGTCACAGCGCATTTCCTGCTATGGACTATAGTATTGCAAGCTTTATTAGGGTTATCTCTGGCCCTGCTGTTAAACAGAAAATTCAAAGGGCATGAGTTGATGACAACTGTGGTTGTATTGCCCATGATGCTGTCTCCGGCAGTTGTGGGGGTTTTTTGGACCTATATCTATCAGCCGCAGACCGGTATTTTTAACTATATTGTTAATTTTTTTAAAGATTTTGGTGAGTTCACCATGATCGGGGATTTTATTCTTGCTCCATGGAGTATCGTCATAGTGGATACATGGATGTGGACACCTTTTGTCATGTTGATGTGCCTGGCGGGGTTGCGGTCAATACCGGATTATCTTTATGAAGCAGCAGAAGTTGATAGAGCCAGCAAATGGCAGCAGTTTATTCATATCACCTTACCCTCTGTTTTGCCTTTTTTGATGCTGGCGGTTTTATTCAGGGGAATCGAAAATTTCAAGATGTTTGATATGGTCAATGAGTTGACTGGCGGAGGGCCTGGCTCAATCACGGAACTTGCATCTATTCACCTTAAGAGAGCGGCATTTGAAAAATGGAGAACGGGTTACAGCTCCGCGTTTGCAGTCATACTTTTTGTAACTATCTTCGGGGCTGGAAATATTTATGTGAAATTTTTGAACAAATTGAAAGAGAAGTAGTAAAATGTCTACCCATCCGGATACATCCAGATCACCGCTGGAAGCTTCTTCGCTCAGTAAAAAAATTGCAGCGATTATCGTTATTGTATATGCAACTATTGCTTTAATACCCATGCTGTTGATTGTAGCAACTGCATTCAAAAGCACAACCGACGCCATTACATATCCTCCAAAGGTTATTTTTAAACCGTCGCTGGAAGGAATTGTCAACCTTGCTACCAACAGAACCCGGCAATCTAAAGAGTATCTTGACTCGCTGCCTCCCCCAAAGGCCTGGTATGAAAAAATTGTCCGCAAACGTCAAATGGTTATCACCGGGCAATCCAGATTTTTCCATCGATTTACAAACTCCCTGATCATCGGCTTTGGTGCTACCTTTTTTTCTGTATTTTTAGGGACTTTTGCCGCGTATGCATTTTCTCGTTTTAAGATACCACTGAAAGACGACCTGTTGTTTTTTATTCTTTCGACACGTATGTTTCCTCCCATTGCAGCTGCCGTACCAATCTTTTTGATGTACCGAAAATTGGGCTTGAATGATACACACCTTGGAATGATTATTTTATATACCGTTGTTAACTTAAGTCTTTCAGTCTGGTTATTAAAAGGCTTTATGGATGAAATCCCAAAGGAATACGAAGAAGCCGCCCTGGTTGACGGGTATTCAAGGTTAAGTGCTTTTTTCAAAATCATTTTACCCCAGGCAGCAACCGGTATTGCAGCAACCGCCATTTTTTGTTTGATTTTTTCATGGAACGAATATGCATTTGCTATTTTGCTAACCTTTAGAGAAGCACAAACACTTCCCCCCTTTATACCGACAATTATCGGAGAGGGCGGGCTTGACTGGCCAGCTATTGCAGCGGCTACAACAATATTCATGTTACCTGTTATTATCTTTACTATTGTATTAAGAAAACATTTACTCAGAGGAATAACATTTGGAGCAGTGAGAAAGTGAATACAAATACTAAAAAAGGATGGATCAACAGATTGTTCCGCCGAGGACCAATGGAAAACATTGCCTCTGTGGTTATTGGTTTGGGAGTTTTTATGTTCATGCAACCCTTTTCTATATTTTTGTACTCCCATTCCTTTAAATTTATTTTAACCGGCACAATCGCATTTCTTGTTGTTAGTCACTTCCCAAAATAGTAATGAGGACTTATGGCTGAGATTGTAATAAAAGATTTGAATAAGAAATTTGGTGAGTTTACAGCCGTAAACAATTCCAATCTTACCATAAAAGATGGTGAGTTTTTTGTATTATTGGGTCCGTCAGGATGTGGGAAAACAACTACTTTACGGATGATAGCCGGTTTGGAATTGCCCACCACCGGTAAAATTTTTCTCGACAATAAGGACGTCACTTTTTTACGGACATCCCAACGGGATATAGCCTTTGTGTTCCAGCTATTTGCACTTTATCCCCACATGAATGTTGAAAAAAATATCGGTTTCCCTTTAAAAATTCAAGGGGTTTCAAAAAGACAGATCAAGGATAAGGTTATAGAGGTTTCTAAAATGCTTCACCTTGAGCATCTGCTGAAATTAAAGGTATCTGGTCTGTCCGGCGGGGACAGGCAAAGAGTTGCACTTGGAAGATCCATCATTAGAAGGCCCAAGGCTTTTTTAATGGATGAACCTCTCGGTGCTTTAGATGCTGAGTTTAGGGAAATGATGTGTTTTGAATTAAGAAAACTCCACAATGACATTAATGCCACAACAGTTTATGTCACACACGATCAAATCGAAGCGATGTCCATGGGAGACAGGGTCGGCATCATGAATAAAGGCATCGTGCTCCAGGCAGATGATCCCTTAACGATTTATAACAAGCCAAAAACCATGTTTGTCGGCAAATTTATCGGCAGCCCGGCTATGAATTTTATTAAAATCAATTCCGTCATCCAGAAAGGGAAAAAATCAATTAAAATCAACGATAGAAAGATTGAAATTCCTAAAACCCATGAAGACAGCAAAGCAACCTGTCATTATCTGGGAATCAGACCTGAAAATATTGTTATTACGAACGATGGAGAAGTCAGAGGTAAGGTGTTTGGTGTCGAATACCTTGGTGCGCACCAGATAGTTACAGCAGACACTGAAGTCGGAAGGCTGAAAGTGAGAACTTCAAGTCATATTCAATTAATGATAAATGATACTATCGGGTTACATTTCCTTCCTGATAATATCATTATTTTTAATGGTGAGACCGAGGTTGCTTTGAAAAGTCAGTTTATACTATGATTATTAACATCATTTTCTATAACTTAATAAATTTAAGAAAAATATAAATGTCTGAAGTAAAACTAAAAAATATAACAAAAAAATTTGACCAAACATTAGCAGTTTCTGATTTATCCTTAACGATTAAGCATGGTGAGTTTGTAGTTTTACTGGGCCCGACCGGTGCCGGAAAAACGACAACCCTGAGGCTGATAGCAGGTTTAGAATCAGCTGATCAGGGCAAAATTTTTATTAACGGACAAGACAGTACAAAATCGCAGCCCGCGCAAAGAGATGTGGCTTTTGTGTTTCAACAGTATTCATTATACCCCAATTATTCTGTATATGATAACCTGGCTTTTCCTTTACGCTCGCCTTACAGGAAAATGAACAAACAAGATATTGATAAAAAAGTTCGTGATATTGCAACGACTCTGCATATAGAGGACAAACTTAAAAACAAATCCACCCATTTATCAGGAGGAGAAATGCAGCGTGTTGCCATTGGCAGGGCGCTTGTACGTGAACCCAATATTTTCCTGATGGATGAACCACTGTCTTCACTTGATGCAAAACTCAGAGAAGAATTAAGACTCGAGCTGAAAAATATTCAGGTCAACCTTCAAGCAACCCTTCTTTATGTAACACATGATCATGTTGAAGCGACAACAATGGCTGATCATATCGGTATTTTAAAAGAAGGTGAGCTGATTCAGTTTGATACGCCTGATACTATATATAATCAGCCAAATTCCATTTATGTTGCCGACAGACTGGGTTCACCCAAAATAAATATCATGCCGTCGCATCTTTTAAACATTGATATTCCTGAAAATGTAAAATATATCGGCGTTCGTCCGGAAAATGTAACCATTGATGAAACGGCACAAATGCAAGCACATATTGAAACCATACAAAATCTTGGAGTTGAAAAGATCATATCAATGAGTATCAATGGTGAGATTATTCGTGCGATTGTCAGACCGGATGAATTTCATAAAATTCATGATACGGTCAAAGTTCATATCACAAGAAAAAATATGCTGTTTTTTGATAAAAATTTCCAAAGGATTCAAATCAAACAATAGATTATACTGTGATAAATCATAAAAACTAATATTATGCAACTTCCTTAGTCCGTAATCCGGTTGGGTGCGGATTGCGAATCACATGCCCTCTGTGACAGTATGAGTGAGACACTTGGCGGTCTTAACGCGCAACTTTCGGTAAGAGCCTGTACAGAATTGCAATCAACCGTTCCCTGCAATCCCCACCCAACCTCCTCGGCATACCCAAACTCAATATTACTCCATCCAATATCTTCAGTATTCTGAATAAATACTTTCGTTGATCTAACCAAAAACAAACTTGATGTATAAAAAAATACTATGTGCATGGTTTCATCTGTTAATCAATCTTCTTATTTTTTTACAGGGTTTTTAAATATTGGTAGAGATTGATGAAAATGAAAATAATTTGGTCGCGTAAGCACCAAAGAGATGAATATGGAAAGTCTGGCATTAGGCAATTTAAGGCATAATTATAATGGGTATCATGACAAGAAAAAAAATTTCTATCAATGATTTTTACAAAAAAAAATCAACGGGTGAAAAGGTCAGCTGGCTCACCTGCTACGATTACCCAATCCGAGCTATTACCGGCAACTTATTTTCATCTGGTGTTTACGCTTCCCCATGACCTGAACCCAAACCATTCTGGATCATTTCCATCTGCATTGCCTCGTTCCCGGAGGCGTGCTGTCAAATGACCGGGAGACCTGGACCCCGTCCAAGAAGAACTATCTTTTCAGGACACAGTCAATGGTAAAGGCATTCAAAATCATTTACATCAAAGGTCTCAGGCAATTCTATGAAGCCGGTGATTTTACCTTCCCCGGCGAGACGGCAAAATATGAAACACCTGCCGGGTTCAACCGACTGATAAAAATCATTAAAAAAAAGAAATGAGGTTTGAGGCAACAGAATTTATCCGCAGGTTCCTGCTCCATGTTTTACCCAGAGGATTTAAGAAAATCCGGCATTTCGGTTTTTTTTCTCCCCGATATAAAGCAAAAAACATAAAACTGATCAGAGAATTTTTACAGGATGACTGCAAAGAGTATATTCCTCCTGTTGAGGGACCTCAAATATCAAATTAAACAATTGTGATCTCTTTTTGGGCGCGACTACTGATAAAACGCTTTTGGTTTTGTTTTTTCTATAGTTGTGTTGCGATCTAAATAAGAAACTTGCCTTGATTTTCGGTCCGAATTTGATACCATATTAAGATTGGAGGATTTAAAAATGAATATTACCAATGACATAAAGTCTGTTACTTATCTTAAATCAAAAGCCGCTGTTTTGTTAAATCAAATTAATGAAACTCACCGTCCGGTGATCATCACTCAAAACGGAGAACCTCGTGCAGTTCTTCAGGATCCTGAAAGTTATGAAAATATGCGCAATGCGATTGGTTTGTTAAAGCTTTTATCCCAAGGGGAAAATGACGTTCGAAGTGGTAATGTTAAAGCTCAAGAGGAAGTTTTCAAAGGCATTGAGAATTCGCTGAAAGAAAAGCTCTAATGAATCCAAAATATCAAGTAATTTGGACCCATGTTGCTGAAAATGATTTAAAAGAAATCATTGAGTATGTTTCAAATGACAGACCTCAAGCTGCGTTAAAAATTCTTAAAACCATTAAGGATAAAGCTTCAAATCTATATACCCTCCCGGAAAGAGGCCGTATTGTACCGGAACTTAAGGATCAAGGGATATTACAATATCGAGAATTAGTTATTCCACCATGGCGCCTGTTATACAGGATAATGGATCGGAAAATATTTGTATTATCAGTAATAGATTCTCGGCAGAATGTTGAAGATATTCTTTTAAAAAGAATGATTAATTTGTAATTGAGATCGGACCTTCCCTTAACCGGTCAATGACTATTTTGGGAGAATCAAGCCCGAAACGGTTTATATCAAGGTTGGTAAGTTCCATAAAATAAAAGTCAGAAACATCATCAGAGGCTTTTATGGTATCAAAATCATCAACACTGCATAAAAAGGCAAAATCTATAATGCTGTATGTGACAGTTTTGTAAACGTATGTATTGGGGACAGAACAAAAATATTTAAGAGAGGTAATTTTTAGGTTGAGTTCTTCTTTTATTTCTCTTATCAGACAGGCTTCAATTGTTTCTCCCGGGTCGGTAAAGCCGCCTGGAAAATCCAGCATTCCTTTTGCCGGATCATATCTGCGTTTTGTGACCAGCAATTCACCCTTTTTATTGAAAATCAGGGCAATCCCTGCGGCAGCCGTATTTAAATAAAATTTAAAATTGCAGGAACTGCACAAAAAAGATTTTTCATCAGATATTACAAGACTTTTCCCTCCACATTGAGGGCAATATTTAAAAAGATAGTCGTTCGGGTTTTTCAAAAAAATTATTTTCCTATTTGGTTCAGCAGGTTAAGTGGAAACAAGCGCCGACCTTCCGGTTTATTTTTATTTTTTGATTGTATAATTCTACAGCCCGCTTATTTGAATCGATGTCGACATTAATGGTCAAGCGATCGAATAGGGATAACAAATTTTCGTCCACCTGCATCCGGCCTGATGCGCCGGTTCCAATAATAATATCTTCAGGTTCAGCGCTGATGAGTGCTTTGATGTCATTATATTCCAGAAAATGACCGGTTTTTCGTATCCAGTTGTCAATGACTATACCTGAAGAAAGAATGATCAGATCAGTGGTAAAGGGTTTACCGTTAATGATCATTCTTCCAAACTGATAAGCATCTATGTTAGGCATCGGCATCATCTATTCATCCATACCCGAATGGTATTCAATGATCAAGGATTCATTTCATAGGAATCCTTTAGTAAAATAACATGATGTTCCCAGATTTTTAAGAATTTTTCTTTATTCACAATTGGTTTTTTTATGATTTTCCGGCAATATTCCATCTGGATATCCGAGGTGTCTGTTTTTGAATAGAGGTTTAAAGCAAATTCTGAAAAGTCCCTGATCATAAAGTCAAAGATTTGTTCCAGCAGATCTTCTTCAAATCGGTCCATATTGAATTTTTCAATGATCAGCTGACCATAGGCCACAAGGGTGAACATTTCACCAAGATATAAAAGAAAGTCCATGTTCCTGGCCTGGTTTTTATCAGGCGTTGCCTTTAAGAGCATCTCCTGTAACAGCTTTATCTGTTCCTTGAAAATATTAACATTTGGCAGATCCACACTATTGTATGCAATATTAAAATCATGAAATTGAATTTTTCCAAGACCTTTTGTCGGACCCTGGTTAAACAGGAATTCATCACAGGCCGCATCATCTCTTTGACCGAGTTCAGGAAAATCACCAGGATTAAAAAAGTAGTTGGACATGAATTTGATAATCAGTGCCATGTTTACATGTACGGTTCCCTCAAGTTTGGGCAGGGCCCGAATAGCGGTTGCCGCTATTTCAAAATAGGCATCTTTTTCAAATCCTTTTGCCGCAATTACATCCCATATCAGGTTTATCACTGTTTCACCCTGGGTGGGGACCTTCATTTTAACCATGGGATTGTATAAAAGATATCTTCTGTCATCCTTGGAAGCACTCCTAAAGTAGTCGGAAGCACGCTGGGAAAACAGTTTCATGGCCATAAGTCTTGTATATGCATCGACAAACATCTGTTTGATGTGGGGAAAATCCGTAACCCATTTACCATAGAGATTCCTATTGGCAGCATGATTCAGCCCTTCATAAAATGCATGGGTGCATATGCCGATGGATGCCCAGCCAAGGTTGAATTTTCCCACATTAATGGTGTTTAATGCAGAATCCCAGGCATCCTGTCCTGTTGAAAGAATGTCTTTATCCATCAAGGGATAGCCGTTTAAGGCATATTCAGCCACGTAGGATTCCCATTCAACCACATTCTGGACAAGATCATAGTTTTCATGCTCAGGATCTACGGCAAAAAAGACATACTCATCGGTTTCACTGTTTTTTCCAAAGGTAGAGACAATACCGGCTATATTGGCATTGCCGATATAGTATTTGCCGCCGTCCGCCACATATTGTCCATTGCCAAGCGGAGTTAAAGACATATCCGAGGAATAAAGATCAGCACCATGTGTTCTTTCCGACAGGCCGAAGGCAAAAATATGGCCGTCTTTTAATAATTGTGCTGTTTTATGTTTAATGGCTTCATTGGAACTCATCCAGATGGGGCCTAAGCCCAGAATAGAAACCTGCCATGTATACCAGTAAGACAGATTGTAAAATCCCAGGATTTCATTAAAATCACAAATTCTTCTGGTATCCCACCGCGCATTTTCATTGTCAATTGCATACTTCGATGGTGTGAGCAGGGTTGCAAAGATCTGGTTTTCTTTTAAAAACTCAAGAAAGTCGCCATACCATACCTTCTCATGATAGTCTGATTTCAATCTTTTTTTCCCCCGGCTTTCAAAAAAATTAATGGTTTTTTTCATGATTTTTTTTGATTCCGGATCAAGGTGTTCAAATTTTTGAGTTTTCGGGTTTAATAAAGTCATAAATTTTTCCTTTAACCTGACGGGTTTATAATATGGTTAGTACTCAAACTTGTTTGTTCAGAGTTGATGACATCGGCTAAAAATCGTTTGAACAATATTTTTTCTTCTATGGAAAAGGTTTTTAATATTTTTTCATTGGCTTTTTGCCGCTCTTTGATCAGAATTTCTTTCAGGTCATCTGCCTTTTGGGATGTGTAGATGGACAGCAGTCTTTTGTCATTTTTATTGGGTTCTTTTTTAATCCATCCTGCCTTTACCATCCGTTCCAGGACACCGGAAAGTGTGGCCTTGTCAAGAATCAGGAATTTGCCCAGTTGAGCTGCGGTCATTCCCTGTTTGTACCAAAGACCTTCCAGAACCAGGTGCTGTAAATTTGTTAAACTATATGGGGTCAATTGCTTTTTGAAATTTGCATGGGCTTTCTGGTATGCTTTAGCTAAAAGAAATACCATGCAATCCGGGACATCATCTGGTAATTTTGTCATCTTTAAACTCCTTCGTATACGAACTATATATGTCATGCATTTGATTTTGTCAATTCAATAAGTTTGCGTTTCGGATTACTAAGGGATTCCCCCCTCCCTTAATAAGGGTTCTCCCCCATTGAATCCTTCAGTGTTTTGCCATAAAAATTTATGCAGGATAAATTTATAATCAGCAAAATTGTTGAAAGGAGAAAAAATGTCCGTAAAAATAATTCCCCAGACACAAAGTTCCTATCCATACCCTTTATTAATCAAACAATTGATAAAGCCGGCTTTAATCCATTCACCCGGCCAGGAAATCATTTATAAGGATAAGGTCCGATATGATTATGTCACTTTATCAAAACGGGTGGCACAACTTGCTAATGCCCTTGGCGACATAGGGGTTGAACAGGGGAATACCGTTGCTGTGATGGACTGGGACAGCCATCGATACCTGGAATGTTTTTTTGCCGTTCCAATGATGGGTGCAGTGCTTCATACCATCAATATCAGATTAACTCCCGAACAGCTTGTTTATACGATAAATCATGCTGAAGATGATGTGATTCTGGTAAATTCTGATTTTTTACCGTTACTTGAAACAGTGAAGGATAAGCTTAAGACCGTTAAAAAAATTATCCTTTTGACAGATGGAAGTACGGCTTTTGAAATCTGTCTGAGCATTGATGACGAATACGAAAAAATGATTGAAAAATGTTCTGATGAGTATGAATTTTCTGATTTTGATGAAAACGCCATGGCAACCTGCTTTTATACAACGGGTACCACGGGGCTTCCCAAGGGGGTGTATTTTAGCCATCGCCAGATCGTATTGCATACCTATGGGTTAATGTCAGCCCTTTGTTCCTATAAAACCCATTATTCTGTGGATTCAGGAGATGTGTATATGCCGCTTACCCCCATGTTTCATGTTCATGCCTGGGGAATGCCGTATTTATTCACCATGATGGGAAACAAGCAGGTATATCCCGGCAAATACGAGCCTGAAATGCTCCTTAAACTGATTGCTGACGAAAAAGTGACCTTCTCCCATTGCGTACCCACAATTATTCATATGCTGTTGAACAGTCCGGTCATAGATAAAATTGATCTTTCAAACTGGACGGTTGTCATTGGCGGTGCTGCTCTGTCAAAAGGGCTTTGTAAGGCAGCACTTGACCATAATATTAATATTTATGGTGCCTATGGCATGTCGGAGACCTGTCCGTTGCTGACAGTGGCAAATCTAAAGGAGCGCATGCTTGACTGGGATAAGAATGATCAAACAAATGTCAGGTGCCGCACCGGACTTCCCGTCCCCCTGGTTGATCTTGAAATCATCAATACTTCAGGCAAACCGCTTCCCCATGATGGTAAAAATACTGGAGAAGTGGTGGTAAGGTCCCCCTGGCTGACACTCGGTTATATAAAGGCCCCTGATAAAAGCGAAGAACTCTGGGAAGATGGCTGGCTTCATACCGGAGACATCGGTTCTATTGACAGGGACGGCTATCTCCAGATAACAGACCGGCTAAAGGATGTCATTAAAACCGGTGGAGAATGGCTGTCGTCACTTGAACTGGAAGATATCATCAGCCAGCATCCTGCGGTTTCAGAAGCGGCGGCCATAGGCCTGCCAAATGAAAAATGGGGGGAACGACCTCTGGTTTTTGTTGTGTTAAAAAAAGAATTTGAAAATAAAGTAACACCGGATGAACTAAAAGAATTCTATGTCCAGTATGTGGAAAAGGGCATTATTCCAAAATATGGAATCCCGGGTGAAATCAAAATTGTTGAAGAAATCGCTAAAACAAGTGTGGGCAAGATCAATAAAAAAGAGTTGAGAAAATCGTACAGATAATCTGTTTTGTTTAAGGGTTAAATATGGAAAAGTTCTGTGATTTTTTAGAAACAATTGTGGAGCGCATAGGGCATATCGCAATGTGGAGTAATGCCTTGCTGGTGCTCATCATTATTTTGCAGGTAACCTTGCGTTATGTATTTAATCATGGACTGGTGGCCCTTGAAGAACTTGAATGGCACCTTTATGCCGTCGGTATAATGACCGGTGCATCCTATGCAATGGTAAAAGATGTGCATATCAGGGTAGACCTTGTTTATTTAAAGTTCTCAAACAAAACAAAGGCAGTATCCGAGCTTTTCGGCATACTATTTTTGCTCTTACCTTTTTTGTGGGTGATTTTTCATCAAAGTCTCGACTTTGTGCACGAAGCATGGCGGTTAAACGAAGGCTCTCCCTCTCCCATGGGCTTACCCTATAGATGGGTGATAAAATCCTTTATCCCCTTTGGCTTTGGCCTGATGATTCTTGTTGCAATGTCTAAAATGACAAAATTGTTTATCTCATTGTGGAGGCCCGGGCATGGAACTGAATGATTATCTGGTTATTTTTATGTTTATTACCTTTATCAGCCTGTTGTTCACAGGGTTTCCAATCGCATGGGTGCTCGGTGGTGTGGCTGTGTTGTTTACATTGATCGGATATTGTTCTGATCTCTGGTTTGGTACAATGACAGGCCTTGATTACCTCACCTTGAGTATGTCCGTGAACCGGATATTTAAAACCATGAGTAATTGGGTGTTGGTGGCATTACCCATGTTCATTTTCATGGGATTAATGCTGGATCGTTCCGGTATTGCAGAAAAAATGATGAATGAAATGCAGAAACTTTTTGGAAAAGTCAGGGGAGGGCTGGCCATTACCGTTACCCTGATCGGAATCATTCTGGCGGCATCAACAGGGATCATAGGGGCATCAGTCGTTTTGTTGGGGCTTTTGTCACTTCCGGCAATGATGAAACAAGGATATGGTCTTTCATTGTCCCTGGGTACCATTGCAGGGGCAGGTACTTTGGGGATTTTGATCCCACCCAGTATCATGCTTGTGATCATGGCGGACCAGCTCTCTATATCGGTGGGTGATCTTTTCATGGGTGCTCTGCTGCCGGGTATTCTTCTTGGCACACTTTATATCGCGTATATTTTAATGGTCGGTCTGATAAATCCCAAACAGGCGCCGATTGCTTCGGACAGACAACCCATGGAATTGAGAATGATCTGGAACGTATTTAAAACAATACTGCCGACGGCCATTCTTATTTTCGCAGTACTAGGGTCTATTTTTGCCGGAATTACAACACCAACAGAGGCCAGTGGAGTCGGTGCCCTGGGAGCAACCATCCTTGCAGGGGTAAATAAGAAATTAAATTTTAAAGTCCTCAAAGAGGTGCTGGAATCCTGTTTTTCGACAACGGCTTATATCTTTGTCATTTTTATCGGTGCAACTGTTTTTGCCCTTGTTTTAAGAAGTCTGGGTGGAGATGAGCTGATCGAAAGGGCATTGTCAAATATCCCCTTTTCAACCTATGGTGTATTGCTGGTGATCCTTGGTGTGATTTTCCTTTTAGGATTTTTTCTTGACTGGATAGAAATCACCCTGATTGTATTACCCCTGATTGCACCGGCAATCTCAAGCCTTGGTTTTGATGTTAATGGATATGGCGTTATTGATAAGCCGGCATTACTCTGGTTTGTGATCCTTGTTGCTGTTACCCTGCAGACATCTTTTCTTACACCCCCGGTTGGACTGGCATTATTTTACTTAAAAGGTGTCTGTCCGCCCGAGGTCAAGCTCATTGATATTTATAAAGGCGTGATTCCGTATATTATTTTGCAGCTGATCGGTCTTGTGATCATCATCATCTGGCCCCAGCTCGTATTGTGGCTTCCATCTATCGTTTATGGTTAATAATTAAAATTTTAAGGAGAAAAAACATGAAAAAAATTTTTCAGATTTCATTTATCGCAACCATTTTTTTGCTTAGCATTGTTTGCGGGCCAATCCAGGCGGAGACAAAGGAAAAGTCTATCCTTTTAAAAACACCGGCATGTTTTCCCCTGGGGTTGCCCGGGGTGAATACCAGTTTAAAATGGGTGGCCGAAAACCTTGCAGATATGAGTGGACAAACCCTTAAAATGAAAATTTATGATCCCGGAAAACTCATTGCACCGCTTCAGGTGTTAGGGGCCGTATCAAAAGGTGCGGTAAATGCAGGTTTCAGTATTTCAGGGTATTGGGAAGGGTCCATTCCGGGGTCGTCGATATTTTCTTCCATCCCCTTTGGGCCCGAGGCTCCGGAGTTTCTGGCCTGGATGTACTATGGCAACGGCCGCAAACTCTACCAGAAAATGTATGATGATGCAGGATTTAATGTCCATGTCATTCCCCTGGGACTGTTTTGTCCTGAATCTGCAGGATGGTTCATAAAACCCATTACCCGTCCAGAAGATTTAAAAGGGCTGAATATCAGGTTTTACGGCCTAGGCGGAAAAGTGTTGTCAAAAGTCGGGGCCTCGGTCAGCCTGATCCCGGGCGGAGAACTCTTTCCGGCCCTTGAAAAGGGTGTGATTGATGCCACTGAATTTTCCATGCCTGCCATTGATTCCATGATGGGGTTTCATAAAATAGCAAAATACAATTATTTCCCGGGCTGGCATCAGCAGGCCACTTTTTTTGAACTGATCATCAACAGGGACACCTGGAACAAAATGAGTCCCCGTCAGCAGAATATCCTTGAAATGATGTGTAAAGCAGCCACTTTAGATACCCTTGCCTATACGGAATCCATTCAGGCCCAGGCCATGATTGACAGCAGGGAAAAGCATGGTGTGAAAATTGAACACCTGTCCAAAGACATTCTGGATACCCTTGAAAATGCATGGGAAGAAGTTGCATCTGAGCTGTCGGTGAAGTCACCTATGTTTAAAGAAGCATGGGAAGATATGAGTGCGTTTAGAAAACAGTATGAAATCTGGGGAAACCACGGATTTTTATCACGGGCCAAAACCAATTAACCATCCCATTTATGAATTGGTCTGATAGATAACCATGGGTTTTGTATAGTTTTTTCAAAAAAAGGGAGACAAAAGTAAAAAAATATTTTGTCTCCCTTTAAAATCCAGAAAAGTAATGACAATTTTAAGAACATTGAATAAAAGAGGCGTAAAATGACACAGTTTCCATTAAAAGATAAAGTCGCTTTGGTTACTGGTGCCGGAAGAGGTATCGGAGAAATGATCGCCCTTGCTCTGGCTGTAGAAGGAGCTGATATTTTTGTTAATGATATCGACCGTATTTCAGCTGAAACCGTGGCCAAAAAAATAAATTCAACCGGTCGAAAAACACTCGTCCATACCGCAGATATTGCTGACAGAAACGAAGTGGGCAACATGTTTTCTCAAGCAATAAAGATATTTGGAAAAATTGATATTCTTGTAAACAATGCCGGAATAACAAGAGACAACTTAATTTTAAACATGACTGAAGAAGAATGGGACATGGTCATGGATATTAACCTGAAAGGCGTCTTCAATTGTACGCAACAGGCAGCCGTCATCATGAAGGAACAAAAATCCGGTAAAATTGTGAATCTTACATCTGTTTCAGCACAAATGGGGAATGTGGGGCAGGTTAATTATACTGCCAGTAAAGCCGGTGTCATCGGAATGACCAAAACACTTGCCAAAGAACTTGCCAGGTATAATATCAATGTAAACGCCGTGGCTCCAGGGTTTATTCTCACCCCTATGACAAAAAATATTCCTGATACAGTGAAACAGATAATCCTTCAGAGCATACCCCTTGGAAGGCCTGGGAAACCGGAAGATGTTGCAAAGGTTGTCAAATTCCTTTCAACAGATGATTCCGCCTATGTAACCGGTCAGGTGATATCCTGTAACGGTGGAATGTATTTATAGATTCTGCACGGTTCCTTTAGTACCCGGCCGCACTATTTGACTGTAGGGTTAATTTCAGGCATCAACTCATTTGTTCCATATATTCATATGATTGACTTTATTTAAAAGCTTGAATAAAATCAGGGCGCGGCAAACACTCGATATTTTGAATCATTAACACCAGGTAACGCATAATATACCTATGAATAATCAATATAAAAAATTAAGTGAAGCGCTTAAAAAAAGCCAACAACACTGTTTGGAAATACAGAAATCCGAAGAAAAATATCGGCATTTATTTGAAAAATCACCCGTCAGTATTTATATAACAGACAGAAACGGTGCAATATTAAATATAAACCAGGCTTGTGTTAATTTGTTCGGGTATGCATCATCAAATCTTCTATGCGGCAAATCCATAGAAACCTTTTTTGTTAATCCTGATGATTGGAAACAATATATTGCAATTTTAAATAAAAATGGTTTTATCCGTGAATTTGAAACGCGTCTTTACCACAAGAATCAAAATGTTTTTGATGTGAAAATGACGGCTGCAATCCGTGACAGCCTCACAGGAAAACTCTCGGGTTATGAGGGGTTCATCATTGATATTACCGAGCTTAAATTCAATGAAAAAGAACATTTAAAGTCCGAAGAAAAATATCGTACTGTTCTTGAAAATTCTCTTGCAGGTATATACATGTTTCAAGAGGGTGGGAAGTTTTCATATGTTAATTCACGTCTTATAAAAATGCTGGGCCATGGAAACGACCATGATATAATCGGGAGGCCCTTTTGGGAGTTTATTCACCCTGAAGACAGGGAAATGGTCCAAAAAAGAGGACTTGCAAGGGAAAAGGGTGAGATTTATCCACGCCATTACCCCTTTAGAATTATTAAAAAGGACGGATCAATTCTCTGGGTTGATATGAGATCTTCACATGCAACATACATGGGACGACCTGCGGTTGTCGGCAATTTTATCAATATTACAAAAATCAAGCAGGCAGAAGCACAGATAAGAGATTTGTCTAGAAAATTAATAGATGTAATCGAGGAAGAAAGAAAATCACTTGCCGCTGACCTGCATGACGAGTTCGGGCAGGCATTAACCTCTCTTCGATTTGATATGGAAAAGCTGCAGCAAACATTTACCGACGAGACAAAAGAAGAGATGAGAATTTGTAACCGGGTGATTGCAAAGATATCGGACCTTGCTGAAAAAATAAGAACATTCACATCAAAGCTGCGCCCGGATCTTTTAGATCACCTGGGTCTTGTGCCGACAATAGAATGGTATATTAAAGATTTTAAAAAAAATATGCCCCAAATTAAAATCACTTTTCAGGCAATGGGGTTTAAAAGAAGGCTTGCGCCAAACATTGAAATTGTGCTGTATAGAATTTTCCAGGAATCTTTAAACAATGTCTTAAAACATTCAAAAGCAGATCAGATTGATATAAAACTCACCTGCAGCCATCCAAAAGTGATTTTTTCCTGCAGGGATAACGGCAGGGGATTTAAGGTAACGGAAAACGGATTCCCAAAAGAGGATACCATGGGGATCGGGCTTTTAAGTATGAAAGAGAGGACAGATTCTCTGAATGGCCGGTTTGATCTTAAATCTGCAAAAAATATAGGAACCATCGTCAGGGTTGAATTACCCGTGCTAAAGGATAACAAAAATGAAAAAGATACAAATCCTCATTGCTGATGATCACAGTGTCGTTCGAAAGGGCATTTGTCAGATCATTGATGTTCAGGCTGACATGGAAGTAGCCGGGGAGGCCAAAGACGGGGTTGAGGCCCTTAAGAAAGCAAGGCGGCTGACACCGGATATAGTGCTGCTTGATATTGCCATGCCAAATCTAAGCGGCCTTGAAATCATCTCAATGATAAAGGAGGCCGTACCCCGGGCAGGTGTTGTCATTCTTTCAATGCATGCCAAAGAAAGCTACGTACACCAGGCACTTAATTCAGGGGCTCTCGGATATGTTCTTAAAGCATCCCATGGGTCTGATATTCTTAATGCCATACGATCAGCCCATAAGGGAGAGTACTTTTTAAGTTCTAAAATAAAGGCCGATGTCATTGACAGTTATCTGAAAAACAAAAAAAAAGAACCCATCGTCCGGGGGTATGACCTGCTTTCAGAAAGAGAACAACAAATTTTCAGGCTTGTTGTTGAAGGTAAATCAACCAAAGAAATCGCAGACCTTCTTTTTGTCAGTCCCAAAACTATTGAAAAGCACAGGTCAAATGTAATGAATAAACTCGGTGTCCACGGAAGACTGGAACTGCTCAAATATGCTATCAAAATTGGTGTTGTTGATCCTGCTCTGTGGGAAGATTAATGGCTTTATGGCTCACTCTTCAATACTTTCATAAATTGCAACCCAGCCGAAATTATCTTGCACAAAGCAAATTGTAGTGGTAATCTTATTAATTTTGTTGAAAGGGTTGTTTTTTAATAAAAATTGAAGTTGGGGTAAAAACTATTGGTGGATTTTTTAAAAAAGAGTTTCATCTGTTGGATTTTCATATATGGAACTCTATGTCTTATGGGCTGTAGTGAGTCTGAAAATGAAACGGTCCCTCGATTTTTGATCAAAACGCCATCAATGATCATCACCGGTTCAGAATTTTTAGAAGAACTTGATCTGAAAAGGGCGGCATATCCATATAACATTGATGAAAATCCGGCAGAATATAATGAAATGGTGATTCATCTTGTTAAAATGCTTTCTGAAGAGATCATCCTTCTAAGTGCTGCAGCTGATAAGGGTGTGATTGTAACGGATCATGACGTCGAGTCAGCTGAGGATGAATTTAAAAAGGATTATCCCGAAGACAGCTTTGAACAAATTTTGTTAAAAAATGCCGTATCATACTCTTTTTGGAAAAGACGATTCAAAAAAAATATGATCATGGATAAACTCATTGATCAGGAACTCAAGCAAAAGATTGAAATCACATCCCAGGATATTGTGGAGTTTTACAAAAAGCATAGTATAGCCGATACTCGGAGTCCTGATAACAGCGCACTGGTTTTAAAAAAAATTGAGAATGAAAAAGAATTGGTCTCTCGTCTTCGGATGCAAAAAACCCAGGATCATTACGATGAATGGATACAACAGCTTGGGAATGATTATCCGGTTGAAATTAATAAGGAAAAACTAAAAACTTTTTTAATTGATATTGAAAAAAATGAGGAAAGTGAGAATGCTACGGATAAGAACAGGTAAAATTAATTTGATTGTTTTTTCTTTGATTATAATGAGCTTTAGCTTTTGCTGGTCGATATCAGCAGATGTTATCGACAGGATTGTTGCCATTGTAAATAATGATATTGTCACCCTGGTTCAGTTAAGTAAAGAAACAGCTCCATATTTAAAAAATATTAAGTCTTCCGGGTATTCGGATGATAAGAAAAAACAGATGATGCAGACAATCGATAAAAAGATGCTCAATGCACTGGTTGACCAATCATTAACCCAGCAGGAAGCCAGGAAGTATCATCTCAATGTGTCTGATACTGAGATTAATAATGCAATGGAGAATGTAAAGAAAACCAAATCACTGACCCGGGAAGAATTTGAAAAAGCTCTTGAACAGGAGGGACTCACATTAGAGGAATATCGTGAAAATATCAAAAAGCAGATATTACAGGCTAAGCTGATTAACCATGCGGTAAAGTCAAAAGTGATTATAACGGAATCTGACATAAAAAAATTATATGAAGCCAATCTTGAAAAATATTCCGGCAAAAAGAAATATTATTTAAGAAATATTCTAATGGACAATGAGGATGAAATCAAAGAAATTAAAAAGAAACTGGATAAAAAAAAGAAATTTATTTTCCTTGCAAAAAAATACTCAATCGCATCCAATGCCTCAGATGGTGGTGATCTTGGCACCTTTGATATCAGCAATTTCTCTGAAAGCATTAAAGATAGTATATCAAAATTGAATAAAGGTGATTATACCAATGTGATCTCAACCGCACAGGGGTTTCAAATTTTTTATATAGAAGACATTGTTCTGGAAGGTGCCAAAACCTTACAGGAAGCCTATGATGAAATTCATGAAATTTTATACCGTGAGCAGGTTGATAAAAAATTTGAAACCTGGCTTGAATCATTAAAGAAAAAGGCGCATATAAAAATAATGCTTTAATTTTAGCCTTGTTGGACGGGGAAGACCATGCACAATGAGCGGATAAAAATTTTAAATACCAGTTTGAAAAGACTGTTACGGCGCGGGGCAACCAAACAGTTGCTCAATATTATTAAAAAAACCCATATGGCAGATCTTTCCATTGCCTTTAAAGATCTTTCTGCCGATAACCGTGAAAAACTGTTCAACCTTATAGATGACCTGGAGCAAATCGGTCTTCTTTTTTCCATGCTGGATGAGAACCTTTTTATTGAGTTTGTAAAAAATGTAGAATTTAATAAGCTCGTGGATATATTCGATCACATGCCTTCTGATGATGCTGCATCTCTTTTAACTCTTCTGGATGAAGAGCTTTCAGATCAAATTCTTTCCAAGATGCGGAAAGAAGAATCAGATAATGTCGAGCAGTTGATGAGCTATGGAGAAGATACTGCCGGCAGCCTCATGGTAACCGATTTTATCGCACTGGAAGAGGATGTGGGTGCAAAACAGGCCATTGAAACATTACAGAACAAGTATCTGGATGTTGAAATGCCGTTTTATATTTATGTGGTTGATGAATATGGAAAATTGGTTGGGGTCAGTTCGTTAAGGCAGTTGGTTGTTGTACATCCCCAAAAACCATTAAAAGAATTTATGGCAAAAGATCTTGTCACGGTAAAACCTTATACGGACAGGGAAGAAGTGGCAAAGCTGGTTGCCAGGTATGATTACCTGGCAGTCCCTGTTGTGGATGACGATAACAAGATTGTGGGCATTGTAACAGTTGATGATGTTATTGATATCCTCCATGAAGCTGCAACCGAAGATATGCTGAAAATGGCCGGTGTGGGGGAAGAATATATTGAAATCCAGACGATTCTCGGGGGAGCACGGATTCGTCTGCCCTGGTTGTTTGCAAGTTTTTTAGGGGGTGTGGCTGCTTTTTTCATTATAGGGGGATTTGAGGAAAACCTTGCAAAATTCACAAGCCTGGCTGCGTTTATTCCTGTTATTATGGGAATGGGGGGTAATATCGGTACCCAGAGTTCCACCATCGTAGTCCGGGGTATTGCCACAGGGAGAATTAATCTTTCCGATTTTTCCAAAGTGGTTTCAAAAGAACTTGCAGTAGGATTGATTCTGGGTGTCATATACGGTCTTTTCATCGGGGTTATCGCGAGATTTGCTTTTGCAGCAGATTTGTTTGCTTTGCCCTTGGCATTTGCCGTTGGGCTTGCCATCCTGTCTTCCATGTCCATTGCAGCACTTGTGGGCTCCATGGTCCCTCTTATTTTTGAGCGACTCAATATCGATCCTGCCGTTGCAACAGGACCTATTGTCACAACTTCCATTGATATTGTCAGCGTGTATTGCTATTTTATGATAGCTAGTCTTCTTTTGGGCCTTTAGGTTCGATATATGCCTGATTTTACGACAGATGCCATATTGCTCAGAAAGATTGAATATGGTGACCATGATTTTATCATCAGTTTTCTGACTAAATCCAAAGGAAAAATATCGGTAATTGCCAAAAATGCAAAAAAAGTATTAAACGGTTTTCAGGTGCTTTGGATCTTTTTTCCGTCAATCATATTCAATGTACTTTTCTTAAGAAAAAGAAAAATGGCCTGATAATACTTTCCCAGGCAGATCTTGAAAACGGATTCGCAAATATTCGGTATGATGTATTTAAAACTACCTATGCAAGTTTTTGGGTAGAATTGATTCATTTTTGGCTGGAAGAAGATAAAGTTCAGTCTGATTTGTATGATTTGCTGTTTTTTTCTCTTGATGCATTAAATGCAGGAACCATAGAAAAGGAAGTGCTAAATCTTCTTTTCCAGATCCGGTTTATGAGCATATCCGGATTTTCTCCTAATATTGAAAATTGTGATATATGTAAAACACCGGTTGATCATATTGAACAAAAAAATCTCAGATTTGATTTTAAAGAAGGCCGGATCATTTGTCAAAATTGTGTTAAAAACAGGTCAAAATATGGTATGACGATTTCAAAAGGCACTTTAAAGCAGCTCTTCTGGATAAATAACAGCGATATCAGCAGGGCTGACAGACTCAGATTTTCAGGCTTTGCCATAGAAGAGGGAACCAGACTTTTGGAAGCCTTTATTCCGTTTCATATTGGAAGGGATTTTAAAAGTCTGCGATTTCTTAACCGGTTGAGACAGGATAAATGAATTTAGAAAAACAACTTAAGCAAAATCAGATTCAGACTTCAGTCCCCTGCAGGGTGGATTTTGGTGGTACTCTGGATATCAGTACATTGTTTCTGCCGTTAAATCATTTGTCCCCGTCAAGTTTTAATATTGCTCTGGACTTAAGAACTGTCGTATCTCTTTCCCCCTGGCAAAAAGGATTTATCAAGGTTTCCTCAAAAGGATTTGAAAGTGCGGTTTTCAAAAAAGATGACCCTTTGTTTAATCATCCCATGGGACTGATGTTTGCCTGCGCAGCATATTTTGATGCCCATGGCCTTCATATCCAAATTAAATCTGCATCACCACCAAGAAGTGCTCTGGGAGGATCTTCTGCTGCTGCGGTAGCCATTATTTCCGCATTCTATAAATTACTTGATAAACCAATAGATCCGGAACAGATTGCCTGGCTTGCTCATTATATAGAAGCCAGTGTGGCAGGGGTCCCTTGCGGTATGCAGGATCAGCTTGCGGCTGCTTTCGGAGGGGTGAATCAATGGCTCTGGAAAATGGGAAAAATTTCTCCTGAATTTAAACAGATGCCTGTGTTTGAGCATGAAGACGATATTAAGGCGTTTAATTTAAATATTCTTATTGCATATTGCGGGATTCCTCATGTCTCAAAAGATATTAATAAACAATGGATTAACTCTTTTGTTTGTGGTGAAACAAGATCGGTTTTTAAAAAAATTGCAAATTTAACAAATCAATTTTCAAAGGCTGTAAAAAACAGGAGCTTCAGGCTGGCAGCTGATCTTATGAATCAGGAAACTAAATTAAGACTTGAAATGACACCTGATGTGCTTGACAAAGTAGGGGAAAAGTTGTTTGAAAAGGCGATAAGTTGTGACTGCGGTGCAAGATTTACCGGTGCCGGGGGAGGAGGGTGTCTCTGGGCAGTCGGAGAGGCTTTAGATATTGAAAACTTAAAACCCTTGTGGCAGGATATACTCAGTGATGTTGAGGCGGGAAAAATTCTTGACACTAAAATTGAGAATAAAGGTATTCTAATACTTTAACCATAATTTTTTATTTAAAAAAAGTGGAGTAAAATGAATTTTCAAGATGTAATTTTAAACCTGAATAATTTCTGGGCTCAGCGGGGTTGCATTCTCATACAATCCTATGACATGGAAGTGGGTGCCGGGACATTCCATCCCACCACACTTTTAAAGGCTCTTGGACCTGAACCATGGAGGGTTGCCTATGTACAGCCCTCAAGACGACCCACCGACGGCCGGTATGGTGAAAATCCCAACAGGCTCCAGCATTATTATCAATACCAGGTGATTTTAAAACCTTCTCCTCCTGATGTTCAGCAATTATATCTGGATTCCATGAAAACCCTTGGTGTTGATCCCCTTGAACATGATATCCGTTTTATTGAAGATGACTGGGAGTCTCCGACCCTTGGCGCTTCAGGGCTTGGATGGGAAGTCTGTCTGGACGGTATGGAAGTCAGTCAGTTTACTTATTTTCAAATGACCGGGAGTGTGGAAGTAAACCCTGTGCCTGTCGAGTTGACATATGGTCTGGAGCGCATCTGCATGTATCTGCAGGGTGTGGATAATGTGTTTGATCTCAAATGGAACAATGACATCACCTACAGGGATGTCTATCACCAACAGGAAGTGGAACAGTCCACCTATAATTTTGAAATTGCAGATGTGGATATGCTGTTTGATCTGTTCAAAAAACATGAAACTGAAGCCCATCGTATTATCAAAAAAGGGCTTGTTATTCCTGCCTATGAATATTGTTTAAAATGTTCCCATACCTTTAATCTCCTGGATGCACGAGGTGCCATCAGTGTGACCGAGAGAACAGGATATATTAAACGTATCAGGGATATTGCAAGGGTGTGTTCCAAAGCATATCTTATACAAAGACAAGAAATGGGACATCCGTTATTGAAGAATGGAGGGGCTAATTAAAATGAATACACTTTTAATTGAAATAGGCGCAGAAGAGATCCCGGCCGGTTATATTATCCCTGCTTTGGATGCCTTTAAAGAGAATATTCTTTCAGCTTTAGACAGATTAAGAATAGAACACGGCAATGCCCGGACATTTGGAACACCCAGACGTCTTGCTTTAATGGTGGAAAATGTCGCAGATATGCAGAATTTGAAAACCTCAACCATCAAAGGTCCGCCTGAAAGGGTAGGATTTGATGAAAATGGCAACCCAACCATTGCGGCAGAAAAATTTGCTTCTAAAGCAGGCGTGGCACTGGATCAAATTAAAGTTGAAGACACATCAAAGGGAAGATATCTGACCGCAGTTGTTGAAAAAAAATGTGAGTCATCAGTGTCCATCCTTGAAAGTATTCTTGAAAAAGAGATATTATCCATTCCGTTCCCCAAACGGATGCGGTGGGGAGACCTGTCCATCAGTTTTGCCCGGCCCATTATTTCTCTGGTGGGACTTTTAGGGGAAAAAATTCTTGATTTCAAAGTGGGCAATATAAAATCTTCTTCTAATATTCTGGGACATCAATTCATGTACCCTGGAAAAGTAAAGATCGAATCAGCAGACAAATATATAGAGGTTGCTGAATCAGCCGGCGTTATTCCGGATATTGAAAAGAGAAAGGCTATTCTGACAAAAGCTGTTGAAGCTTGCGCAAAAGAGCATCACTCACAGATCCTTGAAGATGATGAGCTGATTAATATTGTGACAAACCTTGTGGAATCCCCTTTCCCTGTTGTGGGTAAGTTTGATGATGAGTTTCTTGAAGTGCCGGATGAGGTTTTGATCACGGCCATGAGAGAACACCAGAAATATTTTGCCCTGACAGATGAAAACGGCAATTTAAAACCCTTGTTCATAGCCGTTAACAACACAAGAGCAAAAGATATGCAGCTTGTGGCAAAAGGACATGAAACAGTGCTGCGTGCCCGTTTGTCCGATGCAAAATTTTTCTATGAGGCAGATCTTGAGTCTTCTATGGATGAGTTTGCTTTAAAGCTGAAAAACGTAACTTTTCAGGAAAAACTTGGAACAGTTTATAATAAAACTTTGCGACTTGGAAATCTTGCTGAGTATCTTGTAAAAGAATCATCCTATGATGCTAAAGACATTTTGAAACTCAATGTTACCAGGGCCGCTCAAATTTGCAAGGCAGACCTTGTCAGTCAGGTGGTCATTGAATTTACAAAACTTCAGGGCGTTATCGGCAGGGCCTATGCTTTAAAAGCCGGAGAAAAAGAAGATGTTGCCTTTGCCATTGAACAACACTACAGACCGGTTTATTCCGGTGGCAAACTGCCTGAAAATCCCACAGCCTGTCTTTTGGCCATTGCAGACAAGCTGGATACCATTTGCGGATGTTTTTCAGTTGACTTGATTCCAACCGGTGGGACAGACCCTTATGCATTGAGACGTCAGGGAATTGGTATCATCCAGATAATGCTGGAAGAAAATCTGGTTTTCTCGTTACCATCCATGATTGATAAAGGGCTTGAGGCATTTGTTGATGATACGACTGAAAAAGCAGAGATGTCTTTGAAAATTATAGGATTCTTCAAAAACAGAATGGTTAATATCTTAACGGATACGGGCTTGTCAAGAGGAGCGGTTAATTCCGCGCTCTGGGCATCCTTTGATAATCTTCCGGATCTTGTTTTAAGGGCCAGGGCTTTGGATTCTTTACGAAAAGAACCGGATTTTGAACCGCTGTCAATTACGTTTAAACGAGTTGAAAATATTCTTAAAAAAGCAGGTGCGAAAGCTTTGTTACCCGTGGATGAAAGTCTTTTTGAAGATTCGTCGGAAAAAGAGCTGTTCAGTGCTGTCAATGAGGTCAGGCAAATTGTAGAAGGTTTGATTCAAGAAGGAAATTATGATAAAGCACTCTCGCATATTGCTACGTTAAGACCCAAAGTGGATACCTTTTTTGATGATGTTATGGTGATGGCAGAGGATGTAAAATTAAGACAAAACAGGATAGCATTGTTATCATCCGTGTCAGGATTATTTAAAAATATTGCAAATTTTTCTATGATATAAAATTTGAACGTGGAGGAAGGCTAT
>NZ_JAIOSW010000168.1 GCF_021107415.1 Desulfobacula sp.
CCCGATTTATTCCGTCCTTGTGATCGGCCTTTTCCTTGCAGGGCTTGCCAAAAGCATATTTGATCCCAGCCTTCAGGCCTTTATCGCCAATTTCGTTCCCTTTGAAAAAAGAGGTCAGATCATTGGGATTACTGAACTTGCATGGGCAGGGTCGACTTTAGTCGGCATCCCGTCAGCCGGTATCATTATTGAACGATTTTCCTGGCAAACCCCTTTTTTCATTATCAGTGGACTTTCTCTTGTCTGTTTTTTCATTATATTGAAAATTATGCCAAAAGATAAACAAAACTCCAAGGTATCTAAAATCAAAACACCAATAAGATCAAACTGGAAAACCATTATTAAAGATAGAAAAGTCCTGGGGATTTTATCCTTTGTATTTTTTATGTCTCTTGCCAATGACAACCTTTTTGTGATTTATGGGGCCTGGCTGGAACAATCCTATAGCCTTTCTCTGGCTGCCATTGGTTTTGGAACTGTTTTCATCGGAGTCTCTGAAATTTTAGGAGAAGGATGTACCGTCTTGTTCTCTGACAGGATCGGCTTAAAAAAATCCGTGATCATCGGGGTCTCCCTGTGTACCGGGGCTTACTTTCTTTTACCGATTCTGGATATTGGCCTAAGCTATGTTCTGGCAGGACTTTTCCTGGTTTTCTTCACCTTTGAATTTACCATTGTCTCCTCCATGAGCTTATCCACAGAACTGGTTCCAAAACTGAGGGCATCCACCATGTCCGCATTTTTTGCCATTGCCGGAATCGGTCGGGTTGCAGGAGCCTTCCTCGGCGGTATTGTCTGGTCAAATTTCGGTCTGATACCCATCTGCCTGATATCAGGGTTCTGCACATCTGCCGCCCTGATCTGTCTTCTTTTTGGTTTTTATCAGAGTAAGTCCTGAGCAGCAATCGTATAAAAAAGGCTTCTCAACTAATTTCAAGCATCTCAACCACAGCCGTTTGGTATTAATGGCAGCTATCTTTTATATTTACAATGATAGCTGGTTATGCTATCATTTATTTCATGAACACAAAGCATAGAAAAATGCTCAAGGCAATCTTCACCGATCCGGTTAATGGAAATATTGAATGGCGTAAAATCGAAGCGTTGTTTCTATCATTGAGTGCAGACCGCACGGAAAGGGCAGGTTCTGCTGTTAGTTTTATTTTGAATGATATGCGGGTAGATTTCCACCATCCGCATCCTGATAAAGAAGCGCTGCGGTATCGCGTGAAAGACGCCCTTAAATTTCTGGAAAAGGCAGGTATAACACCATGAACATGATGAGGTACAAGGGTTACATTGCCCACATTGAGTATGACGAGGAAGACCACATTTTTGTCGGTCATCTGGCTGGCATTAAGGATATTGTCGGCTTTCACGGCACAACGGTTAACGAGCTCGAAAGAGCGTTTCATGAATCCGTCGATAACTACATTGCAATCAGCGAAAAAACTGGTCGGCCCGCTCAAAAGCCTTATTCCGGCAAACTGATGTTACGGGTTTCACCAGATGTTCATGCCGCCGTTGCCACTGTTGCCAAAGTACATGGAAAAAGCATCAATCAATGGGCTTCTGAGGTTTTGGACAGGGCTGCTCATATTTAATATTGATACTACCACAATTATAAAATAATTTTTTACCTGAACCCATTATTTAAATGGAGACCGTCCCATGAGCGAACTTCTAAAAACCGTATTTTTTAATAAACACCAGGATCTTGATGCAACAATTGTAGAATTTGGGGGCTGGGAAATGCCCATACAATATCCCACCGGTATCATAAATGAACATATGGTAACCCGGAAAAGAGCCGGTATATTCGATGTTTCACACATGGGACGGCTCTATTTCAAAGGCAAAGACACACTGCCTTTTCTGCAGCATGTTTTGACCAACAATGCCATGGCATTAGGATTGGGTGAAAGCCAGTATACACTGATACAGAATGAAAGCGGAGGCGCCATTGACGATGCCTATTTATACCGGTTTAAGCAGGACGAATATCTGCTTGTGGTTAATGCATCGAATAGAGAGAAAGATGTGGCCCACCTTGAAAAATATCTAAAGCTGTTTTCCGATATTGAAATGGTTGACAGAACTTTTGAAATGGCCATGATTTCCCTTCAGGGCCCCCTTTCCAAATCCATTATCGGACAGATTGTTACGGGAGGGGTTTTGCCTGAACCTTCCCGAAATTGCTTGAGCATCGTAGATATCAACGGTGTTGAGACCTGTCTTGCCAGGACCGGTTACACAGGTGAACCCCTGGGATTTGAACTTTTTATAGAGAACGAACATGCTGTTTTCATCTGGGATCTTTTATTGGAAAAAGGGGCTCTTCCCATTGGACTGGGTGCCAGAGACACCTTGAGGCTTGAAGCAGGCCTGCCTTTATATGGTCAAGAACTGGGCATGGATCATGATAACAATGAAATGGGTCTCTTTGCATCCAAATTATCCAAATTTGCTGTCAGTTTTTCATCCCTTAAAGGTGATTTTATTGGAAAAGATGCTCTTTACCAACAATATCTTGCGCTTAAAAATATTATAGATCAAAGGTTTGAAGATATTTCTCATTTGCCAAGAATGGTCATGCCCCTTGCCATTACCGGGAAAGGAATTGCAAGAGGAGGGTATAAAGTATTTTCCAAAGACAAACATGTGGGATATATTACATCCGGAACCATGATCCCATACCGGGAACCGGAAGGAAGCGGACTGAATTCTGAATTTAAGGGAAATCCTAAAAAAAGGGCTGTTGCCCTGGCATTGATTGACAGCAATATTCTTGAAGGAGAAACTCTGCAAATACAAATCAGGAAAAAACAATGTGACAGTATTGTTGTCCCCTATCACATGAGTTCTGAAGCACCGCCTTTTGTCAGGTCCATTCCCCATGATCAATTAAGCTTGGTAAAACAGACAGAAGATGACGGAAACTATCCTGAACTTGCCCGGCAACTGGTATCAAGGGCCTTAAACAATCATACCTGGCGCCAGAAAGAGTGCATCAATCTGATCCCGTCGGAAATGAGCCAATCTTACTTATCACGGCTCTTGTCCGTCAGCGACCCGGTCAACCGGTATGCCGAGCACAAAGAGATAAAGGCCTTTTTTGGAGAAGATGTTTTTTACTACCAGGGAACTGAATTTATCCGGGAGATTGAACATCTTTTAAATAAAGAATTTCAAACTTTCTTTGGATGTCAAAATATAGAATCAAGGGTCATTTCCGGTCAAATGGCCAATACAGCTCTTTTCAGTGCGCTTGTGGATTTTCTCAACCGGGCAGACAGAAAAAGCGAACAAAGGCGACTGCGTAAAATCATAAACAACCATATCATCAAGGGCGGGCACTTAAGTGCGCAACCCATGGGAGCACTTCGTGATTTTGTAGCAAGAGATCCCAAGACAGAAAAACCAGCCGTCATTAATTTTCCGGTATTGAAAGACAACCCTTATAAAATCGATATTCACGCCTGTGAAGCGATCATCAAAGAACACCAGCCCGAACTTATCATTCTTGGTAAAAGCATGATTCTCCACAAAGAGCCGGTGGCCGAGATCCGCAGGTTTGTGGATGAATTTGCCCCCTCCTGCCTGGTGATGTATGACATGGCCCATGTGCTGGGGCTTTATGGTAAATATTTCCAGGAACCGTTAAAAGAAGGTGCCCATATCGTAACAGGGTCTACCCATAAGACTTATTTTGGCACCCAGCGCGGGGTTATTGCATCTGATTTTAATGAACAAGACCTGGAATATGGACTCTGGGAAGCAGTACAAAGAAGGACGTTTCCCGGAAGCGTCAGCAACCATCACTTAGGTACCATGACAGGTCTTTTGTTTTCTGCCTATGAAATGAATCATTTTAAGGAAGATTACCAGAAAGCCGTCATTTCAAATGCCAAAGCGTTTGCCGCTGCGTTAAAGGAACAGGGCCTGGATGTGGCGGGTGATCCTGATATCTCTTTTACCGAGACTCACCAGGTAATTCTGAACGTAGGGTATGGAAAAGGAGCAAAAATAGCCAGAGAACTTGAAGAAAACAATATCATTGTCAATTACCAGGCAACTCCGGTTGAAGAAGGCTTCACCGCATCCGGAGCCCTTCGAATGGGGGTATCTGAGATGACGCGGTTTGGTATGATAGAAAAGGATTTTCAAACCCTTGCGACTTTAATGGCGGATCTCATTCAAAACAGATCCATTATAAAAGATGAAATTATAAAATTCAGAGATCAATTTGTTGATATGCAATTTTGTTTTAAAGAAACTGATGTTCATGATGTGACGGCATCTTTGCTGGACTCTTTAAAATGAAAACTTGTCCCAGAATTTAAAAGGACCTGTGTGGTGCGCGCCCGGAAGAAAGGGGGTAACTTCGGGGTGATCTTCTACAAAGGCCGTTTGAAAGGAAATCCGTTTTTTATTAAACCGATTGTGACTGTCTGCAGCTCTCCTGTATCGCATATAATAGACATCATAACTTCTCATGTGCTGCCGGCTTTGAAGCTCCATGATATTCTGAAAATTCGTGTGCGTATACTTTAAAAGTGTTTCAAAGGCTGCAAGATAATTCACACGGCTTTTATGGTGTTGCACCACATGATGATTCGTATAAAATTCTTTGATGGCAAACACCCATAAAAGATTCTTTCTATGGACAAAACTTGTATGATCTTCAATAAACTCGGTAAGTCTGTCTATAGCTATTTGATTTTCTTCTACCAATTGTCTTAAATCGCCAATCAGCTTGATGGCTGACTCTATATCGGTGATTCTCGATTGGACCATACTGATACTGTCAAGCTTGCCCGAGGCATTGTATATATCACTCGTCGTTTTTTCAATGTCTTCATTAAGCACTATCATCTGCTTTATTATTGGCGGAAGATTATCCTGTACACTCTTTTTCTTGTTCAAAAAATATAAAAATATTCCCCCACCCAAAACCATGAGAAAAATAATTAAAAAAATTAATACCAGAATAATACGGCTGCTTTTTTTTATTTTAAAAATCATTTATTCATTCAATACAAGAGAAATAATGTCATCGACTGATCTTTTCAGCCCCGGTATTTTACTGGCACTTTTGCCTGCCACATTCAGCACCTGTATCTCAAATTGGGGCAGCCATTTTCTAAGGACGACTGATGGATTTTTTTCTGTTTCAAGGTCTATGTGAAGCCAGGGTTTTTTATGGGCTTTTGCAAAGCTCATGGAATCGGCTGCGCCGGGTGTCAGTTTGCCAAATGAAAAAATAACAGTACCATCGGCATCCAATACATTTTTTTCTATATTCTCATCGTTCCCACCTTCCCCCCTGGTTAATTCAATAATATCCGTTAGTTGTTCATTGATCTCATTTAATTTTGTATGGCTGCCCACCTGTTACCTTATACCCTTAAACGTCTCCACATTTGCCCCGGTGATGGCCGAAGTCAGATTCTCAATCGTTGTGATCAATCGCTCAAATCTTTCGCCCAATTGTTCAAACTGCGCCATATCCATGGGTGCCATAGCTGCCACAGCTGCTGACGGAGATTGATCTACCGGCCCGGGGCCACCCAGTTTCACCCGGATCTCTTCTTTTGTCATACCGCTTGTCTGATAATATCCATAAATTTTCTTTATCAGGTCTTCAGCTTCGGGCGGATATTCCTTAACGCCCTCATGTTCAACCGGATCAGGAAAGAATTCTTCAAATCGGCTTAAATATTCACGAATCGTACTGGACGAAATATCCAGGCTTTTGGCCATTTGAGCAATTGATTTCATGTAATTTCCCTATTTATAGATAGTATCTTATTTTGACAACAATATCGTCCCGCAAATGAAGTGTTGATTTTTTCTAAAAATCGTTTATTAATTTATATTAAATATTATACTGAAATTCACTAATTATTTTAAAAAAAACTTGAAGAAAATCAAGGAACACAATAGGATTGATTCATCAATTACCTTAACC
>NZ_JAIOSW010000429.1 GCF_021107415.1 Desulfobacula sp.
ATCATGTTTGGCAAAGATCATGTAAGCTATTGATATAATAAGAAATATTAAGTTTTGTTACGTCAAGTGATGTATAAAGTTGAATGAGGTTCCCCGGGTCTCCTCCGGGTCGGCTGTTAAATTCTGGGTGCAGAAAGATGATTTCTCATTGATAAGAAATGTTTGAAACGGTTTATTATAGGGCTTATTCAATGATGACACCCCGCAATGCCAAGGTCATTTATTTAGGTGCATTTTTTTGAAAAACTAAAGTTTCTTGAATTTATATTGACAGATATTTATAGCATCAAATATTTGAGAAATTTTGCTATAAGCTGTCTGTACTTTGCTCTCGGGTGTTTCTACTGAGATTACAGAGGGGATATGACACTCGGACTTTTCATCTTTTGTGATATCCTTAAGTATTGAAGCCCAAGACTTTTTAATAATAGTCCACCCCCAAATAAGAATGGGTGCTGTACAGGTCTTATGTCATTCAAAAGTCAGTTTTTTTCATTCCTCTGTGTCTCCAATATAATTTAAGCAATTCATCCCAAAAAGAATAAAACCACTATAAAAAAGTTTTCCTAAAAGTATTACATTTTTTTCCTAAAAGTATTACATTTTTTTCCTAAAAGTATTACATTTTTTACATAATACTGATACTCTCAGTTCGTATAAATACCATTCATTTAATAAATTTAATTTTTTTATCCATAAAATCGATAATTATTTGTTGTTTTCAATTACAGGTACTACTAACCTATCCGGGAAGGCATTAATAACAAGACTTTTGAAAAATCCAACCGTATTTGCTGTCATAGGGTTTTTCGGTATATTTTTTGCATATAACTATTTGAATTGCAAATCAATATTAACCATGACTATACAAAAGAATTCAATCGGAGAGGAGATGAAAGCATGTCAAAACATTTAAAATTCTTGTTAATCGGTTGTATTATCTTAGTTACCCCCCATTCTGTTTTTGCTGACTATGTAGTGAATACAGGGCCAGGGAACACATTTGTCAGTGGCGTCCAAGTGAAAAGCACTCAATGGGTGGCTGGTCAGTTTACGCTGAATCAAAGTTTTTCTACTATTGTGGACATTGAAGGGTGGTTCGCATTGACAGGCGGCACCATTACTGTAGCAATATATGGAAATAATTTCAATTCTGGATCCCCGATACCTGATTCAAACATAAGTTATGGCAGCTGGGCCTTCTCCGTTCTGGATATGGCTGATTATGATCCCAATAACAGCACCATAGATCCCGACACTCCTGACAGTTTTGGCTGGGCTGGCGTTTCAGGGGTATCACTGAATTTATCAGCAGGAACATATTGGGCAGCTTTTGAGGTCCGTAGCGGACAAAATTATAATGGTTTTATGCCTGACATGTATGATGAAAACGATAATCCCTTGTCAAGCGATATTCTGGCTGAATATGCTTGGTGGCGCTCTCCTCGCTGGAGAAATGCCAATTCCAGTTATGAAACCTTTGGATTAAGAATTGGTAATCCCGTACCCATACCCAGCGCCTTATTGCTCCTGGCTTCAGGTCTTCTGGGAATTGCTGGATTCAATAAAAGAAAACAAAAATAGGTTCATTAAAATAATTAAAAGCAGGGCCATTCAGTTGGCTCTGCCTTTTTTATTTCTGCTTCAAGTTTTTTCTTATTTTAAATACACTATATGAACCAATTTCTGTTATAGAAGTCATTTCTTTTTTCATCTTACCAATATATAAACCCACCAAATTCATAACCTGTCCATTCAACTATACTTGTAGTAAAATAGAATACGAATGCTTAAATTCTGTTCAAGTTTCTAATATAATGAATTGATTGAGGCTCTTTGGTTTCGGCAAAGGCAGGGGGGAAGAGGATGCTTCGGCCGGGTTTGAATCGCTGCGGAGGCAGGACGCCGGGAGCAGTGATTTCACCTCGTAGCCGGACATGGATGTCCGGCGAAGTTTAGGCCAAAGTATTGCCTTTCTCCCTGTCGTTCGATGAGTTGTTTACTCATTATGTGTTATTCGGTATATTAAAATATGTTTTTTATTGATTCACATTGTCATCTGCATGATTCAAGGATAATCTCAGATATTCCAGGAATAGAGGACAGGGCAAGGATAGCAAATGTTCAATATATGGTATCCTGTGCCACCATGGAAAATAATTTTGAATTAACCGCACAATTGTCCAAGGATTTTAGTTCCATTCTGCCCTGTTTCGGGATTCATCCCTGGTTTGTGGACAATATATCCGATCAATGGAAAGAACGACTGGAACATTATCTCTTGGCCTATTCATCCGGCATTGGTGAGACAGGGCTTGATTTTACAGATAAAACAAGTGACCGGGATTTACAGATTAAAGTATTTGAGCATCATCTTGGGCTTGCTATGGAATTGGAACGCCCCATTAATATCCATATACGAAAGGCCTGGGATACCTTTATTCATATCCTGAAAAAAATGGGGAAACTTAAAGTTTCCGGGCTAATACACTCTTATTCCGGGTCAGCAGATATGATTTCGCTTTTTGAGACATACGGGTTATACATTTCTTTTTCAGGGTCAGTGACAAATCCCAATGCCAAAAAAGTCGTGAATGCCTTGAAAAGGGCTTCAAAAGAACGGTTTGTTCTGGAAACAGATACGCCTGATATCTATCCTTATTTATCGGAACCACAAGTTTCCCAACTCAATGAACCTAAAAATTTACCGGCCATTGCACAGATTGCATCAACCAGGATCGGCATGGAATTTGAAGAATTTTCAAGACAGGCTTATGATAACAGTTTGAATCTATTTCATTCCATATTGCCGGGGAAAAAGGACAATCAATGGACCAGCTAATGGATCAATCAATGGACCAATTCGCAAGAACAGAGCAGCTTCTCGGGTCACAGGCAATGGAAAAAATAAAAAATGCGACAGTGGCTGTTTTTGGTCTGGGTGCAGTAGGATCATTTGCAACCGAAGCCCTTGCCCGTACAGGTGTCGGCAATTTACATCTTATTGATTTTGATACGGTGGATGCCACAAATATCAACCGGCAGCTGTTTGCATTAAACTCTACCATTGGCAGGGAAAAAGCCAACATTGCTTATGAACGGGTAAAAGATATTAATCCGCTTTGCAATGTAGAATTTCACAGCTCATTTATCAATGCCCAAAGCCTTGAGAATCTCTTGTCTAAAGGGATTGATGTGGTGGTGGATGCCATAGATGGGCTTAATTCAAAGGTAAACCTGATTGTAGGTGCAAGGCAGCTGAGCCTTGCTGTGGTTTCCAGCATGGGGGCTGGAGGAAGAACTGATATCTCCATGATAAAAACAGGAGATATCAGTGAGACTTGTGTCTGTCCTCTGGCAAGGGTGGTGAGGCAACGGCTTCACAGGCGGGGGCTTTATAAAGGGGTAAGGGCTGTTTATTCCATTGAAAAATCCTTAAACAAACAACCCTTTCGATCTGAAGATGCACAAGATGCGCTACCGGATCATGGCCGGTCAAGACCTCCCATCGGAACTATTGCCTGGGTGCCGGGTGTTTTTGGCCTCACCATTGCAAGCGAGGTGATAAATATCATTACCCGGACTTGATAGTCTCTTCATCCCTGAGTACCCGTCTTAAAACTTTTCCAATATTTGATACAGGAATTTCATTTCTGAATTCAATAAATTTGGGCCGTTTATAACCTGCCATATTGTCTTTGCAAAATGTGTTTATTTCCTCTTTAGTTGCGGATTGTCCTTCTTTGAATTTAATAAAAGCCTTTACTTTTTCACCGGATTTTTCATCAGGAACGCCTACTACAGCCACCAGCTCAACCTTGGGATGGGTATAAAGGATATCTTCCACCTCCCTTGGATAGACATTGAAACCACCCACAATGATCATATCCTTTTTACGGTCTGTGATGGTGATATATCCATCTTTATCAATGTTGCCAATATCCCCTGTCAGAAAATACCGCTTGCCGTTAATCTGTCTGAAAACTTCTTCATTAGCATCCGGTCTTTTCCAGTATCCCTTCATGACCTGGGGACCGCAAATGGCAAGCTCCCCGTCTTCCCCCTGGGGAAGTTCTTTTGTGTCATCCTTTAAATCAACAACTTTTACATCTGTTTCAGGAAGGGGAAAGCCAATACTGCCTATTTTCCTGGTTTCTTTAAATGAGGGATTGATGCAGGCAGCAGGGGCGGTTTCCGTAAGTCCGTACGCCTCGAAAATAATAGAACCGGTTTTTTCTTCAAATTGTTTACACACTTCCGGGGGTAGGGGAGCTCCACCTGAAAGACACCCCATAATTGAGGAAATGTCATATTTCTCCAAGTTTGGATGGTTTGTAAAAGCGATAAATATTGTTGGAACGGCAGTGATAAAAGTAGGTTTGTATTTTTGTACTGCCTCCAGAACTCCTGTAAAAGGCGGATTGCCCGCCCTTGGATCCGGGATGCATATCAGCCTGCTTCCTGACAATGCTGAAAAAAGAAGAGCGCTTGTTATACCAAAACTGTGATACCAGGGTAAAACACCAAGATATGTATGATATCCGCCACGCCTCATTTTTTCGGCCTTTTTCCCCTCTTCATGGACCAGCCTGAAATATTCTTCACAAGCTTCCAGATTGTAAGCAAAATTTGTATGGCTCAGTTCAGCCCCCTTGGGCACACCAGTTGTGCCGCCGGTATAGAGCATGACAGCGGTATCCTCATCCGGGTTGACATCAAAGGAGGGAGGATTTGGGCTGGCAGAGGCAACAATATCGTCAAACATAAGGTGTCCGGGTTCATGTTTGTCAGCTTTGGGGATTTTGCCTAAAAGTCCACCAATGAACGCTTTGATTTTTGGAAGATAGGATTTGATATTGCAAACAATAACAGTTTCAATATCGGTGTCTTTTATAGCCTCAACCGTGTTTGGATATAGCAGGGGATGGTCCATGCAAAAGACCATTTTTGATTCGGAATCCTTGAGCTGGTAATTCAGCTCTGTCGGCGTGTATGATGGGTTACAGTTCACAGCTACAGCACCAGATTTAAGGATGCCAAAAAGAACTTCAGGAAAGTGGGGTATGTTGGGAAGAAAAATAGCAATTTTATCCCCTTTTTTAATACCTTTGCCCGCAAGAAAGTTCGCAATTCGGTCCGCAGTATCCTTGACTTGGGAATAAGTCCTGAAAGCGCCGTTAAAAATGGTATAGACATTATCAGGATACTTTTTAGCCGTTTCATCAAGGATTTGAGGCAGAGGGTAGTGGTAATCAGTTACATCGTGTGATACGCCTTCCGGCCAATAGGGAGTTTTCCATGCTTGATCCGTCATTTTTATTTCTCCTTTTGTTTAAGGTG
>NZ_JAIOSW010000453.1 GCF_021107415.1 Desulfobacula sp.
CAATTTTTTAAGAGCAATGCAACAGATTCAATATGATAGGTATGGGGAAACATATCTATGGGTTGAATTTCGCAGGTCTCGTATTTGGGGGACAGCATTTCAAGATCCCGGGCAAGGGTTGCCGGATTGCAGGATACATAGACAATTTTCTCAGGACCCATTGAAAGTACCTGTCGAACAACATCCTTGTGCATACCGACCCTTGGCGGATCAATAATCATTACATCGGGTTTTGATTTTAATCTTGGCAGGACATCCTTGATATCCCCTTCAAGAAATTCACAGTTTTCAATTTCATTGAGCCTGGCATTTTGTTTTGCATCAATGACAGCGCTTGGCACAATCTCAATGCCTTTCACCATTTTTGCCTGATCTGAAAGCCATATGGGGATTGTACCGGTTCCGGAATAAAGATCCATCACAACTTCTTTGCCTGTCAATGCAGCATATTCCGATACCTTGGAATATAATTTTTCGCAAGATTTTGTATGGGTCTGGAAAAATGAATTGGCTGAAATTTTAAATACAAATTTTCCCAGCTTTTCCTTTATGTGATCCTTACCATAAAGGGTAATTTCTTCTTTGCCGGTTGAAACACCGGATTTTGCATCGGTAATATTATTCATGATGGATTCAATCTGTGGATATTTTTCTGCCAGTTTGGCTGCAAGATCCCGGACCACATCAATTTTTTTCTCTTTGGTTACAATATTAACCATCCATGTGTCAAAAGCCACTGAATGCCTTAGCATTAAAAACCGCCAGAACCCTTCATGTGTCCTTAAATGATAGGCTGGAAGATCTGATTCTTTTATGAAATGTCTGACATCCTCCAATATCTGATTTCCAAGTTTCGGCATGATTTCGCATTGTTTGATATCAATGACCTTGTCAAAGGTGCCCGGCACATGAAGTCCAATGCCAAAACCCTTTTTAATTTCCTCATTTTCAAGCTCCCAGGGCAGCAACCATCTTTTTGAGGAACAGGAAAATTCCATTTTATTGCGATATTCAAAAATTTTGTCAGACGGGATAACATCCTTCACCAAAATATTTTTTAACCCGCCAATATGCTCAATGGATTCTGTGACATGTCTTTTTTTATATTCAAGCTGGAGATCATATTCAATCTGCTGCCACTTACATCCCCCGCAATAATTGCAATATTGGCATTTCCCCTCTTTTCTAAGGGGAGATTCCTTTAAAATTTTTATCAGTTTTCCTTCTGCCCAGGACTTTTTCTTTTTTGTAATTTTTACAAATACAATATCTCCCGGAATGCACCGATCGATAAAAACCGGTAATCCATCCGGTTTTGCAAGCCCCCTGCCCCCAAAGGCAAGATCAATGATTTCCAGTTCATATGTTTTTCTTTTCTTAATTGCCATAATGTTTATTTCTGTTTAACTTTTAATTAATCCAAATTTTCAAAACTTGATATTATAATGGTTTAATGGCATAAAGACAAGGTATGAAAACCTGTTCAAAAAATATTGAATTCATCTCCCATGGATTTTTACTTAAAGGGGTTTTGCACCTGCCCAAGGTAAAATACCCCCCCCTTGTTGTCGGGTCCCACGGCCTTGAAGGCTCAAAAGAATCTGCAAAACAAACGGTATTGGCAAAACTTCTTGTCCAGAATAATATTGCCTTTTTCCGGTTTGATCACAGGGGCTGCGGTGAAAGCCAAGGAGATTTTATCAAAGACACCTCCCTTGAAAAACGAACCAATGACTATATCAATGCTGTAAAGCATATCCTGTCACTTGAAAAGACAAGCCAAAACATTGCTGTTTTCGGGTCCAGCATGGGAGGTTCCACCTGTATTAATGCCTGGGAATCACTTTTACAAATGAATATCAATCTTTGCGGGGCAGTCTTGTGCTCTTCACCTGCAAAAAGTCTCACCATTGAAAATATTCCAACAGATGCAAATGAAGACAGATCTGCCCTGCCCTTGAGCTTTTTTAAAAACAATCTTCTTTTTAATATTCTGGATAAAGCAAAAAATCTGTCCAACGTGCTTATTTTCCACGGGAATGCAGACGAAGTGGTTCCGGTTTCAAATGCCAATGATATCTACAACCTGGCAAAGGAGCCCAAACGATTGATCATTCATAAAAACGGGGATCACCAGATGACCGCAAGAAGAGATCAGGCAGAGTTTGAGATTGAAACCATGGCCTGGTTTTTAAAATGTTTTCGCCATCAAAACCAAATGCCTTCTTAAGATTTCCAAAGCCATCATGGCAAATATTTTTTTATTTTTAACCCTGTCATCAAAGGAAAATCTATATGTTCTGGCCATTGAAAATTCAGAACCTGCAATACCGATACACACCATGCCTACCGGTTTTTCTTTAGTGCCGCCGCCGGGTCCTGCAATACCGGTGGTTGAGATGGCAAAATCAGCATGGGCTTTATGTCTTGCACCCTGGGCCATTTCAAGGGCGGTCTGTTCATGAACAGCCCCGTATTCAATAATTGTCTCTTTTCTGACATTCAAAATATTTATTTTTGCGTCATTAGAGTAAGTAATACCTGAAAATAAAAAATAGTTTGAACTGCCCGCCACATCGGTCACCATGTTTGAAATCAGACCACCTGTACAGGATTCTGCAATGGCAAGGGTTTTACCTTGTTTTGTCAACAAACCCCCGACCTCCTGGGCAATGGTCAATCCTTGTTCAGACACGACTTTATTCTCAAGCTGCAGCACCACCCATTGTTTTGCTTTTGCAATATCAGCTCTTGCTTTGTCTTTTTCTTTAAAAGAACCAGATAAAATTATTTTGACTTCAATGACAGGAAAATCAGCCCGAAAACCCAACCGTATTCCAAAAAACTTTGTTTCAAACCCTTTTAACAATGCTCCGACCTTTGATTCAGGAAGACCAAATACGGTGAGCCGTTCGATCAGGATATCATCAAAGAGATTAAATTTATTAACCAACACCTTTTTTATTTCTTTTTCAAACATCATTTTCATTTCAGACGGTACGCCCGGCATAAAGAAAAAAAGACACTGATTTATTTTTATATAAAATCCAGGTGCTGTACCATTGCGATTAATCAGCATATTTGAACTGGATGGCAGCAAGGCCTGTTTTTCATTATCTCTGGTTAATTGAAATCCTCTCTTTTTAAAATAGGATCTCATTGATTCCAATGCATCTATGTTCAGCTCAAGCCTGTTACCTGAGGCCTTACTACAGGCAAGCCCTGTCAAATCATCCCGGGTTGGGCCCAGGCCACCGGTAACAAGACAGATATCTGCCTGTAGAGAAATGTCACCAATAATTGATGCAATTGCATCGACATCATCACCAACAGCAATAATTTTTTGAACTTCAATGCCCATTTCTTTGAGTGCACGGCAGAGAAATGCTGAATTTGTATCAACAATATCCCCTAAAAGGACTTCATCTCCGGTTGAAAGAATATGTGCAATCATAATTCATCCCCTCTGGTGTTGAAAAAATGCAGCATGGTTTGATGAAAAAAATGCTGGATTTTTACGAATGTGTGATCCGACAACCACCTGTTTTTTAAATGATTTATCAAGAAATTGTTTGATTTGCCTTCTATCCCACCCAAATGGATGCGTAAAATTTAAATATAACGAAAGATCTCCATGGTAAAACTCATGAGTATCAAGATATTTAGCATCATCGCTGAATTTGGGAAGATTAAATACAGCCAGGTTCAAATAATCAATATATTCCTTGTGTGCCTTGACATATTCAAGCGTTCTGAATGCAGCCTTTTTATCTTCAAAACTCGTTCCAAAAAGAAGGTAGACAAAGGTTAAGATTCCTGCATGATGCAGGTTTCCAAGGATGGTTGATACCATAGTCAGATCCGTTCCCTTGTTCATCCGGTCCAGCACATCCTGGTCCCCTGATTCAAGACCCAGTTTTAGCATATTACATCCCGAATTTTTAAGATCATGGCAAAAATCCCGATCCAGAAACTCTTTTTCAAATCTTACAAATCCATACCATTTAAATCCAAATTTATTTTTTGATACAGCCTTTAAAAAGGCCGGTGTAACAGCATTGTCGATTAAGTGAACATAGTCAGGAGCATATTTTTGATCAATTGATTTTAAATCCTGTAACACTTTTGATGCCCGCTGGGAATTATAGGGACGGGTTTCTGCCTTTTCAGGGCAGAACCTGCACTTGCTCCAATAACATCCAATGGATGCTCGAAAAGGCAAAACTTTGCCGGGTGCAAGATATAAATCATCTTTTACAAAATCATAATCCGGAACATAATGCTTCTTTTTTGCGTCTTTTACACCAAAAAGTTCCAGCAACGGCTGTTCCCCTTCCCCCCTGATCATAACATCAACCAGATCTTTAAAAGGATCATTATAATCCGGCCTGCTCATCCAGGAAGATACAAGCCCTCCGCCATAGATAATTTTTTTATCTTTAAAATTATTCCGTATCCATCCTGTAAGGGCAAAACTAGTCAGGGCCTGATTCAGATAACAAAGGGAAATACCTATGTATTTTGAATCTGAATTTTGAATTTGAGGCCTTACCTTATCTTCAAAAAAATCATAAAAAGGATTTTCTTTATAGTCTCTGGCACTTTTCAATAAATCTTTACTGTTAACGCTGGAAAGCTTAGAATCCGAATAATCACTCAAGGTAATCCTGAATCTTTTGGTATCCACGCTGATGGACAACAGCTTGTTTAGATCATAAACCCTTTGGTGATAGCGGTCCATATTTTCATACAGGGTTGGATTCTTCAGATCAGAAATTATCTGTTCTCTGTTTTTCAGTGCCCTTTTTGACCAGGAATCAATAGGAACAATATCTGAATTAATCAGATATAACAGTCCTTCAATATTTGCATCATAACCATGACAAAAAATCCCGTGCTCTTTTAAGGCTGAAGACAAGAGCGCTATCCCGGCAGGCGGCTCACAAGGTTTGGTAACAGGTGGAAAAATCAATAACATGGTAAAACATCCTAAAATTAATCAATATGGAATAAAATTTCATCAATCTCTGATTGGACAGCACTTTCAAAAATGAGGCGGCGTCTTCAAAGTAGAGGTGCTGCTCACCCTCAGGCTGCTCACCTTGTTCTGCTTTTTTCCATGCATTGATAAAGGTTTGGTTCATATCTTTGTCAGATGCTATATGAATATTGATTTGTTTATCCCTGTTCATACCTGTTTCCTCCTTATACTATATGGTACGATTAACCGCAAGTGGTATCAAAGAGGTATGCACAAAGTCTTTAAAAATATTTCATGCGTCAGCCTTGATCAATCCTTCTGTTTCTTGAATTTTTCACCTTTTTAATATATGTACAATTTAAGATGAAAACAGACAGTTCAGAGCGGAGGCAGATAAATGTTAGTTGCAGTAATAGACAATTATGATTCGTTCACTTTCAACCTGGTTCACTACATCCTTCACACAGGAGTAGAGGTAAAAGTTTTTAGAAACGATAGAATCTCCATTGATGATCTTAACTCTTTGAACTTAGGAGCCATTGTCATCTCTCCAGGGCCTGGCCGTCCGGAAGATGCAGGCATTTCTCTTGATCTTATCAAGCATTTTTCAGGTAGAATTCCCCTTCTCGGCGTCTGCCTTGGTCACCAGGTTATAGCCCAGAGCTTTGGCGGAAAAATTATCCAGGCCAGGCAAATCATGCATGGAAAAACATCTGTGATCACTTCTGATGGAGAACATATTTTTTCAGGCATCAACAAAGCCTTTACTGTCATGCGATACCATTCCCTGGCGGTTTCCAAAGAGGATTTTCCCGACTGTCTGACTATTACAGCAAAAACTTACGATGGTGAAATCATGGGGATTCGGCATAAGGAGCATCAGACCCATGGCGTCCAGTTTCATCCTGAATCCTTTATGACCACTCTGGGAAAAAGACTGATCGAAAATTTCATTAAAGGCGCATAGAAACATCACCGGATAAGAATATTATCCCCCGGGTAAATCTTTGCTTTGGTGGACAGATTATTGAGTTTTTGTAAGCTTGCAATACTGGTATTATACTTTTTGCTGATAGAGTACAGGGTTTCCCCTTTTTGAACGGTATGAAACATGGGAGTCTTTTTCTCTTTTTTCACGGCTTTTTTTACCGGTATTGAAGGCTTTGGCTTAGATTTTGGTGTCATCGTTGCGGTCGGCTTATTTTTAAGCTGTGAAATATTTTTTTCAATTTTTCCCATTCTTTCTATTAAGGAATCAAATCTAACTGAAAATGCCGTTTCAAGCCGTGTTAAACGTTCTTCCACCGGATCAATTCTCTCCACGCCTTTTACTTTTTTACCGGCTGGTGATTGAACAGAATTTTCCTGAATTTGAAGCACTTGTTCTATCTTTTTAATTTTCTTTTCAATATCAGCAAAGGATGTACTTGAAACGCTTTTTTTAACAGGGTCAATCTTGGGACCTGTGGATCTGAAAAAAAGAAAAAATATGATAATAGTTAAAAGCAACGCTCCCAGAATAATCAAGGCAAATTCATTTTTCTTTAACAGAGAAGCATTAAGTTTCCCCCCTTTATTCTGGACTTCAGGTGCTCTTTTTTTATTGGTTTTTGTTGTCGGTATTTTTGATTCAGGTTTACCTTTGGGTTTCATCGCAGAGCTCCTGTTTTTTTATTTTTATGACTATCATCTTAATATCATCTTAAATTTTATTTTCAACCTATAAAATCAAATAATAACTAAATTTCATTATTGAACAAGAGCTCAATAGTATGATAGGGTTCTTTACAAAGGATCTTGTATAATATGCTTAGGATAATTACATGAAACACTATATTAAATTTCTTGTTACAGCTTTTTTTATCTTTTGTATCTGTTTTTTCCACAATCCATTATTTGCTCAGACAAATATCTATACGAATAAGCTTGGGATGCGGTTTGTTCTTATCCCCCCGGGCAATTTTATAATGGGAAGCCCTGAATCTGAAAAAGGCCGCCAGTGGAATGAAAAGCGCCATAAGGTCATTATTTCAAAAAGCTTTTATCTGACAGAAACAGAAGTCACCCAGGGACAATGGGAAAAGCTTGTGGGATTTAATCCGTCTTCATTTTCAAACTTAGGAAAAACTTATCCTGTTGATACAGTTTCCTGGAATGAATGCGTGGAATTTATCAGGGTGTTAAATGGGTGGGAAGGAACAAAAAAATATCGATTGCCGACTGAGGCTGAGTGGGAATACGCCTGCCGAGCCGGTTCCTCATCTACTTTTGCAGATGGTCCTATTACAACATTTTCCTGTAATGAACCTGAACCTGCCATTATAGATATGGCATGGTATTGCTACAATTCAGGCCGCCAAAATCCTTCAGGGGATTTCAAACCCCACCCTGTTAAAACAAGGAATCCAAACAAGTGGGGGCTATATGACATGCACGGTAATGTCCAGGAATGGGTTCTTGACTCATGTAAATGGCGTAGCTTCTGGAGAGCCAAAGTAGGCGTTGTGACCGATACCTATAAAGATAACATTGTTGATCCTTTAAGCAAAATCGGAAAACATAAGATTATCCGGGGCGGAGGATGGTATCAGACAAGTAAATATCAACGATCTGCTTACAGAAGCTATTATAAGCCAGGGGTAAAAAGGAACAGCTTGGGATTCCGCATTGTCAGGATGCAGTAGTTTTCCTCAATAAATAAATCCCTGCAACCAGCATTATGAAATCTCTGATCAATAAATAAATATTTGACATGGTATGGGGTTGACTTGAGAATGCAAAACAGCCGCAATCAAATTGATGTCCGCGTAAAAGATTAAATCCGATCATGAGAATAAATACCAAAAGCAAACCATTGATAATCAAAAGTGCGGATCTCGGGAACATCCCCAAAATCAGGCTGAACCCTGCAACAAGTTCGATAAATGGAATGGTAATGGCCAGAATATTGATACTTCCTCCTGGCAAAATCGCATAACCATATAGAATTTTAGCAAATTTAGCCGGATCTGCAATTTTATGATAGCTGGCATAGATAAACGTAATGCCAAGAGTAAGTTTGATCACAAAAAGGATAATAACAAGCGTATTATTTTTCATTTTTTTCTATCTCATAGCCCATTTCCTGCCACTGCCTGAAACCGCCTGAAAACACCTTGACATCAATGAACCTTAAGTTTTTCAAACGCTGTGCAACCATATGGCTGTCTGTACATTCAAAACTGGAACAATAAACCAGGATAGCAGACTGCCTGTTTATTGAACTTAGCAATTGACCGACACTGTCATCAAAATCCATTAAGGGAAAAGACAATGCATAGGGTAGATGCCCTTGATCATAAATTTCACGGGGTCTTACATCCAGGATAATTTTTTCTTTTTTCTGGACAATCTGTTTAATAATCATGGGATTATTTATCTCGATTGAAGCGGTGACGGAATCGGTTTTTGAAATTGCCGTAACAACCCCTTTGGATGTTTCCCATTGGCCCAATAGTGCAATACCAAAGGGAGAAAACCAATTATAAAAAAAGGCCGTTGTCAAAGCAAAAACAAAAAGAAGAAAAATACCTTTTATATCTTTTGGAGTCATTGTTACAAGAGTCGCAATTTTATTTTTTTAAAATTATCCAGCCTTTGTTGTAAAACCATCAACATCAGCCATTTTTCAAAAAGTCCGAATATTTTTTCTTCAGGATGAGAGCCGGGCCCTTCATCTTCCATCCTTTTTTCCATGCGCTTTAACCCGGCACTGATCTCATTGGTTGTTTCCCGGTTATTCAAGAACGAATAAATCTCCAAGGCATCTTCATAATAGCCCTGGCTTTCATAAATTTTTGCAAGTTCGAGGGTTTTTATATCCTGAATCATGGTGTCTTCCTTTTATTGCCTGATTTATCTTTAAAAATCAGCTCATCTTCTTCAGCCATATCATGTTCCTGTTTTGCCACATGTTTGATATAATTCATATCGGTTTTTAAACTGTTTATTTCATTTTCAAGTTTTTGATTTGCAAGATCAATGGCCAGTATCTGATCTAAAACACTAATTTCTTTTCCTTTTAACATTTTATAATCTAAAACACCGTGTGTTGAAAAAACAATGAGAAATAACAATACAACAATGATAAATATGGAGACATAAAGGCCTGCTCTTTCAACAATTGTCATGATTTGCTCTGTATCAATCCCTTTTTTAACATTTTCAGTTCAGGACTTGAAATCAGGATATTCACACTCAAGTAAAAAATCATTCCAAAACCAATACAGCCCATCACCCCTGTTCCAAACCAAAACTTACTAGACCCTGCCGTCAGTAGAAAAGCCGCTGCCTGTTTGACAAGGAAAAACATTATAACAGATAAAAAAAGTGATCTGCAAGCAGAAACAATGATTTCAAATTTATCAATATTCACAACACCCGGAATGTTAATAAACAAATATAGAAACCCTGCCATGGCCGATATGGAAACAGAGAGAACAAGTCCTTTAATCCCAAGGCTGTCTATGAATAAAGTACAAAAAATCAGGTTAAACAAAATAGTCATGATCCCTGAATAAAAGGGAATTCTTATGCTGGATAAGGCATAATACAATGTAACAAATAATCGAACCCCTGTGAATGCCCACAAGCCTAAACTCAAGAAAACCAGACATTCTGCTGTCTGTTGAACGGCTAAATCATTAAACGCCCCATGTCCGAATAAAAATGCAACAATTGTTTCGTTTAAGGCCAGCAATCCTGCCATGGCCGGGATTGTTATAAAAAAAACCAATTTCACCCCGTTTGAAAACAGGGCTGCAATTTCATCCAATTGCCCTAAGGCCGCTTTTTTTGAAAGCTCCGGCAAAAAAACCGTGGCCACAGAGACAGTAAACAATGCCAGAGGAAACTGCACCAGCCGGTCTGCATAATAGATAAAGGACACACTGCCAACATCCAGTTTTGAAGCAAAAAATGAAGCCACCATGATATTAATCTGAAAGGAGGCAGCTCCAATCATACAGGGAATCATTATTTTTATAACTTTGAACACCTTAGGATGAAAAAGTTGAAACACAGGAATTTTTAACATCCCGAGACGAATCATAAAGGGTATCTGGATGGCAAGCTGAAGAATACCACCGATGGAAACCCCAACTGCCAGGCCTATTACAGGAATTTCAAAAACCTTTGATATTAAGAGTGTAAACAATATCACAACAAGATTAAAAACAACGGGCGCAATAGCAGGAATTCCAAAGTTTCCAAAAGAATTCAATACACCCATGCAAAGTGATGTAATGAGAATGAACCAGAGATATGGCAGCATAATTTTAAACAATATAATGGTCAGTCCATACTTATATGAAGACCCGACAAATCCCGGGGCGATGATCTTTATTATCACCGGAGCAAAAAAAATTCCGGCAAGTACAATAAGAATACCCATCAGGGATAAAAAACAAAAAAAAGAGAACGCCATTGTGACAGCCTTTGAGTGACCTTGTTTTTCCAGAGTTTCAGAAAAGACCGGTACAAATGAAATACTCAAAATTCCTTCGGAAAATAGTTTTCTAACAAGATCAAACGGTCTGAAGGCGATAAAAAAAGCATCACTTTGGGAAGATATACCAAAACACATGGCAATGAGGGCATCCCTGATGACCCCAAGAACACGACTGCTAAAAGTTAAAATGCTTATCACAGCCGTATTTTTAAATATCTTTCTCACAACTTTTCCTTGACAAAAATCGACTCATCATATATTTTTACGAATTTGAAATATGGCAAAATTTAAAATTTAATACACTTAAATAAGGAGCAAGACCAAGTTGGCTAACCATAAATCTGCAAAAAAACGTGCGAAACAGAGTCAGGTAAGACGGCTTAGAAACAGATCTGTAAAAACCACTCTTAAAAATTTGGAAAAAAAACTTTACGCTGCAAAAGAAGAAGGCGGTGACAATAAAGATGAAGTCATGAGAAAAACTCAATCTGCGATTCACAAAGCTGCTAAAAAGGGCGTTATCCATAAAAAGACTGCTTCCAGAAAAATTTCAAGACTATTCAAGTTCATGAACGCATAAGCCTTCACAAACTTTTTTATTTTTGTTCAACTAGCTTAAGACAGGATTTATATTTTTAGATATAATTCCTGTCTTTACTATTTTAATTCTAAAAATTAACCAGCATTTTGCTGATTAATTTTTCAGCACTTCTTGTGGCAATTTTATCCACAGCCTCTCTTTTATTACTTTCATCCGTTATCTTATCTTCAGATACCGTATATTCTTCATGTGATGAAAAATCCTTGACAGACCAGATCACTTCTCCATCCTTGTCTATAAGTTTCAAATCAACGGAGGCCCAGACTCTTC
>NZ_JAIOSW010000299.1 GCF_021107415.1 Desulfobacula sp.
TGGACTCCAGGAAATACCGGTATTATATGATACATTTCCCTCGGAATGTTCATGATCATCACCCCTTATCCCGGCCCAGATGTCTACACTTCCAATGGACTGCTGGTATTGCCCGAAAAGAGAAAGGGTGGTAATTGAATAATCGTACAATTGCGGCCAGGGGACAAATGACACATTGTCATCCGTAAAAAAATCAGGATAATAACTATCCCATACAGGCAGGTCTTCCACCTTTTCCTGTCGTATGGATGCACCGGTTGTGAATAGTCCGTCACCGTTCAATATCGACTTTTCATGGACAATCTCCCCAAAGACCACCCGGTCATGGTTTTCAAGGGTCAAGTCCACGATTTGTGTTTGCGTATCAAACCATGAAAAATATGTGGTCCATCTGACCCCGGAAGTAATATTATATTTTTTGCTTCCTTCCATTTTAATAAACCCGGAAAAAGCCTCATTTTCCTCTTTCCAGACAAGATTATCATTGGGTTCATCCGAACGGGTATAGGGTTTGGAATAAAAGGATAGATTGGTGCTTACTCTAAATAGTTCTCCAAAATCCGCATTTCCAGATGCCTCAAAAAACGTTGGATTCTTCAGACTTCCGTCTCCATAACGAGATTCCGAAGGAACCGGCAGAACCATATCTTCATCCCCCCAGAAATTGGTAAAGTTATAGTTATCTCTTGAATCTTTCCTGCCATTACCACCGGAGATGGATAAAAACGAATTCCAATCATCATTTTCCCGGCCCCAATGAAGATATGCCTCGTTTCCCCTGACAGAGTTCCCTGCTCTCATGCCGGTCCGTACCCCCTGAAAATCTTTTCCTGTTAAAGGTACGATGTTCACAATGCCTGCAAAGGCATCCGCTCCCCACAATACCGACCCCGGCCCCCGGATGATCTCAATGCGTTTTACCGATTCAAGTGAAAGGTAGGGATTAATGCGATTATAGTTCTTATTGAGTTTGGAACCTGTGGGAACGGCCTCATTTAAAAAAAGTACGGAATCAGATATTCCCCTCAAATAAATATTATATCCGGCTTCGCTTTCTGATATCAGAAATCCCGGCTCAAAATTAAGCAATTCTGCAAGGGTGGATATCCCTTTTTGCTTAATCTCATCCCTGGTGATCACATCGGCAACAGCCGGAGCTTTCCATGCTCCCTCTTCACGTCCGGACGCAATAGTAATAACCTTTAGTTCTTCACCGACAAACATCAAATCCGTATCACTCAGGCCATGGCAAATTCCCGGGAAAATCAGTGCGGAAAGATTAATCATTACAAATAATGAAAACATTACAATATAATTCAAATAATGAAAGTTAAATATTTTTTGGTCTGTCATCATAGAGTATTTTGTAATCCGGCTCACTTTATCAGTCATCATCCCTTCTCATTAAAACCCTGAATTTTGCCCTGGTCATCCCCAAAAGTCTGGCAGCCGCCGTCTGGTTGTTATTCGTTTTCTCAAGAGCCTGCTTTGCCAGATCAAGTTGAAATTTTTCCAGGGATATTCCATTTTCAGGCAGGACAAACCCTTTGTCTTCCTCGGGCAATACACCTAGGTCGTCCAAAAAAGAGAGGGTTTCAGAAGAAATGGTCCCGCCTTCCACAACCAGTATGACTGCCCTTTCTATAACATTTTGGAGTTCACGGACATTCCCCGGCCAATGATATTTTTTTAATATCCTACAGGCCCCTTGTGTCAGCTGCATGTCCCCTTTAATTGTCTGAAGAGTTAGAAAGTATTTTGCCAGGGGAACAATATCATCGGGTCTCTGTCTTAAGGCCGGCATTTCAATGGGGAACACATTGATTCTATATAGAAGATCACTTCTAAAAGCCCCTTTTGCTACCATTTTCTTCAGATCCTGGTTGGTAGCACATATAATTCTGACATCAACAGGTATTTCCTTGTTCCCCCCTACTCTCTGAAACCGCTGCTCCTGAAGCGCCCTTAAGAGCTTTGCCTGGGCCTCCAAAGGCATATCCCCGATTTCATCCAGAAAAAGGGTGCCTTTTGTCGCATATTCAAATTTGCCTCTTTTCCTTGATTCCGCCCCGGTAAAAGCCCCTTTCTCATACCCGAACAGCTCTGATTCCACTAGAGTGGGGGTAATTGCCGCACAATTTAATGGTACAAACCGATTATTTTTACGATCACTGTTTTTATGGATGTACCGGGCAAGCAGTTCCTTGCCTGTACCGGATGCTCCTGTAATCATCACAACAGATAATGTGGCAGCAACCCTAAACCCTAGGTTCATCACATCCTGCATTTGTTTTGATGCATATATGATATTGTCTTTATAGGAAATATTTTTAATTTCTTCTTTCAGCCGCCTGTTTTCCGCCATGACCCGGGAAAGGTCAAGACACCTGTTCACCGTAACAATAATCCGTTCTTCTTCAAAAGGCTTGGTGATATAATCTGACGCTCCTGCCTTCATTGCCTCAACTGATGATTCAACCGTTGCAAAAGCCGTGATAAAAATAACCGGTATTAAATTCTCTTCTTTCCGAAGTTCTTTTAAAAGCCCCATTCCATCCAGACCAGGCATTTTAATATCGCTGATTAAAAGATCATATGGGTTCTCCTTTATCATTTTAAGGGCTTCAAGGCCATCCTGGGCCTGATCTACTTTGTAACCGTTTCTTTGAAGCATTACTGATAAAAGATGACGCATTCTGTCTTCATCGTCTGCAACTAAAATATTTGGCTTGTCCATAAAGATACCCTTTTTGTCCTATTCCATCCCTGGAATAACGATACTGAAAACCGAGCCGCCGTCCGGCCGGTTTTCTGCCGTGACGCTTCCCCCGTGGGCTGTGACTGCCTGCTTTACAAATGCAAGCCCCAGACCCGATCCCTTTATCTTTGTCGTGTAAAAGGGATCAAATATTCTCTCCTTATCTTCCTTTGAAATCCCGTGCCCTGTATCCATCACCGTCATACACCACTTGTTTTCCAATAATATTTCCACGGAAACA
>NZ_JAIOSW010000269.1 GCF_021107415.1 Desulfobacula sp.
ATATCTGTATGCTGGGAGCCCTGATTGGTGTATCCGGGTTAATCAAGCCTGAATCCATTCTGAAAGTTCTTGAAACCACCATTCCTGAAGATTTTATGGAAATGAATAAAAAAGCCCTGGATCTGGGTATGGCAATGGGATTCATGTCTGTGAAAACTTAGGTCAGATCGGTCGGATTTGTAAGGATGTATTTTAATTGCAGGTCTTATTGCATTGAGCATCACCTGCGCTCTCCAAAAATTTTATCAAGTTACACCAACCACCAATACAGGTATGTATAATGAAAAACCACTTAAAAAAAGTAATGCCGCTTAAAAAGGCTATTGAACAATACGTAAAAAACAGCTCGCATATATCTATTGGAGGATTTACCATAAACCGAAACCCCATGGCAGCAGTTTATGAAATTATCAGGCAGAAAATTAAAAATTTACATTTATATGCCCACTCCAATGGCACGGGTCTGGATGAACTCATCGGAGCAGGCTGCGTTTCAAAACTGGAAATCGCATACGCTGGAAATGGGAAAGCCGCACCGACCTGCATTCGTTTCGCCAAGGCTGTCCAGAATAATGAACTTTTATTTGAAGACTATTCAAATTACATGATGAGCCTGAGATTTATGGCAGGTGCCATGGGGGTTCCTTTTTTGCCCACGCTTTCAGGATTTGGATCGGATATTTTTACGAAATGGGGATTTCCCAAATCTCTGCGAAAGTCTGATCCTAAAATTGTGGATAACAAACTCGCAGTTATAGACAATCCTTTTGGAAACTGGACAGGTGCCTCCAAGGTAGTTCTGGTACCGGCCATCAACCCGGATATTACCATCATTCATGTTCAAAAAGCTGACTCCATGGGAACCTGTAGTATTCAAGGACTTACATTTGCAGACATCGAACAGGTAAAGGCATCAAAACACGTTGTTGTTACCTGTGAAAAACTTGTTACCAAGGAAGAATTAAGACAGAATCCCGATCTGAATCAAATTCCCTTTATCCATGTGTCAGCGGTCTGTCATGTTCCTATGGGTGCTTACCCCAGTGCAGTCTTTGGTTACTATGACTATGATTCACAGTATTTGCGCAAATTTGCAATTGCAGCAAAAACCATCGATACATTCAGAAAATACCAGGATAAATATATTTATGGTGTTAAAGACCACGAAACTTTTTTAAACATCATCGGCCGGGAAAGGATTGATGCGATCACGGCAAATCCAAGAACCGGTTACTCAGTTAATATGAAAAGGGATTAATATGAAAACAATTCAACCTTATACCTCCAGGGAAATTATGACCATTATGGCGGCAAGAGAAATTAAAAATGGAGATATTGTTTTCAGTGGCACTGGCATTTCAATGCTGGCAGCCATGGCAGCCAAAAATATCAATGCGCCTGACAGTGTGATTTTTTTTGAAACCGGAGCCATAGATTCTCTTTTAGAAGAATTGCCCTTTGCGGTTGCCGACCCACGGATCATGTACTGGGCTGCTGCAAATTCCAGGCTGATAGATGCGTTTGCCACCATGCAGAACAAGATAACAGGAGACAAGGTCATAGCCATACTTGGGGCCGCCCAGATAGATAGATATGGAAACCTGAATACCACCTGTATTGGAGACTATCTTTCACCTGAAATTCGATTTTCAGGAAGCGGAGGAGGGTGTGACGTAGCAAGTTTTGTTCCCCGCTGCATTGCATTTATGCAGCATGAAAAACGCAAATTTGTTAAAAAACTTGATTATCTTGCAAGTCCGGGACAACTTGGGGGTAATAATAGCCGGCAGGCAGCTGGACTCAGGCCCGGTGGAGTCAGTGTGGTGGTAACCAATCTGGGTGTAATGCGGTTTGCTAAAAACAACGGCAAAATGTATCTGGATAAATTCTATCCCGGTATCACACTGGAAAAAATCCTTGAAAATACGGAATTTGACATAGATGTCTCTAAGGCAACCCAAGCCGATCCGCCCACAAAAACAGAATTAAAAATCCTTCGGGAGGAGTGTGATCCCCAACGGCTGATACTCGACTAATAACGATATGCGCACACTGATTATATTTTGATCGGAAATAATAAATATTTTTATCCTGCTATAATATGACCAAAATTATGAATACCGACAAAATTAAAATAAGGGATGCCACTATTTCTGATATTGGCTCATCGGTAAAGCTTTTGGAGCAACTTTTCTCAATTGAAAAAGATTTTACCTTTAACTCTGAAAAACAGAAACAAGGTCTTTTAATGATGCTTGAAGGGTGTAGCAAGCACAGGACTGTCAAGGTTGCCCAATACAACGCAACAATTGTGGGCATGTGCTCTGCTCAGATAAGGATATCCACAGCCCGGGGCAATATTGTCGCGATTGTAGAGGACCTGGTTGTAGATTCGAATTATAGAAATATGGGCATTGGGAAAAGACTTCTTGAAGCTGTTTACTCCTGGGCCAGAAAACGAGGTATCACTACTCTACAGCTTCTGGCAGATAAAGACAATCATTCTGCTTTAAACTTTTATGAGCGGCAAAACTGGGATAGAACCAATCTTATTTGTTTTTTAAAAACCCTGTAAAAGGCTTCAAGGGGAGGGTAATAAGCTTAGGATAAACAGGTTTGCCTAAATATTACAATAATGTGAGATATTAAGGCGTTCAAAACAGTTTTTCTCCTGAAATCAAAGTCAAAAATTTTTTTCTCCAACCCAAAAGGAGTTGAACTACTGGACAAACCTTGAGGATAAGGTAATGCTGTTCGCTACGATGGCTCTTTATGATAAAAAAACTGTACAAAGAAGCCTATGAAAAATCAATTCAACAAAAGCATACAAAAAATTTTATAATTGAAATAATAATTACAAAATTGTATTCATATAATTACAAAATTGTAAAATATATTATATCATCTAATAGAACCAATGAAATTTTTATTCTTTTATTTTAAGCACTTATAAACAAATATAACCATATTTTATGAGTGGCATCTGTTTTGCAATTAAAGAAAACAATATAGTTTTATAATTAAAAAAGGAGGGTTAAATGAAAGAAATACTGGCAGTTATTAAACCGTTTAAGGTTGATGAAGTAAAGGATGCCTTAACAAGCATAAATATTAAAGGAATGACTATTTCAGAAGTCAAGGGATTTGGTCGTCAAAAAGGCCACAAAGAGCTTTACAGAGGGGCAGAATATCAGACAGACTTTGTTCCCAAAGTTGAGATAAAGATCGCAGTGAATGATGATCAGGTTGACAAAGTGATTGCAACCATTATTGATGCAGCAAAAACAGGGAAAATTGGAGATGGAAAGATTTTTATCCTGCCCATTGAAGATGTGATTCGAATTAGAACCAAAGAAACCGGCGTTGAAGCATTATAAGTATAAAGGAGAAAAATAAAATGAAAAAATTGGGTATGCTAATAATTTATATGATATTTTCACTCTCTGTTGTATGGGCTGGAGATGAAGCGCCTACTGTAACTTCCAATAAAACAGCCATTGACCTGGTTCAGTCCCATGCAGATTATGTCTGGACCATTGTTGCTGCAATGTTTGTCTTTTTTATGCAGGCAGGTTTTGCCATGGTTGAAGCAGGATTCACACGAGCGAAAAATGCCGTCAACATCATGATGAAAAACCTGATGGATTTTTCAATGGGATCCATTGTCTTCTTTGCCGTCGGATTCGGTCTGATGTTTGGTGTCTCCAAAACTGGTTTCTTCGGGACATCCGGTTTCTTTTTAAGTGATTTTAAAATTGGTGGAGATCCATGGGTGCTGGCATTCTGGATGTTTCAGGCTGTGTTTGCTGCCACAGCAGCTACCATTGTCTCCGGAGCCATGGCAGAAAGAACCAAGTTCTCCGGATATCTATTATATTCTGTATTTATTACCGGGTTGATTTATCCAATTTTCGGAAGCTGGGCATGGGGAAGCCTGTTTCATGGAGGTGGATGGCTTGAAAACTTAGGGTTTATTGATTTTGCAGGTTCCACTGTTGTTCATTCGGTTGGGGGATGGTCTGCTCTTGCCGGCGCCATAGTTTTAGGCCCTCGCCTTGGAAAATATACCAAAGAAGGAAAAGTAAAGCCCATACTGGGACATAATATTCCTCTGGCAGCCATCGGTGTTTTTATTCTCTGGCTGGGATGGTTCGGTTTTAACCCTGGTTCAACAACTGCAGCCTCTAAAGACATTGCCATGATTTTTGTTAATACTAATCTTGCTGCAGCAGCTGGTGCCATCATTGCTATGTTTGTTTCATGGATCAAGTTTGGAAAACCTGAAGTGGGTATGAGCTTGAATGGCGCATTGGCAGGGCTTGTTGGAATTACAGCCGGATGTGCCAATGTCACGCCCACAAGCGCAATCGTCATCGGAGCCATCGCCGGTATGATCGTTGTATTTTCCGTAATGTTTTTTGATAAAATAAGAGTTGATGATCCTGTGGGAGCCATTTCAGTACATGGTGTATGTGGCGCATGGGGAACGCTTGCAGCTGGCATTTTTAATATGGATGGAATGACATTTAGTATACTGGCTGTTCAGTTAATTGGGATTGCAGCTTGTTTTGCCTGGACATTTCCAGTAGCCTACCTTCTCTTTAAATTGATTGATATGACAATAGGATTGAGAGTCTCTAAAGAAGAAGAACTTGAGGGACTTGATGCTACTGAGCACGGTGGCAACGCATATCCGGACTTTACAACCATAAACCATGGAACCATGGGGGTTTCAAGCGGATCTGGCGGTCCCAAATATGAATCTACTACCCCTTTTGCATCCGAAAAACTGGTTAATCAGCCATAGAGAGGAATTGTAAACCATAGAAACCTGTCACTTGCTCAGTTAGAGGTGGCAGGTTTCTATTATCCCCATTGATCTGCATACACCAAGGGATTAGCCACAAAAAAGATAACGCCAAGAACCGAAACGAGATTTACGATACTTCACATCATCAATGATTTTAAATAATTGATCCCTTTTCTGATTTCAATATTCTTTTCTTTTCTGTTTAAGATTTAAAACAAGTTGAATGCCGGGAATATGGTAGCGTCGATTAAAATTAAGTATTGATTTTTTTTTCGACTATTGTGCAGTAAAATTCAAAATAGTCGAAAATTAATGAGGTGCCTGAAAATTCTGTTAACGAAAAAGTTCCGGATCTATGGAAAAGCGTTTCATGATCTGCTGTAAGGCCTGTCGATCCATATGGCATTGTTTGGCTGCCTGGGTGATATTCCCGTTGGTCATGGAAAGCTTGGCGCCGATATAATCGTGATTAAACTCATGGAGTAGTTTTTCTTTTGCTTCTTTATATGGCAATACTGCAATACTGTTGCTGTCAAACCCTTTAAACCCATAATTTTTTTTCCCGGCATCCTTTAAGGGTATATCAGACAGATCAATTATATTCTCTTTTGAATAGAGAATCCCCTGAACAAGAATATTTTCAAGTTCTCTTACATTTCCGGGCCATGGCTGTTTCATCAAAAGATCCATCACATCCTGGGAAATCATTGTGGGTTCTTTTTTCAGTTTTTCGCAATGTTTTGCCACAAGATGTTCGGCAAGAATCGGAATATCGGTTATTCTGTCTCTCAAAGGCGGCAGTTCAATGGGAAGGACATTCAGCCGGTAAAAAAAGTCCTCCCTGAATTCGTGGTTGGCAATCTTCTGTTTAAGGTTCCTGTTGGTGGAAGCAATAATCCGCACATTTACTTTTTTGACTTTTGTGTCCCCAAGGGGCTTTATTTCCTTTTCCTGGAGGACTCTCAACAGCTTTGTCTGGATGGACGGCCCGATATCCCCGATTTCATCCAGGAAAATCGTTCCCTTGTCCGCTGCCTGGAAAAGTCCATCCTTGTCCCGGGTTGCATTGGTAAATGCACCCTTTTTATATCCGAATAATTCACTTTCCAGGATGAGTTCCGGAATGGTGGGGCAGTTGACCGGGATAAATGTTTTGTCTCTCCGGGGACTCAAGGCGTGAATGGATCTTGCTGCCAGATCCTTTCCCGTTCCTGATTCTCCTGTGAGCAATACTGTTACATCACTTGATGCAACCAGATTAATTTGATCAAACACCCTTTGCATGGGTTCACTTTTCCCAATTAAATGTGAGGGTCTGATCTCTTTTTCCTTTAAAAGCCGCTTGTTTTCCTTTAGCAGTAAACTTCTTTCAAGGGCTTTTTGGATTTTAAAAATGATTTCATCCTGTTCAAATGGCTTGGGAATAAAATCATAAGCTCCTTTTTTAATCGCCTTTACAGCAGACTCGATATTGCCGAAAGCAGTCAACATGACCACGGTCAAATCGGGATAATTTGACCGGATATGCTCAAGCAGTCCAAACCCGTCCATACCCGGCATCCTGATGTCGCAAATAACCAGGTCAAATGTTTCCTGCTCAAGAATCGACATGGCCATTTTTGCTGAAAACGCCATGGAAACCCTGCAATTGATTTCAGGTTCAAGGGTTCTTTGCAAAAGCCTTGTCATATCTTTTTCATCATCAACTGCAAGTATGTTTGCTTTCATTTTTATCCCCTGGTCGTACCTAAGTCATAGTGCTATCGGCAGGAAGACTGATGGTAAATAACGTTCCATTTCCTTTACTGCTTTTTACACGAATATCTCCCTGGTGCCGTTTAATAATACCATATCCCACGGAAAGGCCAAGCCCTGTACCCTGGCCAACCGGTTTAGTAGTGAAAAACGGATCAAAAATCCTGGATAAATTCTTTCTATCAATCCCTTTTCCATTATCCTTTACCATAATCAGGATTTTGTTTTGTTCTGTTTTCTGAGTGGTAATATCAATATTGCCTTTTCCAGCAACTGCATGACAGGCATTGATGACCAGATTTACCATTACCTGGGCAAGTTCCTGTTCATTGCCAAGAATATTAAGTCGATCTCCTGTAAAAGGATTGAGGGTCATTTCAATATTCCTGAAATCAGAATGGTTGGATAAAAATTTAACCACACCATCAACTACCTTGTTGATATCAACAATACTCATCTCGGACGATCCTTTTCTTGAAAAGGAAAGGAGATCCGACACAACCGTTTTACAATTCTTTACATGTTTTTCAATGATTCTCAAATCGTCCTGATCATCGGATTCCTGTTTTAACAAAAGCTGGGTATATCCAAGAATAATTCCTAAAGGATTGTTGATTTCATGGGCCACACCGGCAGACAATTCTCCAAGAGCAGCCAGCTTGTCCGCCTGGGCAATCTGCCGTTCCATCTGCCTTTTTTCATTTATATTTTTGATAATAAAGTGATAAGTTTTAGCACATCCAAACGCACCGTAATCAATACCACCGGTAATCAGAACCAGCAACGACTCATTGTCCGGTCTTAAAAGTTCGACTTCCTCATTTAAAATATATTCTTTTGAACCAATTTTGTTGCTGATTATTTCCCACTCAGACGGAGAAGCAAAAAAACTGCCTATGGTCATTTTTCTCATGATCATTTCGTCACGGGTATACCCGGTGAGTTCAATGCCAGCCGGATTAGTCTCCAAAATCATAAATTCACTATCCGTAACAAAAATGGTATCCAGGGATTGTTCAAATATCCTGCGGCATTTATGCTCACTGCTTGTAAGCCTTTCTGTTCTCTCAATCACTTTATGCTCAAGGGTCTGATTCAGATCCATAAGTTCAATATGGATATCCTCAAGCTTTTTCCTGCCAAAAAGGATTTTTTCATTAATATTCCAGTTTTGATTAAAAAAAAGAGTGATCGAGCCCACAAGCATGAAAGAAACCGTATTGACACTTCCGGTATAGGAGCTGATGGCATGCCAGACGTCTGCATTGGACGTCAGAATTAAAAACTGTCTTAAAATATGACCGAATGATCTTGACACGGCAAAAACTGTTAATCCCATACTGATCCACAACAGATAAAGAAAAACCACATTATCCGAATCAAGTTCCCTTAGTGTTCTGGCTTTATAAAGGGCCAGCAATGCAATGACGACCATGGCAACCGATCCTAAAACGTCTACTGCCAGTATGGGGATGAACGAGGTAATCATCGGGATTCCTTTTTTGCCATCATCTGCCTTTGGTCATCAACAAGACTTGAAAGGCCCTTATAAAGAAACAGCATGGCTGGCACGCATAACAAATGGTCCAGTTTTAACACATAATAAAACCAGGCGAGCAGGGATGAATCATTGTTGGTGATGATCCTCATTTTTCCAATGGAGATAGTCTCAATTGTTACAGCATGGATCTGGTTGTCAAAAAAATGCGCAGTGATGGCATCCAGGTTCCAAAGGATGAAAAAAAAGGCTGAATATTGAATCAGGCGCCACCCTTTTTGTTGATCCAGGCCCTTGCCTGTGACGGTAAAAATAAGGGCCACCATGGAAAACAGGAAAAAAAGATGTCCCACCTGGTGGGTGATAATCCCTTCCGAGCTTGCGTGAAGCTGGATCGCGTATCCATCAATGGGGAGCAGGATCAACCCGACAACTACCATTGATGGTATAAATTTTAAAAACAAGTGTATGCTATACTGAATTTTTTTTGGCATATCGTTTTTTAAAGACCCTTTTTAATACTACAAAGAGTATATATGACAAAATCAGACAAATAACAAACCAGAGCAGGGAGCTCACATTTGTCTGGGACGAAGACCCAAAAGAAAATGAAAACACCCATTCTTCTCCAAATCGCTTTAAAAGGGTTTGAGGTGTATACACCTTTGTTATATAGGAAACCATCAACAATATGGGAAGAACATTGACGATAAAATGCTTTAACAGTCCTTCAAAAAAATAATCATAATAAGCCCTGTTTAATTGGGCCTGGTCAATATTTTTTGCCAGGGCCTTGCCTTTTTCCCTGTCAGGATGCTTCATGGCCTCTTCACGCACTCCCTGCCAGTGTTTAAATTGTTTTTCCAGGCGTATATATCTTTTGGTCACATAAAATCGTGCTATGGTTCTTGTTATAATGACGACCAAAAATGCCAGGAAAAATATTACAACTGCCGGGCCGAAAATCTCAAGGGGAGAAAACAGGGTATCTATAAACACCACAGCATAGTTTAAAAAAGCTTCTATCGGTTCCCACGCCCTGTCCAGAAAATCGTCCATAACCTATCTTTCCTTAAAATAAAACCCGTGGCTGATTCGATCATTATAGAGATTCAACACACGGGTTTCAAGGTTCATTTACCCTTTATAAGGGTTATATCCAGATTTCAATCTTAAAAAATCTAAAGAAAAGGCTGAACAATGTAATTGCAAGAATAACCTTTAAGGTCATTTCAGAAAACATTTTCTGGGCACGGCTGCCAAGCATACCGCCGGCAAATCCGCCGATAATAATTGAAATGGCAAGGGTCATATCCGGCAGGTATCCTGCCATCAAATATCCAATAAAGGAACCGATACTGGAAAAACAGGTTCCGATCAAAGATATGGGAACGGCCACATACATGGGAAGTGCACCTATACTGGTCATGATAGGCACTAAAAGAAAACCGCCGCCAATACCAAAGGATCTGGACACCACACCAACACCAAGACCCAGAATTGCAAAAAGCAATGGATTGATCCGGAATTCTTCACCCCAGAATTTAAACCTGTAATCCATGAGACCTGATTTTACAGGTTCAATACTGCCCATTTCTGCTGAACGGCCTTCTGCTTTAGCTGCAGTAATCTCTTTATTGAATTTTTGGGACATGGCCTTGATATTTTTTCTTTTATTCATGGCCTTGGGGGTCATTTCCATCACGGTCTTGATTCCCATGAGAACCACCAGAACAGCCAGCCATTCTTTATAGGCTTGCATGGGAAGAACCGCAGACACATATTTACCCAGCCAGATGGAACCGATAAAAATACCCACACCAAAGGAGATACCCACGGGCCATGCCACCCGTTTTTCAAGCACTGCATATCGCCAGAATGATCCCAGAGGAGAAAACAGAGTCAGTGCTATATTGGAGGGTTTTAATACATTGGCTGCATTGATACCCACAGGTCCCATGGTGTTAACCACCAATACCTGGAAAGCTGCCATGAGCATACCACCGGCTGCACCGATCATGGAAAAATAGGTTCCGACTATAATCGCACCGATAACAACCCATAGGGGATTCATATACCGGTAACCTTTAGACATCCAGAATCCCTTTTTTTCAATGCTATAATCTCCTATTTTAGCATTGTTCACATACACATCAAATTTGGTGTTGGGGGGGGTATGCCTGAAAGATTTAAAGGAGGCTGTAAATTCACCCGTTGCTTTATCAAGTTTTACAGATGTGCCCTTGTCCCAGTAATTGCCACTGGACTGGTCAGCAATGACAGATCGTGAAAAAATATCTATTTTTCCTTTTTTGCTGCCCTCTTTTGTAATAGTATTGATACCATAGGAACTCTCATTGGCATACCTGAAAAAATTCCACTGCTCGTCTGTCTTGATGGGGCCAAGCATGCTGCGTGCATCATCATCAATATCGGTAAGTTTTTTTTTCAGGTAGAACATGGTGGTACTGTAGATTCCCTGTCCTTTTTTCATAAGAACGGAAGGGCCGCCAAATCTTTTTTTGTCCACTTTACCGAATTTTTCCGGTACATTGGTAATCAGGTAATAAAGGGGAGGAATTTTTGTATCCAGACCAAACCCGGCTTTTTTTGAATCTTTTTTGAATCTTTTTACTTCATGAACCCCATTGGTGTCATTGGGTGCAAACATTTCCTGCTGGGCAATGGCAAGATACAAATCCTGTCCCGGCGCAATTTTGCCGGTAATCTCAACCACATCCCCTGCTTTATAAGAGGATGCCGATATGCCGTCACCGGCAAAAGATCCTGACGCTGTAAATAGTAAAACCAGCGTCATCATAATAAAATGGTAAAAAATTTTCTTCATTTGACTCTCCTTTTTAAAAACATACACATCAATTATAAATTAAAATATCTAACGGCCAGCTTTGCCCCCAGATAACTTGTAATTCCTGATACAGCCATATAAATAAATAAATCATAAATATTAAGAAAAACAGTGTTCCCCATAAATGGCCCGACAAAATTTAGGGCAAAATTCACGGCAACAAAGGTAAGTGCGCCCGTGCCGACTCCCAGTACAAATGAAAAAAGAGGAATATTCATAATCCTGGTTTTCAGTACTTCCACGAGCCTGTACCCTGTCATTGCACCGTTAAAGGCTATAAACACAGGCAGGATGAACAAAATTTTATCCATGGCAATAAATGTTGAACAAAAAACAGCAAGGATCAATGATCCGCCGACACCAATAAAAATTGATTTTACAGCTGCAATGGTCATTTTTATATTTTTTCCACTTTGGTTTTTATATATTTCAGTATCGTAGTTCCTCCATCTTTTTCAGCAGCATCTGATTTCATGATACTGGGAGTGTTGATCCCGCCAAGTACCTGAAACTTGGGATCGCCTTCAATTCCACGAACATGTCCAAAACCTCCCGGGCTACCAAGAACTCCCTTCATAATTGACCATGTGGGACTTGCAACTGTTTCCACACTGCCCCATGGGGATTGCAGCCTGACCTTGTCACCTTCAGCTATGGCAAGTTCTCTAGCATCAATTTTATTTATCCACAAAAAATTTGTTTCATTTATTTTCATGAGCTGAAAATTATTGAAAGTTGAAGAATGTTCATGCCCAAACAGCCGGAAATTTCCAAAAATAAATGGTTATTCTGTGTCAGTCTGCAGCTCTTTGTCAGGTTCTTTATAATCAGGCAGAGGATCTATCCCCTTTTCCTGGGCAACAGGGTTAACAAAGTTATATTTTCCTGTTTTACTCTTTCCTGAGCTGCCAT
>NZ_JAIOSW010000130.1 GCF_021107415.1 Desulfobacula sp.
CGGCGGGGGAAGGCTTCATGAAGGTTTTTTTGCCTCCAAGGGAGTGGCCGGCATGTTCTTCCGGAATACGGCTGCATCCGGGGTAATCCCCCAGATATCCTGCATCATGGGGCCCTGTGCCGGCGTGTCTGTATATTCACCGGCATTGACGGATTTTATCATCATGGTGGAAAAGCAAAGCCAGATGGTCATCACCGGTCCCAAAGTCATCTATGATGTGACAGGGGAAACCGTGAACCTGGAGGAACTTGGCGGCGCCGATGTTCACAGCCGCGTTACAGGACAGGCCCATTTTGTCACAAAAACAGATCAGGAAAGCATTGAGCTGATCCGATATCTTTTAAGCTTTCTGCCATCCAATCATGATGAAGTACCCCCTTTCCGCCCCTGCGACGATGATCCAAAAAGAAAAAATGACACCCTGACAGAAATTGTACCGGCAGAGTTTAAAAAAGCCTATAATATGCATAAGGTTATTACCGAGATTACGGACAATAATGAATTCTTAGAAATCTTGCCTGAATTTGCTCCCAGCATTATTACGGGCCTGGCACGCCTTGACGGAGATACCGTGGGAATCGTTGCCAACCAGCCGTCTGTCAAGGCCGGATGCCTGGATTATCATTCCTCGGACAAGGCGGCACGGTTTATCAGGTTCTGTGACTGCTTTAATATCCCTTTGGTGAATTTAGTGGATGTGCCCGGATATTTTCCCGGGGTTGACCAGGAACATGCCGGTATCATCCGTCATGGTGCTAAAATGCTGTATGCCTATGCAGAAGCCACAGTGCCAAAGATCACACTGGCATTGAGAAAAGAATACGGAGGGGCTGTCATGGCCATGTGCTGTGCCGGAATGGGGGTGGATCTGATGATGGCCTGGCCGGTTGCCCAACTCGTTGTACTGGATACCGCAGCCGCCATCAATATCATATACAGAAAAGAAATCCTGGCAGCCGATGACCCGGATAGCTTTAAGACACAGAAAATTGAAGAATATAATTACAAATATTCAAATCCGTTTCATGCCGCTTCCAATATGCTGGTGGACCGGATTATCGAGCCGTCTGAAACCCGGACCCAGATCATACAGGGGCTGAGAATGCTGAAAAACAAGAAACGGCCAGAGCCTTTCAGGAAACACGGAAATATACCTTTATAATTTAGGAGACACAGATGGATTTTTTACTGACAAAGGAACAACAATATATTCAAAAAGCCGCCAGAGAATTTGCCATAGGGGAAATGGCACCCGTGGGCCGTGAATTTGATTTAAATGAAACCTATCCTGAAGATATTGTAAAAAAAGCAAGAGAACTGGATCTTATCGGGCTTTTCATTCCTGAAAAATTCGGCGGCCCTGGCCTGGGTTATCTTGAGCAGGCCATGGTCATGGAAGAGTTCTGGAAAGTGGACCCCGGTATCAGTCAGCAGCTTTGCTCTTTAACGTTCGGTGCAGAAGAATTCCTGCTTTTCGGTACAGACGAACAGGGTAAAAAATTTCTTGAGCCTATTTTCACAGGGGATGCTGTGATGGGGTTTGCCATAACAGAACCCGATGCAGGTTCCGATACGCTGGCAGCCAGCACAGCAGCCGTGAAAGAAGGCAACGAATGGGTCATTAACGGGTCAAAAGTCATGATTGGGAATGGAACCAAGGGGACTTTTATGCTGGTTTTTGCCGTAACTGATCCCGATGCTGCCAGATCCAAACGTCACAGCATATTTATTATTGAGACTGACAGGCAAGGATACAAGGCCGAGCCCATGCACGGTAAAATGGGATTACGCTGTTCAGACACAGCTGCCATCTATCTGACCGATGTCCGTGTGCCCGAAGAAAACCTTCTGGGAACCCGCGGGCAGGGATTTCATCAGCTCATGGCCTTTTTTGACAGAAGCCGCGCCTATGTCAGTGCCCATGGTGTCGGACTTGCCCAGGGGGCCTTAGATATGGCTGTCAAGCATATCAAAGAACGAAAACAGTTTGGAAAGCCCATCGGCAGTTTCCAGGGCGTCCAGTTTAAAATTGCTGATATGGCAGTAAAAATTGAACTGGCCAGAAACGTTATGTACAAGGCTGCCTGGCTGCTTGATAACGGGAAGGCCGATACAAACGTTACTGCCATGGCAAAAATGTATGCCTCACGCATTGCCGTTGAAGTGGTTGACGAGGCCCTTCAGCTCCACGGCGGATATGGATATTTTGATGATTATGATATCGAACGTTTTTACAGGGCGGCTAAAGTCCTTGAAATCTATGAAGGGGCAAAGGAAATCGAAAAAATGATTATCGGACGGACCATCATAGGTAGATAAGATCTACCCTGAAACTTTCCAAAAACCTAAATTTTAAGGATTCAACAATGCAAGAAAAGCTTTTATCAGGGAAAGAAGAGTTTTTATTAGGAAACGGTGCCATGGCCCTTGGTATTTTAGAGGCAGGATGCCAGATCATGACCTCATACCCCGGGACCCCGTCTTCGGAAATCCTTCCCGAGGTTGTCCGGTTTTCCAAAGCCGCCAATCTGAATACCAGTATTGAAAGGTCTATCAATGAAAAGGTAGACTTTGACAATGAGTTTGACGCAGCTATTTCCGGCAAACGGGCCTGCTGCTGCACGCAAATGGTGGGCCTGAATGTGGCGGCTGACTCGTTTATGTCTGCGGCCAATATCGGCAATAGCGGGGTACCTGGTATTGTCTCCTGTGATCATCCGAGACCCCACTGTTCCCAGA
>NZ_JAIOSW010000258.1 GCF_021107415.1 Desulfobacula sp.
CATTATATTTTTCCTGGCAATACAAAATCATTCAAATTCTTGACCTTGACAAACAGTTTTGATATTTAGATGATTATGAAATCAATTGATGAACAGATATTAAGAGCAACAAAAGAGATTATAGTTAAATTCATTGAAATGGGAAGACTATCCCCATCCAATCTTCATGAATCTTTTAAAGATATTTATACAACGGTTAATGAAACTGTTAAAAAACATGTGAACAAAGCAGCGTCTTCTGATGACCAACAAGACTGAAAATATTTTTTCAAGAATAAAATCCGGGATAAGACAGGGCCTGATAAAAGGGTGGAAAGGACTCATCTGGCTGCTGAAGATTATTCTTCCCATATCTTTTGCCACTACCCTGCTGGTTCACTTTGGAATCATTTACAAACTGGATTTTCTGCTGACACCGGTCATGACATGGCTCTCCCTGCCGGCATCTGCTGCCCTTGTTATCATCATCGGGCTTTTTACCGGCATTTATGGAACCGTGGCCGCTCTTTCTGTTATGCCCTTTTCCATGGAACATATGACCCTGATTGCCATATTCACCCTGATATCCCATAACCTGATCCAGGAGAGCATTGTTCAGGGGAACTCAGGGCTCAATTCAGTCTTTGCGGCTTTTTTCAGATTGTTTATAGCATTACTTGTGACTTTTACCTGCGCAAAAATAATGGGTGTAACCCCTGAAACAGGTGGGGCGATGGGCATGGGAACCTTTGCCCAGGAAACAAAGCCGTTTGTGGTAATGTTAAAACATTGGGGGTGGGGAACCTTTAAACTGATCGTTCAGATTTTTTGTATTATCATGCCGCTGATGGTGATTCTCGAACTGGCTAAAGAGTTTAATATTATAACCTTTATAACTAAAATGACATCTCCGGTTCTCTCTGTTATGGGCCTGAACCGTTCAACCGGGATGCTCTGGCTGACAGCATCCATTTTTGGACTGGCCTATGGGGCGGCAGTCATTGTTGAAGAGACTCGATCCAATGAGTATAAAAAAGAGGACTTAACCAAACTGCATCTTTCCATTGGGATCAATCATGCTATGATTGAAGATCCTGCCTTGTTCCTGCCTTTGGGGCTGCCGATATTCTGGTTATGGATTCCAAGATTACTTGCTGCCATAATTGTTACCTGGCTGTATTCGGTTTTTTTATCTGCAAGGAGGCGTTATGTTAAGCGAGCTTGCCATAAAAAACTTTGCGATCATTGATGACATACGGATTTCATTTAAAGACGGATTTTCCGTATTGACCGGGGAAACCGGTACGGGAAAATCAATTATTGTTGAGGCAGTCAACCTGTTGCTCGGGTCAAGGGCATCGGCTGATCTGGTGAGAGCAGGCTGTGACAATGCAGAATTGGAAGCCTTTTTTGACTTTGATGAGCATTCACAGGCTGAAACAATTTTAGAAGAGCAGGGCATTGATAGTTCCAACGGCCTGATTGTCCGCCGGGTTATTTCATCTTTGGGTAAAAGCCGTGTATTTATCAATTCACGGCAGTCTACCCTGGATTTTTTAAAACAGGTAACCCATAATCTTGCCGGTATCTCAAGTCAGCATGCCCATCAGGGGCTTTTAAAAAAAGAGAACCATTTGGATATTTTAGATGAGTTCGCAGGGACAACAGATCTGAAAAATGGAGTCCGGAACCTGTACCAGACGATTGTTCCTTTAAAAAAAAAGATAAGAGAACTAAAAGAAAGCCTGGATACAAAAAGAAAAGAACAGGATTTTTTAGAGTTTCAAATAAATGAAATCAGCGATGCTGCTATTGTGCCCCATGAAGACGAAGACCTTGAAAAAAAACGTGATACTCTTTTGAATGCATCAAAAATATTTGAGGCGACCAATCGTTCCATCCATGAAATCTACGACAGGGAAGGGTCTCTCATCGAGAGCTTGTCTTTTTTAAGAAATGATATGGAAAAAGCAGGCACAGTAGATGAATCCCTTGAAAAAATTGCACACCAGCTTTCAGGTACCATATTTGATTTGCAGGATATTGCCGAACAATTAAGGAATTTCTCTTCTACCATTGATCTTGATCCAGCCTCTCTTGAAACGACGGATCAAAGACTGGACTTGATTTCCAGACTGAAAAGAAAATATGGCGGGAGCCTTGATGCGCTGTTTGATGAATATGAAGCAATGCAAAAGAGGCTTTCTCATACCACTGAGATTGAAAAACAAATTATTGTTTTTGAAAAGGACATTCAGCAGGGTTTAAAAGTGATTGATCAAAAAGCAAAAGAATTATCAACCTTAAGGAAAATATCCGGTGAAAAATTATCCGGACTTGCCAGAATTGAATTGGATGCCCTTGAAATGGCAAAAGCAGAGTTTAAGGTTGCCTTTTCCACTCAGAGCACCAGTCAGAGCACCAGTCAGAGCACCAGTCAGAGCACCGGTCAGAGCACCGGTCAGAGCAATGGGGATTCAGATGATATCGCAACAACTGCCGGGGAAAAAATAGGGCCAAACGGGATGGATAAAGTCAGTTTTCTTCTTCGCCCAAATCCAGGGGAAGCTTTAAAACCGCTTGTTAAAATTGCTTCGGGTGGCGAACTGTCAAGAATTGTTCTGGCCTTAAAGGCGGTTCTCTCGAAAACTCAGTCTTTGGAAACATTGATTTTTGACGAAGTGGATGCCGGTATCGGGGGAGCAACATCAGAGAAAGTCGGTCTTAAATTAAAACAATTGTCCCAGAAACATCAGGTGATCTGTATTACACATCTGGCCCAGATTGCAAAATATGCTACAAACCAGTTCAGAATAACTAAAGATGTGATCAATGAGCGGACCTGTACAAGTATTGTCTCTTTGAAAGAAGAAACTGAAAGAATTGAGGAAATCGCCCGGATGATCGGCGGGACAAGTATTTCCAACGCAACCCTGACCCATGCCAGAGAACTGCTTGATCAGGCTTCCTCTTGACAAATAGGCTTTTATGATTAAGTTAAGAAATTATTGAAAATCCGGAAACAAAGGAGCTGTTATGCCAATATATGAATTTAAATGCTCAAAATGTGAAGAATTTTTTGAAGTCATTGTAATGGCCTCAGATGATAATGATACGATCCATTGCCCCAAATGCAAATCAAAGGAATTTGAGAGAGTTGTTTCCAAAACCAATTTTGCCATGGGAAGTTCATCTTCCGGACAATTTAATAATGGGGCTAAGGGAGTTCATACCCAGGAAAGACAATGCGCCACCGGATCTTGTAAAACCTACACTGTTCCGGGTGAGACCAGGTGAGAATAAGATAACCCCGCAAGACTCGTTTGCCAGTCTAAGTTTTTTCCCATTTAGAAAATCGATGTAAAATAGCTGCGTAAGACAAGGAGATTTTGATGAAAGAGTATGCCAAACTTGTGATTGATGGAAAAGAGCTGACACTTCCCGTGATTGAAGGTTCAGAAGGAGAAAAGGCAATTGATATCAGAAGCCTGCGCCAGGAAACAGGATATATTACATTTGATCCCGGATTTGGAAATACCGGAACCTGCAAAAGTGCCATTACCTATATGGATGGGGAAAGGGGCATTTTAAGGCATCGGGGTATCCCCATTGAGCAACTGGCCGAGCACTCAACTTTTGTAGAAACAGCTGCTCTCTTAATTACAGGACATCTTCCCACCAGAAAAGAATTGACCCGAATCAGCGTCTATTTGAATGATTTCTCTCCTTTGCATGAGAATATGAAGGCGTTTTACCAGAATTATCCCCCCAAAGCCCACCCCATGGGAATCCTTTCCGCCATGGTTAATGCCATGAGAAGTTTTTATCCTGAATTGGTTGGCATTGAGGAGGAGATGAACACAACATATCTTCGGCTGATTTCTAAAATCAGGACAATGTCGGCAATGGCTTACAGGATTTCATTAGGGGAAAAGGTTGTCTATCCAAGGCCGGATCTGTGTTATTGTGCTAACTTTTTAAACATGATGTTTGACAATGTGGTGGTTCCCTATCGTATAGATGATGATATGGTCAGGGCCTTAAATGTTTTCTGGATTCTTCATGCCGATCATGAGCAGAATTGTTCCACCACTGCCGTAAGGGTTGTGGGAAGTGGCAAGGTCAATATTTATTCAGCGATTTCATCTGGAATTTCAGCACTTTGGGGACCCCTGCATGGCGGAGCAAATCAGGCAGTGGTCAATATGCTGGAAGAAATTCATAAAGACGGGATGACGATCAATGAGTGCCTCTCAAAAGCAAAAGATAAAAATGATCCTTTCCGGCTTTATGGATTCGGTCACAGGGTCTATAAGACCTTTGACCCACGGTCAAAGATCATGAAAAAGATGAGTGATATCCTCCTTGCAAAAATTAAAAGAAAAGACCCCTTGCTGGATATTGTCCAAAGGCTTGAGGAAGCCGCTTTAAAAGATTCGTATTTTAAAGACAAAAATCTTTACCCTAATGTTGATTTTTATTCGGGCATTGTATTGCGGGCCATGGGGATTCCAACCAAGATGTTTACGGTTATGTTTGCCATAGGCCGTCTGCCGGGATGGATTGCCCAGTGGAAAGAGGATATATCTGACCCTGAGATGAGGATATCAAGACCGCGTCAGATCTATACAGGTGATCAGTTTTCTGATTATATGCCCATTGATGATCGGGGATAGTTTGTCTACCCGAAGAACGCTTTGAACGCCTGGATAGTAACCTCAATATCCTCGGTTGATATATCCAGGTGAGTGACCAGTCTTAAGTGATTGCTTTTATCGATGATGATTCTATTTTCTTTTAGAAAATTATAAAATGCATCCATATCCGCTTTGATATCTGCAAAAATGATATTGGTTTGAACCATCTGCATATCAATTTGAATATCATTTATTTCAGATAATCCTCTGGCCAGGGTCAGAGCATTTTCATGGTCCTTTTCAAGCCGCTGGATATTGTTTGAAAGGGCAAAAATACCTGCGGCTGCCAGGATGCCTGCCTGTCTCATACCGCCGCCCAGAACCTTGCGCCAGCGCCTTGCTTTTTTTATCCGGTCTCTTGACCCACAGAGAACAGACCCCACAGGTGCGCCCAGGCCTTTTGACAGACAGCAGGAAATCGTATCAAAATATTTTGTGATCTCTTTGACATCAACCTTAAGCTTTACGGCAGCATTAAAGACTCTTGCCCCGTCAAGATGAAGCATTAACCTGTTGTCCGTTGCAAACTTGCTTGCCTTTTTAAGATAATCCAAAGGCAATACTTTTCCCGCCTGGGTGTTTTCAAGGCAGAAAAGTGCTGTCCTGGCAAAATGAAAATCATCGGGTTTAATAAATTGTGATACTTTTTCAAGATTTAAACTCCCATCGGGTTCAAAATCCAGGGGCTGGGGCTGAATACTTCCAAACACAGCAGCGCCTCCTCCTTCATACCGGTAGGTATGGGCGTGCTGCCCCACAATATACTCATCTCCTCTTTCACAATGGACCAGAAGAGCCAAAAGATTGGTCTGGGTGCCGCTGGTGCAGAAAATTGCCTCTTCTGTACCGAGCATTTTTGCGGCAAGGGCCTCAAGTTCATTCATGGTGGGATCTTCCCCATACACATCGTCCCCTACCTTTGCAGTTGCCATGGCTTTTCGCATGGCAGCCGAAGGTTTGGTGACGGTATCACTTCTTAAATCAATCTGTTTTTCCATTGTTTTTACTAAAAAGTCCTATCTTGTTGCAAGTTTCTAAATATGGCTTGCGTAAAAAGTTTATTTCATAATAAGGATTCTTGTCCGCTTCTTTATTTATCAATGTCCTAATCTGTTTATGAATTGTATCAACAGGACGTTTCAGGCTGTTTGCTACATCATTTGCCTGTGTCCCCGGGTGTTTTGCGATATATTCCAGCAATAAAAGTAATTCAGGATTTAACTTGCCATTTAACTTGCCATTTAACTTGCCATTTAACTTGCCATTACTTGACACGTTATTCTCGACAACCTGGCGTTTAAAAATAGCTGTAACAAAATAGTCAAATTCAAATTGAATGGGATTAAGCCCTGCTTCTTTCATCAATTTCTGCATTCTTATAATGCCGGTTCCCATTTTTTCTATATAGCCCATACGGTGAAAAAGGTTTGCAATGTTGGCATTACGCAGAATACTTTTCTTCCCAAAGCTCTTTTTATCAAGACCTTTGACAAGAGTGCCGGGGCTTGATATCTCCATCTGTTTCAGTTCTTTTGAAGTCATCAAGCTGCCAGATCTTTAGTTAATAGTAAAATTTCATCTAATAATTTCTTATTACTTTTTATGTAATGGTAGCGTTCAAGATCGTCACGAGTTGGATATCCTATTATTTTTCTTGGGGGATAGTTTTCCAAATCCCAGAAAAATATTTCAAATCCATTTGTATAAAAACATAATGGGAGTCTGCAATTATATTGTTTCTGGATGTTATAACAGTATTGTTTAGCCTGCTCACGATCAGCTTCACCATCTTTGGAAGTTTTCTTTGCTTCAATTACCTGTGTACAGTCAGTAATATCCCAACCGGCAGCTAATAACTGTTTGTCTATTATCTCTTTTTTTGTTTGATTTTCCATGTTTGTCATTATATGTTTTGTATCTATGGGATAGGAAAATGTCAAGGAAGAAGGGCTTTTCCCACTGATGTTGAAGAGGTGTATCTGGGTGACAATGGCATTTTAAATCATGCAGGAAACAGGACCGTTGTGATTGATATGACCACATCCATCCCGGATCTTGCTGTTAAAATTTATTAAAAGGCAAAAGGAAAAGGCATTGAATCACTTGATGCGCCCGTGTCAGGTGGGAATTTGGGTGCTCAAAATGCAAGTCTTTCCATTATGGTTGGCGGGGATAAAAAGACCTTTGATAAGGTCGGACCTCTTTTTAAAGTGATGGGTAAAAATATTGTACTCCAGGGGAAGCCAGGTGCAGGCCAGCATACCAAAGTGGCCAACCAGATTGCCATTGCAGCCGGAATGGTGGCGGTTTGTGAGGCCATAGCGTATGCTAAAAATCAGGTCTTGATCCAAAAACCGTACAAAACCGTACTTAAGAGTATTGGGTCGGGTGCTGCCGGATCATGGTCATTAAATAATCTGGGTCCCCGGATGATTGAAGAAAACTTTGAGCCGGGATTTTATATCAAACATTTTATAAAAGATATGAATATTGCCGTGACATCTTCAAACCGTTTAGGACTTGAAACCCCTGGGCTCAATCTTGCCTTGTCCCTGTATGAAAAAATGGCGGAAAAGGGATTTGAAAACAATGGAACCCAGGCACTCTTTAAGCTGTTTCAATAGATCCCGTGGAGATATTAGCTGAATACAGCTATTGGGGATTGTTTCTGGCCTCATTTCTTGCAGCAACCATTCTGCCTTTCAGTTCTGAAGTGGTCTTAGGGTATCTGCTAACCCATGATTTCAGCCCATATGTGACGGTTTTTGCTGCAACAACCGGTAATGTGCTGGGATCTGTCGTAAATTATGGCCTAGGGATTTTGGGCAGCCGGATACTGCTTAATAAATTTTATAGAATATCAAATTTGGAAATTGGAAAGGCTGAAAACCGTTTTAAAAAATACGGAGTTTTTAGCCTTTTGTTTGCATGGGTTCCCATTATTGGTGATCCATTAACCGTTGCCGCAGGAATACTGAAAGTTAATTTTATTGTATTTCTTTTGCTTGTGAGCATCGGCAAATTTTTGAGGTATGTTTTTGTCTCCTGGGCTGTCTTGACAATTTAAAATAATAATACCCCTGGAAATGATATGTCAGGCATATTTTTTTCCAGGGGTATGGAAGAGCTGTCTATTGAATTATTTTTTTTTGCCGTGGGGAAGAACAAGATTTAAAACAACCCCAAGGATACCGGCAAGACCAATGCCTTGAAGCTGGAACTGGCCGGCTGAAAAACTCATCCCTCCAATACCGAAGATCAGGATCAGTGCAACAATGGAAAGATTCCTTGCTTCCAGAAGATTGTCACCGGATTTTACCAGGGTATTTAAGCCCACAACCATGATGGCACCAAAAAGAAGCAGCAGCTCCTCCTCCTTCATACCGGTAGGTATGGGCGTGCTGCCCTACAATATATTCACCTCTCTTTCACAATGGACCAGAAGAGCCAAAAGATTGGTCTGTGTGCCGCTGGTACAGAAAATTGCATCTTCTGTGCCGAGCATTTTTGCGGTAAGGGCCTCAAGTTCATTCATGGTGGGATCTTCCCCATACACATCGTCCCCTACCTTTGCAGTTGCCTCCCCAGGAATTTCTAACAATAAAATATCCGCCGCCGTTCAATGTTTTCCCAAGAGTCGTTACAATAGACGTTTCTCCGGAGTTGTGTGTAATGGTATGGTGCCAGTTGTTTCCTGAAGGGTCATTGATATCATCATCAAGTATCGGAGTTTCTATAAACTCCAGAAATTCCGGATCAAGAACCGCAAGACTGTCCCGGACAAATTGGACGTTTTCAGTATAAATGCGTTCAGATTCCGCTCTTTGTGCAGCTTCGATCCGATTATTTACCAGAGTTAGTTTGCCATTATCCAGGAGTATTTTAAATGCCTCATTCAATTTTTTCGGTTTCACAGGGGAATACCATATCATATGCATTGTAAGAGCTTGCATTTAAATTCAGCTGTGCAACTTGATCGCATGGAACAACATCCACGTCGGAATTAAAATAAACAACCCTGATATATTCTTCGGTGGAACCATCGCCTGAATCACGGACAGCACGGCGAGTAATAAGAATTGAATAATGACCCACAGGCAATTCTCCCAAATAGTAAGTACCAGGGGCAAACTCATCCATGCTGTCCACCACAAGAGCCCCTCCAACCAGAGCAGGAAAATCCGCCGGGAGGAATGTATCCGGAAGGGTTTCACCCCATGCATATGGCCATGTTTGCAACATACAATTGCGTGATATCCCGGGTATCATTTTTCAGAACAATCCAACCGTTTCTTGGATTTGTGCATTAAGGTTCCGGACGCGGACAATAATCCTGACTGCCGAAAACAGCGGCAAAACCCTCCAGATCAATAATGGCCGGCAGGTAGCCTGCCAGGTCTGACCCGTCCACGTCCCGGTCCCAGTCAAGGTCGAACTCGCCCACACAATTGGGGATGGGCCTGACAGTGTAGGTTCCTCCAAAATCACCGCCAAAGATTGGCACGCCGGCCCAATCATTCTCGTCCTTCACTTCCCATGCAGCGGGTGACGCAGGCAAAAAAAAGGATAAATCCGGGTGGGCGGGAATTGTAACGGTGAGATAACAGGATACAGCAGCTATTCCATCGGCTGAGAGAAGGAATTGAGGAGAGGAGTGGGGTTGGAATTCGTTCCAGTTAACTTCTCCGATGGTCAGGTCGAAGTTAACGAACCGGCCGTCCTGCACGCCGTCGGGAAGGCCAAAAAGTGACGGCTCTACCTCGAACTCGGCAATAAACTGATCGCCTATTGAAATACCCTGGATACCGTCCTCAATTGAGTCAACGGTTAAATCAACACGCCACCTGAGTTGTTCGGCGGTGGCAAGGGTTATGCCGATCAGGATCATCAGCGCGGCAACAAAGGATGTCATAAGTTTTGGTCTCATGGGTCGCCTCCCGTTAAAATGTAAAAAATAACAAATATATTTTGCTCGTTATCAGAATGTTTCCTTTTTTGGTTATAATACATGCAAGAAATACACCAAATTTGTTGCACTTTAAGAGTCTTATTTGATAGTAATTACAAATATTTAGGATAATTTTTTCCTAGGAAAAAAATGTAACATTGTTACAAAAAGTTCATATAATTGTGAAAAAATTTACACAATGGAACAAAAATATATTCAACCAAATAATAAAAGAATAGTATTTTAGTTTACATACGATTATCCTGTGGGTTAAGCAAAGGTTTATTGAAGAATTCAAGCAGTCAGGTGTTGATTAACCTTTAAAAAATTGTCATTAATGGAGCAAATATTATTTTTAGGAGATTTGATTCATGAGTATGGAGCCAGGAAAAACCATTGTCGGATTTGTCGGATTGGGGGTCATGGGCCAAAGTATGGCCGGACATATTTTGAATGCCGGATATGAATTGCATGTTTATACCCGTACAAAGAATAAGGCTGATAATATCATCTCAAAAGGTGCTGTTTGGAAGGAGACTGTATCCGAACTGAGTTCAAAATGTGATGTCATTATTACCATTGTCGGGTTCCCGGCTGACGTTGAAGATGTCTATCTGGTTGGCGATGGTATTTTAAACCATGCAGGGAAAGGGACCGTAGTAATTGATATGACCACATCCATCCCGGATCTTGCTGTTAAAATATATGAGCAGGCAAAAGAAAAAGGCATTGAATCACTTGATGCACCGGTGTCAGGCGGGGATTTAGGTGCTCAAAATGCAAGTCTTTCCATTATGGTTGGCGGGGATAAAAAGACCTTTGATAAGGTCAGTCCTCTTTTTGAAGTGATGGGTAAAAATATTGTACTGCAGGGGAAAGCAGGCGCAGGCCAGCATACCAAAATGGCAAACCAGATTGCCATTGCAGCCGGAATGGTGGCGGTCTGTGAGTCAATAGCCTATGCTAAAAAGTCGGGTCTTGATCCAGAGACCGTATTAAAGAGTATTGGGTCGGGTGCAGCCGGATCATGGTCATTAAATAATCTGGGTCCCCGGATGATTGCCCAGAATTTTGAGCCAGGATTTTATATCAAGCATTTTATAAAGGATATGAATATTGCCGCCACATCTTCAAATCGTTTAGGGCTTGAAACCCCCGGACTTGACCTTGCCTTGTCTCTTTATAAAAAAATGGCGGAAAATGGATTTGAAAATGATGGAACCCAGGCACTTTTTAAATTGTTTCAATAGATTCCATGGAGATATCTACTGAAAAATACCCCTGGAAAATTATACCTTGGGTATATCTTTTCCAGGGGTATGTAAGAGCTGTTTATTGAATTATTCTTTTTTGCCGTGGGGAAGAACAAGATTTAAAACAACCCCCAGGATACCGGCAAGACCAATGCCTTGAAGCTGGAACTGGCCGGCTGAAAAACTCATCCCACCAATACCGAAGATCAGGATCAGTGCAACAATGGAAAGATTCCTTGCTTCCAGGAGATCGTCACCGGATTTTACCAGGGTGTTTAAGCCCACAACCATGATGGCACCGAAAAGAAGCAGCATAATCCCTCCCATAACCGGGACGGGTATTGTTTGAAGGATGGCTCCCAATTTACCAACAAAGGCCAGAATAATGGCTGCAATGGCTGCCCAGGTCATGATGGCGGGGTTGAATACCTTTGTCAGAGCAACGGCACCGGTGACTTCCGAATAGGTGGTATTGGGTGGCCCACCCAAAAATGATGCAAGGGAAGTTGCCACGCCGTCACCCAGCATGGTGTTTTGGATACCCGGGTCTTTCAGGTAATCTTTGCCGGTAACGCCACCGATGGCCACAACATCGCCAAAGTGTTCAATGGCAGGTGCAATGGCAATGGGAACAATAAAAAATATGGCCTGAAGATTCCATTCAGGCAAAACAAAATTGGGTACAGCAAACCAGGATGCTTTAGCGATGCCGGAAAAGTCAACAAACCCGAAAATCAGGGCAACAATATACCCAACCACAATACCGCAGAGAATAGGGATCAGTTTGAAAACGCCTTTCCCGAGAATGGAGACAAGAATGGTTGTGGCAAGGGCAAGAAGGCTGATAGTCATGGCTTTTGCCTGGGGAAAGAGCACAATAGCACCATCTCCGGTTTTTCCCATGGCCATGTATACGGCAACAGGGGCAAGAATCAGCCCGATTACCATAATGACAGGGCCTGTTACAACCGGGGGAAGTACTCTTTTAATAATATCGCTTCCCTGCACCCGTACCAGAAGACTCAGCAGCATATACAAAACACCTGCAGCAGCAAGGCCGCACATGGTTCCTGGGATTCCCCAGGTTTTTACCCCATAGATAATAGGTGCAATAAAAGCAAATGAGGAAGCTAAAAAGATAGGGACTTTACCCCTGGTAATAATTTGGAATACCAAAGTTCCAAGACCTGCTGTGAAAAGTGCAACATTTGGGTCAAGGCCGGTTAAAAGCGGTACTAAAACCAGGGCACCAAATGCGACAAACAGCATCTGGGCGCCTAAAAAACAGTCTTTTACCTGAAAATTGTAGTCGGTTGGAGCTTGATTAGAATTGGACATTTTGTTTTCTACCTTTTTTTAATTAATTAATGGTTTTATTTAGTGCCAAAAATTTTATCACCGGCATCCCCCAGGCCTGGCAGTATATAGCCGATTTCATTGAGACATTCATCAACACTGGCCACATAAATATCCACATCCGGGTGTTTTTGCTCTACGTTTGCAATCCCTTCGGGTGCTGCCACCAGAAAAAGACCTTTGATGGTTTTGCATCCAGCTTTTTTCAGCAGGTCAATGGTGGCAATAAGGGTTCCCCCGGTTGCCAGCATGGGGTCGAGAATCAAAGCAGTTCTCTCTTCCATGGAACTGGCTGTTTTAACATAATACTGTACCGGTTTTAAGGTCTCTTCATTTCTGTAGAATCCGACCACGCTGACCTTGGCAGATGGTATGAGGTCAAACACACCATCCAGCATTCCAACCCCGGCTCTTAAAATGGGAACAACGGTAATTTTTTTCCCCTTAATTTTTTCGACTTCAACTTTTCCGGCCCACCCTACAATCACCTTTTTTTCTGTGGCAAGGTCTTTTGTGGCTTCATAGGTCAAAAGTCTTGCAACCTCCGCAGAAAGATCCCTGAAATCTTTTGTGCTGATGTCTTTTTGGCGCATTAGTCCTAATTTATGCTTTATAAGAGGATGATCCTCTACAAATACAGTCATACTGCCTCCTTTATTATTACTATTTCTCCTGGATATCGGATAAAAAATATCACTAAGAAACTATTAAAATCATATAGGCTAGTCAAGCAAATAAGTCTTTGGAAATTCTTATGTTGAAATATTTTTTATTTTATGCACAATAGGACGGATGACTCAAATATCTTACATATCTGTTGCCGTATCTCTTCCCGTAATAAAATCATACACATACAGTGTTCCGGATCATTTAAAAGATTTTTGTTCCCCGGGAATGAGGGTGCTGGTTCCATTTGGAAACAGGCGGGTGAGCGGATATATTCTTTCAGGGCAGAAAGATTGTAAAGGATTTAAGGCAAAGAAAATTTTCGATGTTTTAGATGATCATCCCTTGTTTCCGGAATCGGAAATATCCTTTTTTAAGTGGATTGCCGGATATTATATCCATCCTTTGGGAGAAGTGATTAAAACTGCGCTTCCTTCCGGTCTTGACCGCCATGATGTCTCTTGTGTTTTTGTTACACAGCACGGTCAGGATCATTTGAATGCAGGCAGGCTTACACCCGGGGAGGAACAGGTGATTGAGTTTGTTTTGCAACGCCAATCCTGCGCCGTAAAACAATTGAAAAAAAATAGCCAAAACACTACGATCAACGCCTTGATCCGCAGGATGGAAAAAAAAGATTTAATAACGGTTTCAGCCGTATTAAAAAGAGACGGGGCAAATATAAAAAAAGAAAAATTTATTCTTCATAGTGATGGCCCGAAAACTATCATTCGTATGTCAAAAAAAAGAAAGAAACTTCTTTGTCTGGTGAAGGAGAAAAAAGAGATCTCTCTGACCGGGTTAAAAGTGCTTATTCCTACGGCACCGGCATTGATAAAGCCATTGGCGGAAGCCGGATATATACAGATTATTCAACGCCAGGTTTTCAGAGATCCTTTAGGAGATCCTGTGGAGCCTGATACACCGCCAAAGTTGACATCGGAACAGCAGATAGTGGTCAAAAGGGTGCAGGAAAATTTGAGCCGGGGATTTGCCCCATATCTCTTATCCGGCGTCACAGGGTCCGGCAAGACCGAAGTTTATATGCGGCTGGTGTGGGATGTGGTTGAAAAAGGGAAGAGTGCCATTGTGCTTGTACCGGAGATTTCTTTGATTTCCCAGACGGAAAGACGCTTCAGGGCAAGGTTTGGGGAGAAAATAGCCGTCATTCATTCTTCATTAACCCAAGGTGAGCTTCTGGATCAATGGCACAAAATTGTCTTAAAAAAGGTGAGCATTGTTATCGGTGCCAGGTCTGCTGTTTTTGCGCCATTTGAAAATATCGGGATCATTATTGTGGATGAGGAACATGATACCTCTTATAAACAGGAGAGGGGCTTAAGATATAATGCAAGGGATCTTGCCGTTGTCCGCGGTAAAATGAATGATTGTCCGGTGATTTTAGGCTCGGCAACCCCTTCTGTTCAATCCTATCAGAATGTTGTTATAAAGCGATTTGAGGAATTAAAACTTAAAAAACGTGTCAACCGGCATCCATTGCCCAGGATAACCCTTGTGGATCTTAAAAAATATAAGGATGCGAGAGGATATGACAGGATCATAACGCCTGACCTTTCAAAAGAGATTCGAACTTGTCTTGATAACGGAACCCAGGCGTTGATCTTTTTGACCAGGCGGGGGTTTGCAACGTTCCCTGTCTGCATGGATTGCGGAAAGTCTCTGACCTGCAAATATTCTGATGTGACCATGACCCCTCAAAAAGGGCACAATGAATA
>NZ_JAIOSW010000510.1 GCF_021107415.1 Desulfobacula sp.
TAAAAGATTATTTTAAAGATGAAAATAATTATCCCATAACTCCCCTGGCAAGAAAGATTATTCCCCCCACCAATATCCTGATAAGACAATTTCGTAAAAAGGGATTTCCCGTTATTTTTTCTACCGATGCCTTTAAAGAAGATGATTTTATTTTTAAAGGCAAGATGCATCCCCATGCCATTAAAGGGACAAAAGGTGCTGAGGTCATGGATGATCTTGACATGGAACCCGAAGATCTCTGGCTTCCAAAACCAAGGTTTTCAGCTTTTTTTGATACCGGTCTTGAAAAAATTCTAAAAGACCAAAAGATCACCCTTTGTGCGGTTGCCGGAATCGCTACAAACTTCTGTGTCCTGACCACAGCCATGGATGCCCTGTGCCATGATGTCAAGGCCGTCCTTTTAGAAGACTGCTCTACCGCTTTTTCTGCGCAGATCCATGATCAATGCCTGGATATGTACAGGATAAATCCTTTATACCCACTTTTCAGGGTTATGACATCAGACGAGCTTGCGTCTGAATTATAAGAAAAAATCAATAGGTGTTTGCAGTATCAGGGAGCAATGAGAATCTGATCATCAAAGTTTTCAGTCAGGTCAAAGGAGAGTGCAGCAACTTTTTCTTTGTTTTCAAATTCGATCATGAGTTCTCCTTTTTCCCCCACAATAAGCTTACCGTGTTTTTCTACAACATCGGCCACAAGGGATGGTTCAACCGTCCACCAGCCCCGGGTGCGCAAAAGAAGTTCTTTGCCTTTTAATTTCCGGGGGGTCACAAGATCAATTTCTCTGAACCAGGAAGCCCATCCAATCTGTGCCGGTTCCTTTAAAACCGGGCTGACCGGATCATGATAAATGCGGCATCGTCCAAACAGTCTTAATCGAATCATTTCAGAGCCTCCTCGATCAACGATATAAGCTCAGGTTTTTCAGGTTGATCTGAAGAAGAAACAGGCAGGCCACATGTCTTGAATGCCATCTCCTGGCAAAGGTCAAAAAGCTCAAGCGCCACGTCTTCATCCAACCTATGCTCTTTTCTGACAGCCAGAGAACAGGCGGTTTCAAAAAGTTTAAATCTCAACTCCCGGCCGGCCCGAAGCCGCGGATCAAACAAAGATATGCCTGAACGTTCTATCAGTTTGGAATCCATGGCCTCCATCCGGGAAAAATAGTTCCGTGTTCTTTGAACGTTTGGATCATGGCCAAAATCATCTCTGTCTTCCATCCTTATATAAGTATTCACATTTATATGAGGAATCAAGAAAAAACAAATATCATGACCGGATAACGCTTTTACGTCATAACACCAATTTTTAATAAACAGGGGTTTTCCCTTTAAGCTGACGCGGTATTTTTTTGATAATTTCTTATTGACAAGAGTGGACTTTACGGGCATTTTCAAACCAAAGAAAGGATTCAAATTATGAAAATAAATCCAAATTTTATTTCTCCCTGCGGACTTTATTGCGGTGTCTGTGCCATTTATATTGCACATCGTGATAATAATCAAAAATTTAAGGAACGCTTAGTGGGTCTTTACAAAGGAGGTGTTCATGGCAAGGGCACCCTTCCGAACAGTGAAACGCTTTCAACAGAGAATATTCGATGCCACGGGTGTTTATCTGATGATCTATTCATGCATTGCAAGCAGTTTGAGATCAGGGAGTGCACAAGAGAGAAAGGATATACCGGATGTCATCAATGCAATGAATTTCCCTGTCTATATATTGAAAATTTTCCCATGGCTGTAGGAAAAAAGGTAATTTTACGGTCTGTTCCCTATAGACGGGAAGTTGGTACAAAAAAATGGATTCAAGATGAAGAAGCCCGCTATTTTTGTCCTGAATGCGGTAATAAAGTTTTTAGGGGTGTTGTAAAATGTAATCAATGTAAGGCAAAATTGGATTTGGACTGATTGTAATTTTCAAGAATAGACTGAATTTTTTTAAAGTCCTGGGTTTCCAGAAGGGTGATATGATAAATCTTGCACTTGGTATTTAGATCGAAATATCGTCTGTATCCCTTGATATCAGGTGATTTGAAAACTATTGTATTTTCCAAAAAATGCAATAGTTTTTTTTGGAAAAATTTTGTTTTTTCCTTGACACGTAGTTATTATGTAGCTTATATATAGTTACATTGTACTGAATACTAAAGGGTCTTTTTTGTCACCTTGAGTGATTTGTATTCGGTATTTAAGGTTTATTGACCCTGAACTTATAGTATATATTTTGATTAAAGGGGAATAAAAAAATGAGGTACGCAGAAACGGGGTTTAACTTAGAAATTGATTTAACCCGGGGAAACATTGAGAAGGTCGCAACTGATCCAAAAGACACCGAACTTTATCTGGGAGGTTTAGGTACGAACGCCAAGATATTATGGGACAGGGTTCCGCCTGAAGTTGAAGCCTTTTCTCCTGATAACCTTCTAATATTCGGAGCCGGTCTTTTATGTGGAACACCTGCTACTGGTTGTAATCGTACCATTGTTACTACCATTTCTCCCCAGACCAAGTTAATGGCATTTTCAATGATGGGGGGATTTTGGGCTCCGGAATTAAAGTATGCAGGTTATGATAAAGTCATCCTTCGCGGCAAGTCCTCTGACCTGGTTTATTTATATATAAATAATGACAAGGTAGAAATACGGGATGCCTCTCATTTGAGCGGTAAAGGCGCCATTGAAACTGGTGAAATTCTTAAGAAGGAATTGAATGAGCCAAAAGTCCAGGTGGCTGCCATCGGAATGGCCGGTGAAAACAGGGTCTATTATGCTTCCATTGAGCAGGGCAGGTCCAGTGCCAGCCGGGGCGGAATTGGGGCTGTTATGGGAGACAAAGGGGTAAAGGCCATCGTTGTTCGAGGAACAAAGGACATCAATGTTGCCCAACCAGAGCAATACATTGAGCTTTGCAACGAAGTGCTGGAATATATAAAATTTAGAGAAGAAAACCCAATTCCAGGGGTTATGGCCATTTTATCCAGACTAGGGTCACCGCAGGAGATGGCTATCCATGATGAAAAATGGCACACTGAAAATTTCATGTGGGGAAATTCACGTACCCGTAGAAAAGATTTTTGGACAGAGGAAGTTGAAAAGGAGTGGACGGAAACGTTGGAAAATGCCCGGACGCGGCTGATCTCTTGCTATAACTGTCCCATGAAATGCGGCGCAACACTTTCCATGCCCGGACTTCCCACATACATGATGAAATGCTTTACAAAACTTACCTATACTCTGGGCGCTTTTTCAAACCTGGATTTTGGTTTAAGGATAGCTCAGAAAGCTACGGAATATGGCCTGGATGGATATTCAACCCCGCAGGTTATGGCCTTTGCCCTTGAACTTTTGGAAGACGGCATTTTAACGGATAAGGATTTCCCGGACATGCCCGAAGACAACGAGGGAAGATTTTTCTATCTGCTTGACAAAATTGTCCGGCGGGAAGGAATCGGAGATGTTTTGGCCAATGGTACGTATTGGGCGGCCAAGGAGATTGGTAACGGCGCGGAAGAATATGCTCATAATAATATTAAGAAAATTGAACAGTTGCCGCTTAAGCTGTATATGATGAATCCCATTTATTATCTTATGTATTGTACCGGCGAGAAGATAAACGTTACCCAGATTGAAGGGCAGTTTCCCCAGGCGCCTTTCCCTAAAAGAGAACATAGAGAAAAGTTTGTAAAAGACTGGTTCCAGGTTCCTGATGAAAAGTTCAAGCAATATTTTCTGGACTGGGAAATGAGGGGAGAAAAAAATGTAACTCCTTTTTACCCAACTATTGATATGACTTGTGAGATTGTTGACTGGCAGGAAAAAATGCACTACATCGATGATGCTCTTGGCATGTGTGCAGGTCTTTCCTCATTTCATTTAAAACCTCCGTATCATATGCATAATTACCCGAAATTTATCTCAGCCGGTGCCGGTATAGAAATGGATCAGGACAAACTGACACAAGCAGCCAAGAGATACCGAACTTTAGTTAGAGCCAACAATATAAGAAGAGGCATGAGAAGAAAAGATGAGGCGCCGCCTGCGGATCATTGGAAGAGAAGATTTCCCGAGCTTGAAAAGGAACTCTTAGATACGTATTACCAATATAAAGGGTGGAACAATGATGGCATTCCTACTAAAGAGTCCTTACATGAACTGGGTTTGGATTACGTGGCCGAAGATTTTATAAAGAGAGGGATCTTAACGGACGACTAAAATATGCCTGGCGAAGATGCTTCTTCCAAAGAGGCAATGGCTGAAAAAGAGAAAAAATAGAATGGAGGGCGTGAATCTTGACTGTTGATAAAATTGATAAAATCGATAAAAAAAAGAAAATAATTAAGACAATAAGAATTGATGTTAATAAATGCAATGGCTGCAGGGCATGTGAGGTAATCTGTTCTGCCTTTCACGCCGCACCAAAATATAGCAGCAATAATCCGGCAAGGTCTCGTATTCGGATTATTCGTGATCCTTTAAGAGATATATATGTTCCTGTATATGCGGGTGAGTATACTGTAGCCGAATGTGCCGGCAGAGATAAATACATGATTGACGGAAAAGAATACGATGAGTGTGCCTTTTGCAGGGCTTCCTGCCCATCCAGGGACGAGTTCAAAGAACCTGATTCCGGTCTGCCTTTAAAATGCGATATGTGTGAAGGCGAAGACGAGCCCCTGTGTGTTAAGTGGTGCCATGCCGAGGCCCTGATTTATGAAGAAAGGGAAGAGATCATCCCGGAAGATCAGGAAGAACAGGAGCAGGAGGACATGGAGATCGGCTTGGAATCATTGGCTGACAAATATGGATTACAGACGATAATGGATGCCCTATCCCGAATGTCTGAGAAGGACTGAATCAATGGAAACTATAGCCCCCTTCATAGAAGTAATAGATGAGATAAAAGAGGCTGACGGAGACATTTTTAAATTATGTTTTCAGTGCGGATTGTGTGACTCGGTTTGTCCGTGGAACAGGGTTCGACCCTTTAGCATGCGCAAGCTGATCCGGGAGGCGGCCTTTGGTTTAAGTGAGATAGAAGGCGAAGATATATGGCGTTGCACCACCTGCGGAACCTGCACGGCGCAGTGCCCCAGAGGTGTCAAACAGATAGAGGTCAGCGTAGCCCTGCGAAGGGTGGCAACGGAATATGAACTTTTTCCTGCTTCTGTCAAATCTGCCCGGACAGCAAGGGCAAGCCTGATTTCAGAAGGCAACCCCATACAGGGAGACCGAAAAAAGCGGGCGGATTGGGCAAAAGATCTGTCTGTAAAAACATATGCCGAGGGGATGGACGTCTTATATTTTGTCGGCTGCTATCTCTCTTATGATCCAAGGATGAAAAAGGTAGCGACTGCCACAGCCAATATCCTTAAAAAAGCAGGGGTTGATTTTGGGATCTTAGGTTCCCAGGAAAATTGCTGCGGAGAAAGTATCCGAAAAACGGGCAGCGAAGAAGTATTCAAACGCCTGGCCAGGGAAAATATTAAAACCTTTATCGATAACGGGGTAAAGAAAGTTATTGTTTCTTCCCCGCATTGCTTTCATACGTTTAAAAATGAATATCCTGAATTTATGGTAAACTTTGAGGTTATCTATATTTCCCAGTATATATTGGAACTCGTCAATGAGGGAAGGCTTGAACTTAAAGAGGAATTTCCAAAAAAAGTAACCTATCATGATCCTTGTTACCTGGGTCGCCATAACGGCATATACGACGAACCCCGGGATCTGTTAAAAAAGGTTTCCGGATTGGAACTGGTTGAAATGGAATCTCACGGTAAAAACAGTCTGTGCTGCGGCGGCGGCGGCGGCAGGATCTGGATGGACACACCTCAGGAAGAAAGGTTTTCCGATATCAGGCTGAAACAGGCCAAAGAGGTGGGCGCGCAGGTTTTGGCGACATCCTGCCCCTATTGCATTACCAATTTTGAGGAAAGCCGCCTTAATCTAGAGTATGAAGCCGTTCTGGAGATTAAAGATATCACGGAAATTGTTAGTGAAATGATATGATGAGGAGATAGAAAGTGGGAAATGACGTATTGCCAAACGAAGTAATTCAACAATTTTCTGAAAATCCTGTTTCTGACAGTCTTATTTCTAAAAGACTTGGAGACAAAAATTTTGGAGACGTAATGGTTGTTGGTGGAGGGGTCAGCGGTATTCAGGCCTCTCTTGATCTTGCCACGGCGGGTTTTAAGGTTTATATGGTTGAGAAAGGGCCGAGCATTGGCGGCCATATGGCTCAGCTTGACAAGACCTTTCCCACAAATGACTGCTCGATGTGAATTCTTTCTCCTAAACTGGTCGAGGTCGGCCGGCATCCAAACGTAGAGATTCTGACATTTACTGAAGTAGTCACAGTAGAAGGCAAACAAGGTGACTTTAACATAACACTTAAAACCAGACCCAGATACATTATTGAAGAATTGTGTACGGGATGTACAACCTGTGTAGAATACTGTCCGGTTCATTATCCTGACCCATTTAATCAGGAAATATCGCAGAACAAAGCGGTTCATGTATATTTTTCCCAGGCCATTCCCCTTGTTTCATATATTGATGACAGCTGTCTTAGACTAAAAGAGGGTAAATGTGATATTTGTTCAAGTGTATGTCAGACCGGTGCCATAGATTTCAGACAAGTGCCTAAGAAAACAGACATAAATGTAGGTGCGATTATTCTGTCTTCCGGGATTACGCCGTTTGATCCTTCAGTGAAAGATGAATATGGCTACAAAAATATGCAGAATGTCGTCACCAGCATGGATTATGAACGGCTCTTATCATCCACAGGTCCCTACGAGGGTGAGGTACTGCGAACGTCCGATAAAGAGCTTCCTAAAAAAATTGCCTGGATTCAATGCGTGGGGTCAAGACGGGTAACCGAAGGGGATAACAGCTATTGCTCAGGCGTGTGCTGTACCTATACCCAGAAACAGGTTATTTTGACAAAACACCATTACGAAGATGCCGAGTGTACCATATTTCATAACGACATTCGTTCCTTTGGCAAGGATTTTGAACGATTTTTTCAGAGAACAGAACAATTGCCAGGGGTTGAATTCATCAGAAGCTACGCATCCATTGAAAAGGAAATTCCTGAAAGCAAGAATGTTGTTGTCAGATATGCCACTGCCGACGATGGTGTCAAATCGGAAGAATTCGATATGGTGGTTCTCTCTGTGGGATTGAATCCGCCCAAGGCTTACAAGGAGATTTCAGAAAAATTCGGAATTGAGCTGAATTCACATGGATTTAGCAAATATGATTCTTCCAATCCCATCAAAACCACCAGGCCCGGAATCTTTGTCAGCGGTGCTTTCCAGGGTCCGACAGATATTCCGGAATCGGTTTTTACGGCCAGCGGGGCCAGTTCCCAAATCGGTGAACTCCTTGATTACAGACGAGGAAACCTGGCCAAAGAAAGAATATATCCCGAGGAGCGGGATGTCTCCGGGGAAACACCAAAGATTGGTGTTTTTGTCTGTCATTGCGGGGCAAATATTTCCAGTATTGTCAATGTGCCGTCAACGGTTGAGTATGCCTTGACTTTGCCCAATGTGGTGTACGCAAAAGAGCAGATGTTTTCATGTGCCACCAACTCAGCCAAAGAGATCACGGATCTTGCCAAAGAAAAAGGCCTTAACCGCGTGGTCATCGCAGCCTGTTCTCCCAGAACCCTTGAACCCTTGTTCCGGGATACCCTCAGGGAAGCAGGCCTGAATCAATATTATCTTGATATGGCCAATATCCGGGAACATTGCTCCTGGGTTCATGCCAAGCAAAAGGATGAAGCTACTCAAAAGGCATATGATACCGTCCGGATGTCCGTTGCCCGTGCAAGTCGTTTGGAACCGTTAAAGGAATATGGTCTGCGTGTTAATAAGGCAGCCCTGGTGGTGGGTGGCGGTATTGCCGGCATGACCTGTGCACTTTCCATTGCAAAGCAGGGACATGAGGTCCATCTCGTGGAAAAGAGTAAAAATTTAGGTGGAATGGCGCGAAGACTTCACACCACTCTGGAAGAATTGGATGTTCAAACCTATCTGGATGACGTGATACGCCAGGTTTATCTAAATCCCCTCATCCATGTATCCCATGAAGCCACCATCAAAGAGATTGCAGGTTATCTGGGTAATTTTACGACTACAGTGGAAACTGAAGGCAGAATCAAAGAGATAAAACATGGTGCATCCGTTATTGCAATAGGTGCTGATGAATATCAACCCACGGAATACCTTTACCAGGAAAGCGATCAGGTGTTCACCCATCTTGAGTTGGAAGAAGAGATTGCCAAAGGAAATGAAGCGGTCATTAATGCCGGGAGTCTGGTGATGATCCAATGCGTTGGCTGTAGAAATGAGGACAGAAATTATTGTTCCAGGGTTTGCTGCAGTCATGCCGTAAAGAATGCCTTGAAACTCAAAGAGAAAAATCCCGAGATGCGGATCTATATCCTTTTCAGGGATATGAGAACCTATGGGTTCAGAGAGGATGCTTATCGGGAGGCCTCGGAACAAGGGGTTCAGTTTATTCGTTATGAGCCAGAGGATGCGCCACAGGTTGAGGCTGTCAAAGAGGGCGGTAAAGATGTCTTAAGAGTCATAGTGCCGGATCCGATTTTAGGCCAGCGGCTTGAACTGGATGCTGACATCCTTTCTTTGGCTGCTGCTGTTATTCCCGCTGAATCAACCAGTGAAATTGCCCGCCTTTTCAAGGTAAGCCTGAGCCCGGATGAATTTTTCAAAGAAGCTCATGTTAAATTAAAGCCGGTTGAGTTTGCCACAGACGGTGTTTTTCTTTGCGGAACAGCTCATTATCCCAAGCATATTCCGGAAACCATTAACCAGGCATATGGTGCGGCCGGCAGGGTCTTGACACTTCTGTCAAGTGATACGGTTGTTACATCAGGTTCTATCAGCAAAATCAACAAAGATACCTGTGTGGGCTGCATGGCATGTCTGACCATGTGTCCCTATGACGCCATTTCCTATAACAGGGTAAAAAGAATCTGTGAAGTCAATGGAATCCTCTGTAAAGGGTGTGGGAATTGTGCAGCCACCTGTCCGTCCGACAGTGCACAGCTTAGAGGTTTTGACTCCGAGCAGGTCCTGGCTCAGATCAGGGCGGTCTGACCACCTGGAACAATTATGAATTAGAATAATTATGAAACAGTTACCATTTATATAAGGAAAGAAGTCAATGGACAACAAGAATTTTGAACCCCATATCATCTGTTTTTTGTGCACTTGGTGAGCGTATGCCGCTGCTGACCTGGCTGGGGTCAGTCGTATGCAGTACCCGACAAATATCCGTATTGTCCGGGTCATGTGTTCCGGGAGCGTGTCTCCCCATCATGTGTTGCGTTCCTTTCAACAAGGAGTTGACGGCGTTTTTGTGGGTGGCTGACATTTAGGTGAATGCAATTACCTGTATGGTAATTATTCTGCTGAAAAACGGGTAACACTTCTTTCCCAGATGCTGGATTTCTGTGGCATTGAAAAAGAACGGCTTCGGGCAAGATGGGTATCCTCAGCCGAGGCTCCTGAGTTTGTTGAGGAAATCAATGAGTTTGTTGATGTCTTAAAAAAACTTGGGCCGTCACCATTGAAAAAAGAACTTACCCAAACGGTTGCTTAGCATGAAGGTATTTTTATGATTGATAAAGTAAAACAAAAAATAAACGAACTTCTTTCAGCCGGGTCTGTAAAAGGGGTTATTGCATTGGCTCACGTCAATGGCCATGCGACCCCTTGTCTGTTCCAGAAAGGGGATGACCTTCAAGGACTTAGCCTTGGTGATCTGCAAACATCCGGGGATGCAAGATATCCTTTGAACAAAGTTTTGATCACCATTGCAAGACAATATCCCGAGGATGTGTTTGGTGTCCTGGTTCGCGGGTGTGATGAAAGAGGGCTTTATACCCTTTACCGGCTGAATCAGCTTGAACCGGATAAGGTTGTTTCCATAGGGATTTGTTGCCCTCAATCCCTTGCACTTCAGTGCGAATGCAAAAAACCCTGGCCTGATGAAATGGTAGCAGGAGAAAAATCAGAGGGCGTTTTGCAGAAGCAGGTAAAGGATGTTGAAGACATGGATCTTTCAAAACGATTTTCCTTTTGGAAGGATCAGTTTTTAAAATGTGTTAAATGCTATGGATGCAGGGATATTTGTCCCATGTGTTTTTGCAAGGAATGCACCCTTGAATGCGAGGACCTGGTATCAAAAGGCAATCTTCCGGTTGATATTCCGGTATTCCACCTGACACGGGCCATGCATATGGCAGACCGGTGTATTGACTGCGGGCTGTGTGAGGAAGCCTGTCCTTCGGATATTCCCTTAAGGCTTTTATACAAAAAAACAGCCGGGATTATGAATACTGAATTCGGATATACATCCGGGATTAATAAAAATGAAAAATCACCTTTAAGCTTGCTGGCTCCTGCGCCTGAAAAGTAAAAAGGTATCATAAAGAGGAAAGAGAATGGAATACAGGAATACACTTACAACCTGCACCTATTGCGGATGTGGATGCAATCTTTTTCTTGAGTCCCTTGATGGCAGACTGACGGGTACAATCCCCTGCAAAACCTTTCCGGTAAATGAAGGCAAGCTCTGCATCAAAGGATGGAATGTCCATCAGTTTGTTCAATCCGAAAAAAGGTTGAAAAAACCGTTGATGAGAAAAAACGGGGAACTCACAGAGGTTTCCTGGGATGAAGCCCTTGATTTTGCCGCATCAAAACTCAAAGAGATAAAACAAGCCAATGGTTCTGATTCAGTGGGGTTTTGCGCCTCTGCCAAAGTGACCAACGAGGAAAATTATCTCATGCAGAAATTTGCAAGGGCAGGTATTGGGACAAACAATATTGACCATTGCGCAAGGCTGTGACATTCCTCAACTGTGGCAGGTCTTGCCGCATCTTTTGGCAGTGGTGTAATGACAAATTCAACAGCTGAACTTGAAGAGTCAGATGCAATTTTCATCATCGGGTCCAACACAACGAGTTCCCATCCCCTGGTGGCCACACGGATTTTCAGGGCCATTGAAAAAGGGGCAAAAGTGCTTGTGGCCGATCCCAGGAAAAATCAGATTGCCGATCTTGCCCATCTCTATGTCAGCCATAAGCCCGGAACCGATGTGGCCCTGTTGAACGGAATAATGAAAGTGATCCTTGATAAAGGACTTGAAGATAAGGCATTTATTGCAAAAAATACAGAGGAGTTTGACGGTTTTAAAAAACAGATAGATACCGTCAGTATTGAAAAAACCTCACAGATTACCGGCGTATCTATAGAAGATATCAACGCCATTGCCGAGGTATACGGTAAAGCTGAAAGGGGTTCTATTGTTTACTGCATGGATATCACCCAGCATACCACTGGGGTCGATAATGTAAAATCTCTTGCCAATTTATCCATGCTGACCGGAAATATTGGAAGAGTCGGAACCGGGGTTAATCCTCTTAGAGGCCAGAACAACGTGCAGGGTGCCTGCGACATGGGTGGTCTTCCCAATGTGTATACAGGGTACCAGCCCGTAACCGTCGGGCCTGCCAACAAAAAATTTGCCCA
>NZ_JAIOSW010000219.1 GCF_021107415.1 Desulfobacula sp.
TCAATTCTTCAGGGGACCGGTACCCGAGAATCTTTGCAAAGGCAGGATTTGCATTGATTACCTTTCCGCCCATGGTTGATTGAAAAATTCCTTCAGTCGCATTTTCAAATATGCTCCTATATTTTTTTTCTGCCTTTCTTAATTCAGACATCTTAAGTTTTATCTCATTCCCCATATCTTCCAAAGTATCAATCAAAGGCATAAATTCAGAATATGGCATATTTTCATGAATGGAGATATCCTCTTTTGCAGCATGGGATTTAACAATCCTGTTCAGTAATTTCAAAGGTTTATTTAATGACCATCTTAAAAGAAAACCAGCCATAATAATAAGAGATAAAAGATTGATCAGGATAATGAGGCCAAAGTACCAGAAAAGCTGGCGGTTCCATATATTATAATAGCTGGATGTCAGGGCAATTTCAACCGATCCCAGGGGCTGTCCATAATGGGACAGGCTGGCCGAACGAGCCACCAGAGGTGTTGTATCCGGTTTTGTAACGGAAATATAGGTATTGCCCCTGCTGTCGACAATTGTGATACCTGCTATTTGTTCATTCTGAAGATAGGTCTGTCCAATGGCATCAATGGTTTCATAATCATAATTCCATATGGGAAGGATAAGAATATCTTTCAGGTGCAGAATATATTCGTCTGCCTTGGTATTTAAATGCTCGCGGGCTTTTTTTTGAGCGACCTTGTGTGCAATAAAAAAAGAGATGGTTGAGACCAGAATAATGGTTATAACCAGCCCCATGGAGACTTCTTTGGAAATGGATCGCCGGGGTGATTTAAATAGACCAAACAAAATTTTCCTGAAAGCCCCCTTTTATATTGAATCTATAAATCGTTAAACAAAAGTACCCTCCTTGTCAAGGCCGGTGCAATAATATTCGAGTTGATTAAAAAAAAATACCAGAAAGAGACTGCAAACAACACTCAGCCCCCTGATAGAATAAAAAAGAGTATGCAGTATCGCCTGTCTATTGCCGCAATCGTTTTTTAACAAAACGGAAAAGTACCGGAGCCACCAGGCTGGCTAAGGTGATCAACCATAAAGCGATGGCAATAGGGGATTCATAAAAAGTTGAAAAATCTCCATAGCTGTAAGTTAATGCCCTTCTAAAATTGACTTCAATCAGACCGCCAAGCACAAGCCCCAACACCAGGGGGGCAAGTGGGAAACCTGTTTTCCGCATCAGGAAGCCGACCACACCAAAAACAAGCATCAATATCAGGTCAAATTCACTGCCGTTAATAACATATACCCCTACAATGCTTAGGATGGCTATCAACGGCATCAGTATCCAGCGCGGTACCAGCAATATTTTGGCGAGCAATCTGACCATGGGTAAATTGAGTACAATCAATACCAGGTTGCCGATAAACATTGAAGCGGCCACACCCCAAAACATGTCAGGCCTGTCCACCAGCATGGTCGGCCCGGGTGTAACCCCAAGGGTAATCAGCACAGCAAGCATGACCGCGGTTGTTTCACTTCCCGGTACACCCAGTACCAGTAAGGGAATAAAAGAGCCCACAGCCGAGGAGTTATTCGCGGATTCCGGAGCGGCAACGCCACGGAGGTCGCCTTTACCAAAGTTCCCTTTTGTACCGGCCAGTTTCTTTTCAGTGTTATAGGCTAAAAAACTGGCAATAGTTGCGCCTGCACCCGGTAATACTCCCACCAGAAAACCTGTGACACAACTGCGTAAAATACCTCCAATAGACTCCTTGATTTCTTTGAACGTGAGGAGAACTTTCTTTAGCGGAATCACTCTTTGACTGGCATCTTTGGCTGTATCTGATAAAAATAAAAAAAGCTCTCCAACAGCAAAAACACCGATCACGACAACGATAAAGTCAATACCATCGCCTAATTCTCGAATGCCAAAGGTAAAACGGCGCATGCCTCCAAAGCTCAATTCATCAATGCCTACCGTAGCAATAGCCAATCCTAAGAAAGCGGAAAACATCGCCTTGATAAAGCTGCCTTCTGAAAAGCTGCTCAGGGCGGTAAAGGCGCAAACCATCAATACAAAATATTCGGCAGGGCCAAAGTCAATAGCCAGTTTTGACAGGTATGGCGCAAAAAAAATGAGCAGAAAAATAGATATGGTTCCACCTATAAATGAGGCCATAGCACTCATGGCAAGGGCTGGGCCGGCCCGGCCCTGTTTTGCCAGCGGGTGCCCGTCAATACAGGTAACTGCAGCAGAAGAGGTGCCGGGGACATTCAGCAATATACTCGATATTGAGTTCCCATACTGTGATCCGTAAAAAATTCCGGCAAAAAAAATCAGTGCTGAAGACGGCGGCAGATCAAACTGGAGTACAATGGGAAAGAGAATAGCAATGGCGTTGATGGGGCCTATTCCGGGCAGCATGCCGATGATAGTTCCCAAAAAACACCCGATAACAACCAATAACGGATTTATTCCGCTTAAGGCAACGGAAAAGCCATGAAATAATAGATCAAACATGTTCACCTATTTAAAAAAAGTTCAGTATACCAGCCGGGAGCGTCAAACCCAGGAGTCGATCGAAAATAAGATAAAAACTGATGGCAACTATAATTGATACAGGAACTATCCATTTACGATTTGCCTCAAATACCCACATACATATTCCCATTAATATACTGGCGGAAATTAAAAAACCAACCCTGTGCAATACCAGGCTGTAAACTAAAATTGCACAAAAGGTTAATCCTATTTTCTGCAGGTTCTTCCTTTTAGGCCAGGTGGTTGTATGCGGTGAAGGCCATACAAGCAAAGCAAGTGATAAAATGATCATTGCGATGGATAGGACAAAAGGATAGTATTTTTCTTGTGTAGGGTTAAAATCTGCGTCCAGTGAAAAAGCGGAAAAGCAATAAACCATGCTGAAAATCAGCATGGCTATTGCATATTTTCTATCGTTAGTCAGATTCATGGATTTACTTATTTAATAATGTTCAATTCTTTTGAAAGATTTGCAACATTTTCAATCTGCTTTCTAACAAAAATGTCAAAATCTTTACCAAAGGAAGTAAATTCGGCAAGACCGTTTTTCTCACGAAGCTCAGTCCATTCCGGAGAACCGGCCACAGTTTTTACTGCCATGACCCAATAATCATAGGCTGCATCGGAAATACCGGCAGGTGCATAAAAAGCACGCCAGTTGCCGCCAACAACATTATATCCTTGTTCTTTTGCAGTCTTGGTATCGCCCAGAACGGGAATATGATTATCAGAGAGCACTGCCAGAACGCGAACTTCACCTGCTTCAAGCTGGCCGATAATTTCGGATGTATCACCCGTAAACGCTGCTGCCCGACCGCTGACAACTTCCAACAGGGCTTTCCCGCCATTATCAAACGGAATATAGTTGATGCTTCTTAAATTTTTGATTCCCGCTTCTTTTGCCACCAGCAGCATTTTAAGATGATCCCAGCCGCCAACAGAGCTTGCACCGACAATGGGGGCTTTTCTGGGGTTCTTTTTCAACTGTGCAATAAGATCATCCAGTGTTTTATAGGGTGAATTTTTACCGACAACAATAACACCATAATCCATCCCGAGAGCTCCCACCCATCTTACATCATCAGCCTTGAAGTCTCCATATACTTTCTGGGCCAGCCTTGTAGCAGTTGCCGCACTTGCCGCAACAATAAGTTTTTCGTCATTGTTCCGGGTGGTAACCACATGGGAAAAGGCTTTTCCACCGCCGGAGCCTGACATGTTAACAACCTTCATACCTCCGTCAACGAGCCCTAACTTCGGCATTAATTGTGCTGCTGGAACACGGCAGGTGAAATCCCATCCCCCACCGGCTCCTGCCGGAGCAAGACACTCGCAGCCTGATGGCTTTTTCTGATCAGATAATACAGGATTAATACCAACAAACCCTATCAAACAAAAAATAAATAAAAAAGATACCAATAGTTTTTTCATAATCAAACCTGTCCCTCCAAATTAAAGGTTAAGAATTTATTGCCGAAGGCAGACCTGATTTTTCCCCGGCATTTATACTTAATTCCTCTTCTGCGAATATTATGCCAAAAGGAATAGATGATCCCCTATAACGACGGAATCCTTTTCTCATCACCGGATAAGGAAAAATAAAATAGAAATGAAAAAAGCTGAAATTAAAATTATTCCAGTGGAATTTCTGAAAATATCAGACATTCGTCTGAAAATATCAGACAAGTGTCTAAAATTTTCAGATTTACATTTACTTCCCTAATATTTTATGACAGATTGATTTTAAATATTTAAGACAATGATTAAACACCTATTATGAAAAACTACTTTTCTATTGCTCTATATATTCTCCTTTTCAGCCACACTAATGCTGCTGCATACAAGGTTGCTGTTTTTGATTTTGATGACAGACTCAACAAAGAACAGACAACCGCAAAATATTTAGAAAATAATCTGAAACAGGCTGACAAAAATATTCTGGTATATCAATTTTCAGGTAAGGGGGATGTCACACATTCGGTTAAAATCATGAAAGAACTTGATAATGGAGGATACAATCTGATTGTTATCATCACTTCGGATGCGCTAATCATTGCACACCATGTAATAAAAAAGACCCCGACCCTCTATACCAATGTCAATAATCCCTTGTCACTGGGGTACCGATCTCTTGGGCCACCTGGTGGAAATATTTCCGGTGCCTCCTATTATGTCTCAATTGAAAAGCAGCTGATGCTCTATAAAAGAATTCTACCAAATCTTGAAAATATGGGATTTATTTTTGATAGAAACAATAAATCTAAAAAAGTGGAACTACCCGAAGTACGAGAGACATGCAAAAAAATGGGAATTGGGTATGCCATTTCTGTGGTGTCTCATCATGAAGAATTGAACGCAACCGCAAAACAATTGATCAAAGAAGGTATGGACGCTTTGTCCATTGGGTCCAGTGGCATGCTGTACAATAATATCTCACTTTTTATTGCCACCTGTGATCAGGAAAAAATTCCAGTTTTTTCTTTCAACAAAAAAGGAGTAAAGCAAGGGGCTGTAGCAGCTCTGGCAAGCGATTACAATCTTATGGTGGACAAATTGGTCATCCCCATGGCATTAAGAATTCTGCAAAATGGCATCAGCCCAGGGAAAATGCCGGCGGCATTTTTGGATGATAACCTGATTTTCATTAACCTTCTCCAGGCCGAAAAACTTAACCTTACAATTTCACAGGATATTCTTGAAAAAGCGATTATTGTTCATTGATCCTCCTCCAGAAAATTGGACGCAAGGTTAAGCCGCTTTTTCGAGCAAATACTTGCAGTTAACTGTGATGCTGTGATAATTACAAAGAGATGGAATACCTTAGCCAATTGAAATATTAGAAAAAAGGAGGCCCGCTATAGATTCATTTAGCTATAAGAATGGGAGATTGTTTGCTGAGAGTGTGGATGTTGAAGCAATTGTAAATCAGGTCGGTACGCCGGTATATATTTACAGCAAGGCAACGTTCCTTGATCATTTGAAAAAAATTCAAACTGCATATGCCGACATTAACACGACCATTTGCTATTCAATCAAGGCGTGCGGTAATATTCATATCCTCAAAGATTTGGCTGTTGCAGGCAGCGGCTTTGACATTGTCAGCGGCGGCGAGCTGTACCGCGCCAAACAGGCTGGAGCTGACATGAGCAAAATTGTCTTCGCGGGCGTTGGTAAAACAGATACCGAGATTATTGAGGCATTGAACGCGGGGATCGGCTGTTTTAATATTGAATCCGAAGCAGAACTGGAGAATCTTATCACGCTTTGCAAAGCACATGGCAAGACAACCAAATCCGCACTGCGCGTTAACCCGGATATCAATTATGATGCCCACAAGCATACGACCACCGGTGTTAAGGAGACTAAGTTCGGTATCGATATCGAACGGACGCTGAAAATTTATGACAAATATGCCGGCAACGGAGTTGTTGAGATGTCAGTGATTCATGTGCATCTCGGATCTGGTGGCAAAACTGTCGACCCATACGTCAACTATGTCAAGAAAGTCCTGCCGCTGGTCGAGGACTTGCGCGGCAAGGGTTATGCGATTGATATGCTCGATCTGGGCGGCGGCTACGGGGCTGATTACGAAACGGCGACAGTGCCCTCTGCCGCCGATTATGCCGAGAGGATCGTACCGCTTCTGAAAGCTGCTAAGTTGAAGCTGATTCTCGAACCGGGTAAAAGTATTATTGACAATGCAGGAATCATGCTGACACGCATCGTATTTAAAAAGTCAGGAGGTAAAAAAACATTCGTAATTGTTGATGCTGGCATGAATGACCTGATTCGCCCTTGTTTGTATGAGGCCTTTCACTTTATCTGGCCGGCCAGGGTCGGTGAAAACTTCGTTCCCGAGAAACGCGTCAACGGTTTGGAAATGGACAATACTGAGGTTGTGGATGTGGTCGGCCCAATCTGCGAGGGCACAGACTACTTTGCAAAAAACAGGGCGCTGCCGACGGTTGAACGGGGCGACCTATTGGCAGTTTTTAGTGTTGGTGCTTATGGCTTTACCATGTCCAGCAACTACAATGCCCGTCCCATGTGCGCCGAAGTGCTGGTAGACGGTGATCAGTTCAGAATCATCCGCAAACGGCAGACGTATGAAGACTTAATTGAGCTGGAAAAGTAAAAAAGAACTATTACACAATGTAAACAAAGGTATGAATAGGGAAATAAATGACAATACTTAAACAGCAGCTCACAATAAAAAATATAAGTATTAGAAACAGACTGGTCCTTCCTCCTATCACAACTAATTACGGATCTTCTGAAGGTTTAGTCACAGAAAACATTCTCCATTTTTACACTGAGAGATCTAAGCATGTTGGTCTTACCATTGTTGAGGCAACTGCCGTGCAGTCCAGTGGGTGTATTGTCCCCTGCAGTCTCGGACTTTGGAATGATTCTCAGATTCCGGGTATGGCTGCCCTTGCAAAAACCATAAAAAATCAGGGAGCTTTGACCGTCGTACAATTAAATCATGCAGGGCCAAGGTGTTCACCGCGCAAAAACGTAAAACAAGGCTTTTCACCTTCTGGAATAGACTTTCGAACAGATATTGAACCAATGATAATGGATACTCAGGACATTGCTAAATTAATAGATGATTTTTCCAAAGCTGCTGTTCGAGCATCAAAAGCTGGATTTGATGGTGTTGAGATTCATGGCGCACATCTGTATTTGCTAAGTCAGTTTTTGTCTCCATTAACGAATAAAAGAGATGATCGCTATGGTGGTGATGCCAGAGGCCGTGCTACACTGGCTTTAGAAATAGTAAGGAGTATCCGTAAAAATTTAGGTCCGGAGTATCCCATTTTTTTCAGGATAAATGCCGAGGAAAGAATTGATGGAGGACTAACCCTTGCGGATGCTCTTGTTATTGGTAGATTGATTGCAGATGAAGGCGTGGATGTTCTTGATGTTTCATTGATCACTCAAGGCGGTTGGAAAGAGATTGATAATCAAAAAGTCCTCATGGGTTCTTCAGCTTTGCCTAAAGATCAGCCTTCTGGAGCGAATATCTCTTTGACAGCTATATTTAAAAAAGAAATCGGACTTCCGGTAATTGCTGTGGGAAAATTTGGTATTGGTCAGGCAGCAGTCAATGCAGTGAAATATGATAATATCGATATGGTTGCAATTGGTCGACAAATGATCTGTGATCCAAAAACAGCAAAAAAGATGCTTGATGGAAAGGATGCTGAGATTATTCCGTGTGACGAATGCTTAAAATGTTTTGCTACAATAGGAAAAGGTGTTCCCATGGATTGCAAAGTTAATAAAAATTTACCGTTTTAACACTGGATTTAATGGGACGATATCAACCGAGCAATCACAGCGTGGATTGACGGTAAAAACGAATGCGTTAGAATGAACCTTGTTCATCAATTAATAATAATAAAAGAGTCATATCATGAAAAAAAGTATTCTTTTCCTATTACTGCTATCAATTTTATTGATATTTTTTGCGTGTGAGAATGATAAAATAAAGCCGGGATTTTCAAAAACCGGCACCGCCAAAAAAATATCTGATCTAATAAATATTATTAAAGTGGAAAGCCAGGAAATAATCCAGATGTACGAGGCTGTCGGAACCATCCGGCCTTTGACTGAATCAGTGATTGAATCCCAGGTAAGCGCACAGGTTATAACGGTATCCTGTGTTCCGGGTACAACCGTCACAAAGGGACAGCTTCTCATCGTGCTGGATGCAAGACGCCTTACAGCCCAACTCAAACAGGCAAAGGAAGGACTTGCCGTTGCAAAAAACCATCTTACACAAACCTATAAATCCATGGATGAAGCAAAAGCTGGCCTTGACCAGGCAAAAGCAGCATACAACAGGACAAAAAAACTGTTTGAATCAGACATTGTACCGTCTCAAAAGCTTGAAATTGATAAAGCCGGCTTTCTTCAGGCAAAAGCACGGTATGAAAAATCCCAGGAAGCTGAACCGTCATCAAAAGCATCCATCAGGCAGGCACAGGAAATTATTAAGGAAGCCCAAATCGCCCTTGGCTATTCCAGAATTACATCACCTGCAACCGGTGTTGTAGCCCAAAGAATGATTGACCCGGGAGATCTTGCCGCGCCGGGCAAACCCCTTTTAATTATCCAGACCAGCGGTGCTTTAAGACTGGAGGGCAATGTAAGAGAGGGATTGATCAACCGTGTCATTCTGGGAAATGAGTATCAGGTTAAAATTGAAACCACAGGGAAAACCGTGCCGGCCAGAATAGATGAAATCGTACCCTATGCCGATCCCACCACCCGGACCTTTCTGGTAAAGGCATCTTTGCCGGATACACCGGGTATTTATCCGGGAATGTTTGGAAGACTTCTTATTCCGGTTGAAAAGGAAAAGACCCTTCTTATTCCGCTAAAGGCTGTGATCCGGGTGGGCCAGCTTGAACTGGTTTATGTAAAAAATGATGACACCTGGCAATCGGTCTATATCAAAACAGGAAAGCGATTTGGTGAAAAGATTGAAGTGCTTGCCGGACTCTCCGGAAATGAAACCATAGGATACAAATAGCATGGCTGAAAAAAAAGATTCAATTCTCACCCGGATTGTAAGGATCTTTCTATCCTCCCAGCTGTCTGTCATGCTGATCATTATTTCATTGGCCTTAGGCGCATTCAGTATCTATATCACCCCGAAAGAAGAAGAACCCCAGATCGTTGTTCCCATGGCAGATATCTATGTAGAAGCACCGGGTGCAAGTCCGGCAGAGATAGAAAAACTGGTGGCAGCACCCCTTGAAAAAATGCTGTGGGAAATTGACGGGGTTGAGTATGTATATTCCATGTCCACAAGGGAAAAAGCCGTTGTGACCGTCCGTTTTTTTGTGGGAGAAGACAGGGAAAACTCTCTGGTCAAGCTTCACAACAAAATACAGATGAACCAGGACAGGGTACCGCCTATCGTGACCAGCTGGCTGATCAAACCCATTGAAATAGACGATGTCCCTATTTTAAATTTCACGCTTTATTCAGACCGGTATAGTGATCATGAACTTGAAAGGGTGGGTGAAGAGCTGATCGCAAGACTGTCAAGGCTTGAAGATATCTCAAGGTCTTCCATTTTCGGCGGCAGAAAAAGAGAAATCAGGGTTGAGCTTGACCCCTTACGGATGAAGGGTTTTGGTATTTCAATACAGGATATTGAACAGGCGCTTCAAGGAGCGGATGCCTCCACCCAGGCCGGATATTTTAACAAAAATAACACCCGGATCACCATCACCAGCAGTTCTTTTTTATCTTCCGTGGATGAGGTTAAAGCCCTTGCGATAACGGCAAGAGGCTCAAAACCAGTCTATCTTGAAGATGTGGGAACTATCATTGACGGCCCCGTGGAGGCAGATTCCTATACCCGGATCAGCTTTTCCAATTTTTACAAAAAGGCCCATGATATTCAGTCTGACAAGCCTGTATCCTTTCCCTGTGTGACCCTGGCGTTTTCAAAGAAAAAGGGAACCAATGCCGTCAAGGTGGCCCAATTTCTCCTTAATGAAGTTGAAAAACTTAAAAACACCATCATTCCCCACGGTATGTATATTGAAGTGACCCGAAACTATGGAAAAACTGCCCAGACCAAGGTCAATGAACTGTTAAAGTCCCTTGGGTTTGCCATTGTTTCCGTTGTCATCCTTCTGGCGTTAACCCTGGGATGGCGGGAAGCAGCCGTCGTTGCCCTTGCCGTTCCCATATCATTTTCCCTGGCCCTTTTTATGAACTATCTTTTCGGGTATACCATCAACCGGGTCACCCTGTTTGCCCTTATTCTCTCTTTGGGGCTGGTGGTGGATGACCCCATCACCAATGTGGACAATATCCAGCGGCATATTAAGAAAAAATTTTTCAAGCCTTTTGAGGCCACCCTTTATGCAGTACAGGAAGTGCTGCCCCCAGTGATCATGTCAACCATTGCTATTATTATCTGTTTTGCACCCCTGGCTTTTATTACCGGCATGATGGGGCCCTATATGGCACCCATGGCAATTAATGTGCCCCTGACAGTGACCTTTTCAACTGTCTGTGCCCTTACCATCGTCCCCTGGGTATCTTATAAGCTGTTAAAAAATGTAAAGGATAAAACTGCTGACAAAAAAGAATCAAAGCAGTATCTGACGAAATTTTATAAGGGCCTCCTGGCACCGTTCTTAAACAAACAATATATGCGAATCTTATTGTTCATTATGATTATAGTTCTTTTAATCGGGTCCTGTTCTCTTGCGGTGTTCAGGCTTGTGCCGTTAAAACTGCTGCCCTTTGACAATAAAAACGAATTCCAGATCGTGATTGATATGCCCGAAGGAACATCCCTTGAATATACGGACCGGGTGGTCCGGGAATTTGAGAATTATCTTGCAAGTGTCAATGAGGTCACCAGTTTTGTATCTTTTACCGGAATATCATCCCCCATGGATTTTAACGGCATGGTCCGGCATTATTTCATCCGTAAAGGAAGCCACCTTGCAGACATTCAGGTCAACCTGGCCCACAAATCCGACAGACAGCAGCAAAGCCATACCATTCTTTTGCGCATCAGAAAAGATCTTGAAAAAATTGCAAAAGAAAACAATGCCCAGGTCCAGCTGGTGGAAGTACCGCCGGGGCCGCCTGTTTTGTCTACCCTGGTGGCTGAAATCTATGGCAGCTATGACAAAACCTATGAAGAATTGTTACAGGGTGCAGAGCATGTTAAAGCCGTCATGGAGGCAGAACCCAATGTTGCCGATGTAAAAATCATGACCGAAAAAAACAGTCGGAGAATGAACATAATTGTTGACAGGGAAAAAGCAGCCCTGCACGGAATTGACACAAAAACCATCCTTGACGCCCTTAAAAGTGCTGTGGGAGGTATCACCCCTGCAAGCATTCATCTGGACCCTGAAAGAAACCCTCTCTGGATTAAGGTTATTTTGCCCCGGGACAAACGATCAGACATGATATCCATCTCTCACATTCCCATCAGGTCTTCCATGGGTAAAATGATTCCTTTGGCTGAGCTTGTTCGTGTGGTTGAACTAAAAACTAAGAAGCCCATTTATCATAAAAACCTTGAACCGGTTGTCTATGTTATTGGAGAAATGACCGGCAGGGCGCCAGGAGAAGCGGTTCTGGATATGATGAAAACCCTTAAAGCCAACCCGGCTCAAAACGGGATTCGTGTCAATTGGGCGGGAGAAGGTGAATGGAAAATTACCCTGAGGGTCTTCAGGGATATGGGCCTTGCCTTTGCTGCAGCCCTTTTTGGCATCTATTTTATCCTGGTGATCAATACAGAATCTTACTTTATGCCCATGTTAATCATGATGGCTATTCCTTTGACTATCCTCGGAATTATGCCGGGATTTTTTATTTTAAATCTTTTTACCAGGAGTGTGGCCGGTTTCAGCGATCCTGTCTTTTTTACCGCCACCAGCATGATCGGTATGATCGCCCTTGGCGGTATCGTCATCCGAAATGCCCTGGTATTGATTGAGTTTATTCAGGATGCTATAAAAAAGGGCCTCCCCTTCAAGGATGCCATCTTAATCAGCGGTGTTGTCAGGATGCGGCCCATTATATTAACCGCTTTGACCACGGCCATCGGGGCCTTTCCCATCACCTTTGACCCTGTTTTTTCAGGGCTGGCATGGGCATTGATATTCGGGCTGTTCGCCTCTACTCTCTTTACACTTCTGGTGATCCCGGTCACCTATTATGCTGTTTATAAAAAAGACTATGAAAAATGATTAAATTCCAAAAAGGGTATTTATAATTTTTAAGAGAAAAAAAAATGACAGCAATGGTAAAATAATGACTTGAATCAAAAAAATACCAACATATAAAAATGTAAGTTTCAGGAGATTTTCTACTATTTCTCCCATATTGCTCACAGTTAACACAAGGGCATTATTGAACTCAATCGTTTTTTGTTTGAGAAATGATGCGCTGTTATTAATAGTTCCCAGGATACCATCAATTTCAGGAATTGAAAAATCCCTTAGTTTATCAAACTCGGCAAAGCCGACTGCCAATTCTTTGCTGGTATCTGATATTTGCTGGTTGAAAAAATTCTTATCAATAGACTCATTTGCCACCGAGGATATTGGAAGACAAAAACGGGCAATTATAATGAGCAGTGCAAATCGCATTATGGTTTTCTGAAGGGATTTTAATCGATCATTCTCAAACCACGACAGAATAGACAAAACGAACAAAAAAATGGAAACTATAGGCGGTGCAAGCGATACACTAATCTCATATGCCAGTTTTTGCACCCCTAGTGACGTAATCGCCGTAACAAGCACATCTGATAAGCGTTCCGTCATATCATCAATTGGATCCAAAGCCTGCCCGACAGCCAATGATATGCCCACTCCCGCAGGTTCCAACTGCAGGCTTGAATCCTTTACAATTGAAACGGAAGCATTGATGATCCTGCACGTTGCATAGGCTAACCCGGATTTGGTTATTGCTTCACGAAAATAAGCATCTGCTGTGGCATCTAAAAATGGAAGCCTCAGTCCGGAGGAAAAAAAAAGCAATATCGCTACTAAAATACCCACTATAGTTCTTAGGGTTTTTTGTTTCTTTGTGGTTTTCATTTTGCTCTATGTCCAATGTCGAAGTACCATTCCAATTTAATCGTATGATAGACTTGAGCGTCTGATTTTGCAAGAGAATTTGATACTGCCGCAACGGGCAACCTATTACCTTTCGACTTTTAACTTGAACCTTATGAAAAATTATATTATTTTTCTTCTGGTATATTTTATATACAAAAACAGATAATCTATATTAACTTGGAAATATTAACGGATGCATAGAAGATTATTTTTAAAACAGGTTGCTTACTTTTTTACAATGGCAAATACACCCCTGGCGTTTGCAAACACGCCTGAGCCTGTTGAAAATCAAGCCGGCTTATTTGATTCCCATATTAAAGACCGGTTATTAAAAAATCAACTTTTTGACAAAGTCTATGATGTAGATATTTTTCTTGATAATAAACTTCTCCCCCTTTTAGATGCATCCCTTAGACGTCTGAAAAGAATGCAAAAAATCGTTGGATATGGAAACTTCTGTTTGTTGAACTTTGATGATGCCATAAAAATTGGAAAATCTTATTCAATTATTGGTGCCTTTTCAAAACAGGAACTTAATTTCCTTGAAATGATTTTTTACTCCCGGGTAAATAATTATGGATTTATGGGTGAAAAACCCATTAAAAGCATTACCGGAAAAATCATTAAAAAAGAGGTGAAAAAAATTCCATATAGCGGCAATTATCTTTACCGGGGCAAGCCCATCAAGCTGTACAGCAAGATTAAAAAACAAGTCGGCAATAATGTGATCCTGACATCAGGGGTGCGCAGCATCATGAAACAGTTTTTACTGTTTTTAAATAAAACAAAAAAAAGCCAGGGAAACCTCTCCATGGCTTCCAGGTCTCTTGCACCACCAGGTTATTCCTTCCATGGTGTTGGAGATTTTGATGTGGGAAAAAAAGGATATGGCATCCATAATTTTACAGAACGGTTTACACAGACAGATGTATATAAAAAACTTAATGCTCTTGGATATTTAAAATTTAGATATGAACGCGATAATGATCTTGGCGTAAGATTTGAACCCTGGCATATTGAGGTTGTATAAAATTAAAAAATATTTATGCATATGACTTTTGTAGTTTATTAAGCTGATTTTATTTAGATGAAAAGATAACGATCAAAGATTTAGCAATACCGTCAACACCTCGAACGGCGTGGGGAATACTGGAGTCAAAATAAATACTATCGCCTTTTTCAAGCAGATGGGTCTGTTCAGCACTTCTGAATTCAACAACCCCATCCATGACAAAATGAAATTCTTCTCCTTTATGGTCATTATAGAGCAGCTCATCTTCTTTCCTGGGTTCTATCTCTACAAAAAACGGCTCCATCTGTTTTCCCACCATGGGATATGCCAAAGATTCCCATCGATACCCAACCGTGGATTCGTTTTTATGATGAAATAATTTTTTAACACTATACCTTTCATGTTTTTTCACTACCACTATCCGGTCTCCCATTTCATGGTCCCGGAAAAAGTGACCGATTTTTACACCAAGAGCAGTTGAAATCTTAATCAGCGTGGCAATGGGAGGTGCAGCGAGATTATTTTCAATCTGCGAAAGCAAGGGCTTGGAAAGCCCGGTCAGATCTGAGACTTCCTGAAGTGTTAACACCCTTTGTTTACGAAGATTTCGAATTTTGTTCCCCAGGTTGAGTGCAGCGACTTCTTCTTTCACTTTATTTTCCTTTTGAGGCGACATCTTTGCTTTGCTTCCTCCTAAACTAATTCAGGTTCGATTTTTAAAGCTACTTAACAAAAGACAAAAAAGTTTAGCACGATGAAACATTGAGATCAAGACTATAATTATTGAAATATCGGAGACGAACTATTTCAACTCTTTTTATTTTACAAAACATTAATATCATATTAGGATATCCAAATGGATCTAAAAAATTTATCGATTTTGATCGTCGATGATGTAAAAAGTATGCGTTCCATTGTCCAAAAAATGCTCAGGAACTTAGGCATCGGGAAAACGCTGCATATGGCCGAAAATGGCTTGGAAGGGTTGAGGGTCTTACACTCAACCCGTGTTGATCTTGTTATTATTGACTGGAAAATGCCGATAATGAACGGCTCCCAGCTGCTTGAAGCCATCCGAGATGACAAGCATTTAAGAGATATCCCGGTGCTGATGGTATCGGGCGAGTCTGAAAAAGATATTGTATTGGAAGCAGCTGAAATAGAAGTGGAAGGCTATCTTATAAAACCATTAACACCGGCTGTACTGGATGACAAAATCAGATCCATCATTCATCAAACTCTTCATCCGGATATGGCGACCCTGCATATTCGAAAAGCCCGAACTTTTGAAGAAGCCGGAGACTTTACCTCAGCGATTGAGCATATAAAATATGCAGCTCTCTTAAAACCCACAGCTTCCAGGATTTTACGAAATCTGGGACTTCTTTATCAAAAAACCGGGAATGAAGAAACCATGGAAAAGTGCCTTCAAAAGGCAGCGTCGGTAAACCAGCAGGATGTTGTAACCCGACATCTTCTCGGTGAAATATACTGGGAAAAAAATGATTTGATTTCAGCTGCCCAATATTATCTTGAAGTGATTTCCATGACCCAAAAATTTACTGACAGGGCTGTGCTTCTTGGTGAAGCACTATTGGATAAAAATTTTGTCCTATTGGCAAAAAATATTTTTTCAACAATTATTTCAAAATTCTCAAAAAATCTGACAATTATAGAAAAAATCCTGGATATTTGTATCAGGCAAAATGAACTGGAATATTCGAAAACCATATTAAGTGGTCTTATCAAGGATTTCCCTTCAAATTATGATCTCATCTATAAAACAGGGGTTATTTGTGAGACCATGGGCGAGGTCGATGCTGCTCTTGAATATTTCTTAACTGTTGACAAACATCAAGGCACCCGCCAGGATGTTAAACTTAAAATCGCAAAACTTTTTTACGATAAAAACAAAATTATACAAGCAGACAACTATCTGAATATGGTACTTCATAAAAATCCTAATCATAAAGAGGCGCTGGCTTTAAGACGTCTTTTTTAAACATCTATGTTGTTTTTTTATCAAAGGAAGCAAGCTTGGCTGTCAACATTCTTGCGGACAATTCTAGTGTTCTTGCTAAAAACCGTTCCATTTCACCGGGCTTGATCGGTTTTGCCGACGGTGATTTATGCTTGAGCGGATCAAGCAGTTTTCCATTTTTCTTCATCCTGAAATCCAGATGGGGGCCTGTAGCATACCCTGTCATCCCCACATATCCGATTATATCCCCTTGCCGTACTCTTTTATTTTTTTTCATGCTCTTGGCAAATTTGCACATATGATTATATCCAGTGGAATATCCATTATAATGACGAATATTAATATAATTTCCCATTCCCTTATTATAACCGATTTGCATGATAATACCATCGCCAACAGTTTTTATGGGTGTACCTTTTGGGGCAGCATAGTCCACTCCGGAATGGGGTTTATACACTTTAAAAATAGGATGAAGCCGTCTTTTGGTAAATTTGGATGATATACGTGAAAATGTTAAGGGTGCTTTTAAAAATGCTTTTTGAAGTGATTTCCCTTTCTCATCATAATATCCAGACACTCCATTTGAATTTTTATGCAAAAAGGCTTTAAAAAGAGTGCCGCTATTACTAAAAAAGGCTGCCTGAATATTTCCATAGCCTGAAAGCTTACCATCACGATACCGTTTTTCCACAAGAACCTTGAACTGGTCACCGGCTTGGATATCTCTAAGAAAATCAATGTCCCAGGCAAAAATATCAGACAGTTTCCATGCAAGCTCGGTTTTCTCCCCTGCTTTTCTTACGGCTTCAAACAGGCTATATATTATTGTAGAAGATACCACCTCAAGTTCTACATCATACTCAATGGGTGCCTGGTTTATAGAAAATATGCCATTTTCCTTTTGAACAACCAGCCTGTCTTCCTTATCAATTTCATATTCAAACCTAACCAGAGTATTTTCCTGTAAAATAATTTTATAGGGCTGACCTCTTCTGATATGTGTTAAAGAAAAAATATTCGAACTTAGCCGGCTTATCTCGTATATGGTTTTTAACGAAAGATACTTTTTAAGTAAAGAAGAGGCCGTATCTCCTCGTTTCACGATCCCTTTTACAACTTGAATATCAGGCAGGATGATTGGAAAGGGTTTTTGGGTATTTTTATCTAAACTTGATGCAAAAACACTGTATAACCCGAAGTTAAAAAGAATACCGAAAAAGAATAGTATAAAAACAAATCTTTTTTGAAAAAGGGGTTTGGTTATAATTTCTCTTTGACAGATCATTTTTTGGCTCCAGTGTATTCTCATATCTTATTCCTATTTATAAACTATTATGCCAAATCAATTGAGTACCATACACAAACAAAAGGCGTTAGTAAAGAGTATCTCAAGTTTTATACCAGGGGTGTTAATGGTGTGAAATGATCTGTTATGGCTGGCTGTGACGGGTTCTCGGAATTAATAGATCGATGGTTTTATATAACCCATTGTCTATATTTAATTACTATTAATTAAATATAGACAATGTTTAAAATTAAATAAGGGTCAAAATTTAAAATTCCGACCCTTATTACATGATTCTTATCTAATTAAAAACTTATTTTTCTTCTTTGCCGGCATCAGCCATCATCTTAAGCATGATGTATTTATCTGTCACTTCTTTATCTATTTTAGCTCTCAATCGTTTTGATTCTTCAGGAAAGCTCTTTTCAAGGGCAGCAAATCTGGTTTCACCACCAAGGAATTCCTGCAAGGTTCCGTCGGGAGCTTTTGAATCAAGAATAAACGGATTTTTTCCTTCTTTGATCAATTCAGGGTTATACCTGTATAATGGCCAGTAACCGGATTCAACCGCCAGTTTTCCTTCAAGCTGGGATTTACCCATGCCTTTTCTGATACCCTGGTTAATACAGGGGGCATAACAAATAATTAAAGACGGCCCCGGATATTTTTCAGCTTCAAGAAATGTTTTCAGGGTCTGATTCTTGTTTGCACCCATGGAGATAGACGCTACATAAATATATCCATAACTCATGAGCATACGACCCATGTCTTTTTTAACCATTTTTTTACCCGAGGCTGCATATTTTGCAATGGCACCGGTCGGTGTTGCCTTGGAAGACTGTCCGCCCGTATTGGAATAGACTTCTGTATCCATGACCAGGATATTGATATCCTCTCCCGAGGCAAGAACATGATCCAGACCACCAAAACCAATATCATAAGCCCAGCCGTCGCCGCCAAAGACCCAGTGAGATTTTTTCACAAAGATATCTTTTTCATCATAAATCTCTGCCAAGATGCCGCAAGTCTCATCTTTTAGCAAAGTTTTTAATGCAAAAGAATATTTTTGGGACTCTTGTGCATCCTCTTTCCCTGCAAGCCATCCGTTTAACACCTCTTTTACTTCTGAAGATATATCGGTTTCAAGGGCTTGTTCAACTTTTGCCGCAAGGGTCTTTCTCCTGGTATTGGTTGCCAGCATCATTCCATACCCGAATTCGGCGGCATCTTCAAATAAGGAGCTTGCATATGCCGGACCTTCA
>NZ_JAIOSW010000334.1 GCF_021107415.1 Desulfobacula sp.
ATTACGTGCCTATAGTATCATTTCCATGAAGAATGCTATGAATAAATGGAATGGAATGGATAGTGATTTTTTGATACATATGAACGATACAACAAACGAGTCATAAGTGTCTCGCTTGTTGTGTCAGATATTTTTTACCAATTTTTATATAGCAATTCAGAATACCCTGTCGGTTTTACACAGGCAGGACACTTTTTCGGTGCAGATCTTCCTGTATGCAGGTATCCGCAGCTCAGACAGCGCCAGACTTTTTCTTCATCTTTTTTAAAAACCCTGTCCGTTGCAATATTTTCGGCCAGCTCAAGGTAGAGCTTTTCATGATGCTTTTCTGCTACAATAATATTGTTGAACGTATCTTGTGCCCTTTCAAATCCTTCTTCTTCGGCTATCTTTGCAAATTTTTCATACATATCTTCGCTGACCTATTTTTCCAAAGCTGCTGCTGAAAGAAGATTGGCACGGGTATCCTTAATTACACCCGTGGGAAAGACCCATTTCATTTCAAGCTCTCCCCCGTTAAAAAATTTAAAAAACCGCAACGCATGTTCAAATTCCTGACCTGCAGTTTCATCAAATATTTTTGCAATCTGAATAAACCCTTCTTCCCTGGCTTTGTTTGCAAAAAAATCATACCGGGTTCTGGCCTGGGTTTCTGCTGCAAAAGAAATATGAAGATTTTTTGCGGTCTGACTTTCCCTGAATTTAATCATATACACCTTCTTTTTTATTCTTCAATAATAATAGCGTCGGCACCGCATTCATCTGCTGCCTTGCGGACGATGTCTTTAAAATGATCCGGGATCTCATCCACTTTAATCGTAGACTTTAATTGATCTTCATCATACTCAAAAACTTCCGAACAAAGATCGTTGCAGTTTCTGTCTCCCATGCACTGTTTTGTAATAGTTACTTTCATCTGATTTTTCTCCTTTTAGTGGTTTATTTTTACCTTTGTTATTTCCGAATACATTCCATATAAAGATACCCGGTATTACACAATCAATTCATAGCCGCTGTTCCGCCATGCCGTTGTCCCTCCGGCCAGGCTGTGGACATGAACAAACCCGTGATTCTGCAGAAATATGCCACAATTGCTCAATGGGAAAACCGGCTTCCTGCCAGCTCTTGATTCCGCCGTACAGGTATCCGCCCCGGTCCTTGATTTAATTTCCATATTTCCCGAAATATGATCCGCGTGAACATGGGTTTCAAAAATATGGGTAATTCTAAGATTATTTTCCCGGGCAACTTCAATATAATCCTGAACATCTCTCTTCGGATCAACAACACAGGCAACACCTGCCTGTGGACAGCCGATCATATAGGAGAGACATCCCATTCCCGGAACTGTAAACTGTTTAAAAAAAAAATTCCTCCTTTCCAATAATTTATTAAATATAATTTGAGTTGATCATCCCCGCGCCCAAGCATGGTATTTTTTGATCCATGCAAGTAATTTTCCAGGTGCATGATTTTTCTTCCATAAGCCTGCCGCATACTTGTTGGCTTCAGCCATTGTGGGATAAATATGAATTGTCCCTAATATTTTATTCAACCCTATTCCATGCTTCATCGCAAGGACAAACTCTGCTATCACATCGGCCGCATGATTTCCCACAATGGTAACGCCTAATATTTTATCCTTTCCCGGCAGGGTCAAAACCTTTACAAACCCATGATCTTCAGAGTCTGCAATGGCCCGGTCAAGATCATCAATCCCATATTTAACCATTTCATAATCAATGTGAGCAAATTTGGCGTCTGTCTCATTCAAGCCAACCCTTGCCACTTCAGGGTCGGTGTAAGTGGCCCATGGGATGATGCTGTAATCCACCCTGAATTTCTTAAATCTGCCAAACAGAGCGTTTACAGAAGCATACCAGGCTTCATGGGCTGCTGTATGGGTAAACTGAAACCGGCCATGAACATCTCCGCTGCAATAAATATTGGGAAAATTGGTCTGTAAAAATTCATTGGTTTCAATATGCCGATTCCCGACAAGTTCAATCCCCAGTTCTTCAAGGCCAAAGCCTTTAACATTCGGGGTTCTTCCAAGGGCGATTAAAATTTCATCAAATGTAATTCTGATTTTTTTCCCATCATGATCGCAGACCAGTTGTTTTTCTTCCCCTGAAACTTCAATTGCTTTGGCGGAATGCTTCAAAAGAACTTCAATGCCTTCGGACTGAAATCTGTCTAAAATTATTTGGGCTGCATCCAGATCTTCTTTTTTCATTATCTGCGAGCCTCTCTGGACAAGGGTCACGTTTGATCCCAGCCTTGAAAACCCCTGTGCCAGCTCACACCCGATGGGGCCTGCACCCAGGACCACCAAATTTTCCGGCAGTGTTCTGATATCCCAGATATTGTCCGAGGTAAGATAATTTATTTGATGCAGCCCGGGCAAATCAGGAATCATTGGTTTTGCGCCGGTGGCAACAATAATATTTTTTGTGGTTAAAACTTTACCATTCACCTTTACTTCAAAGGGCGATACGATGTTTGCCCTGCCCTGGATACAATCTACGCCCAGTCCGGTGAAACGCTCCACTGAATCATGGGGTGCAACTTTTTTAATAATAGATTGAATCCGTTCCATGACCGCTGCAAAATTAAAATCAACTGAGGCGCTGTCAAATCCGAATTCTTTTGCTCTTTTGGCATAGGAGGCAAGTTTGGCACTGGCAATAAGGGCCTTGCTGGGCACACATCCGGTATTAAGGCAATCCCCCCCCATTTTATGTTCTTCAATCAAAGCAACCTTTGCCTTGACAGCTGCTGCAATAAAGGATGCCACAAGTCCTGCCGACCCTGCACCGATCACCACAAGGTTATAATTAAAAGATTTGGGCTTTAAGAATTTAGAAAATATTTTCCGGCTTCTGACAACTGCTGTAAACCGTTTTGCAATAATTGGAAAAACACCCAATAAGGCAAAAGAAAAAATAATGTTCCATGATAAAATACCGCCGGGTGATTCTATTTTTGCCAACTGGGTTCCTGCATTGACAAATACAATAGTGCCAGGGAACATTCCCACCTGGCTGACAATATAAAAGACAATGGTACGAATGGCAGTCAACCCCATGACAAGGTTGATCATAAAAAAGGGGAAAACCGGCACAAGCCTTAAGGTAAACAAATAGAATCCACCCTCCTTTTTTATCCCTTTGTTAATGGCCGAAAGCTTTGAAGAAAACTTATTCTGAACCCAGTCTCTAAACATATAGCGAGAAAATAAAAAGGCCAATGTTGCTTCGATGGTGCTGGCAAAGGAAACAAGAAGTATCCCGTAAAAAAGTCCGAACAATGCACCACCGGCCAGTGTCATAATAGCGGCTCCGGGCAGGGACAAGGCTGCCATAAGAATATAGACGACCATGTAAATCACCATGGTCCAAGCCTTATGCTGCCCATAATACTCTTTAAAAGCCGCCAGTTCGTTTTTAAGGTTGGAAAGAGAAAAATACTGATCCAGGTCAAACAAAAAAAACATCCCGATTAAACATAGAATGACCAGCAACAAAATAATTTTAAATCCCGGACTTTTTCCCATTGGTTTTTTCCCTTAAAACCTATAACACTTTCTCAATGGCTTGAAATTTCTTCATAAATTTACGATCAATATAGTCTTTAATCATAAATGCAATTTTCCCACCAAACACGAAGTTTTTTTTCTTGAACACACCCAGTCCGCCACCCACATTAAAAATCAAAAGATATTCCGGACCCGGATCAAACATTTCAAGTTCTTTACCGTCAAGGCTTGCCATAAGATTGTGCAGCAAAACAGGATTTTGCCTGACAGCGTATACCCCGACCTTATCCAACGGCTGATCCTCAAAATAGATACAGTCACCGCCGCCGAATATTTCCGGATATTTTACCGACTGCAGGTATTTATTCACTAAAAGTCCTTTATCCGGACCGACCGGCAGGCCTGATTCCTCAAAAATGGTAGAGGGTTTGACACCCAGAGCCATAAAAATAAAATCTGTTGGGAATGTTTCCCCGGATTCAAGGCAAATCTCATTGGGCTTAATCTCTTTTACATAGCCGGCTTCTATGATTTGAATCCCCCTGTTCTGAAGGGATGATAAAACTCTTGACCTGATAGTTTCGGGGAATTTGGCCATGAATTTTTTGCCTGCAAAAATCCGGATATCCGGTAGTTGCCTGTTCACTTTTTTTGCCAGCTGCCACACATTTCCGGCCACTTCGGCAGATGAAGGCCCACCCCCGACAATACTGACAAGCATCTTTTTTTGTGCAAATAATTCTTTTAATTTATCGGCTGCCTCCATAAGCTTTTCAATGGGTTTTACAGAATAAATATTGTCACGAGCCTCTGGAGCTGCCTGCATGGGAACATAGCTGCCCGCATTAAAGGAGAGCACATCATAGGTGAAGGTATGCCCGGTACTGGTATAAATCTCTTTTTTATCCGGATCAATCCTGTCAACTTTATCCTTTATAAAAATACCGCCCTGTTTTTGAACCACGTCTCTTGTGGCGAAGCGGATGTCATCGGGGCCGTATGTCCCGCCCAACATCCCCGGGCCCATACCGGAATAATAGTGATAAAAAGAAGGGCCTATCACCGTTACTTTAAACCCCTTTTCAACAAATTTATCAATATTTTCAAGGGTCATCATATGAGCATGACCGCCCCCGACAAGCACAAGATGTTTTCTCATTTCACCCTCTCCTTTTACTTGTGACCTTCAGGTTACGTGTGACCTTCAGGTTAAAGGTCACAAGCAGGTTAAAGATTGTCCATCAGTTTACCCAGGCTTGCAAGATGCGCTTTTTCTTCATTTGCAATCTTATTAATAATATCCCTTGATTGTGAATTCGTGACTCGCAAGGAGAGTCTTTGATAAAGATCCAGTGCCTGGGCTTCTATTGACATGGCAAGGGAAATCACTTCTCTTTCAGAATCCAGGTCTGTGTTGAAAAGCTCAAGATATTCTCTGGTGGAAAGCCCCCCTTCCAATGCCCTGGTTTCAACCATTTTTTCAAATGCATCTTTACTCAGTTCCTCATCACTGATGTCATTGTATGCTATATAAATAGACATCTGATGTTTCACTTCAATCTCGGATAATTTGGCAAAAAGATCTTTTACTTTTTCATTTTTCGCCTCTTTTTCCATAACAAGATAGAATTCACGTAATCCCTGTTCAAGTGAATAGGCAACCTTTAACACATCCAGCGGTTCCTCTTTGCCGCTGAAAAAATCCATTCCAAGATCCTGCGGGCCAACGGCTGTTTTAGCATGCCATGCCTTTATCCCGCCTGCCACATTAAACACTTTTTTAAACCCTTTTCCTGCAAGCATCTGTGCAGCAACACGGCTGCGCCCACCAACGGCTCAGTAGACCAGGGTCGGTTTTTCAGGATCAAGGTCATCAAGCCTGTCCGAAAGCTGGGGCAAAGGAATCAAAGTGGCTCCTGGAATATGACTCTCCTGGTATTCTGAGGGCTGTCTGACATCCA
>NZ_JAIOSW010000127.1 GCF_021107415.1 Desulfobacula sp.
ATCATGGAGACAACTATTATACGCTGTATGCCCATGTTGAAGAGATTTTTAAACAAAAAGGGGAAATTGTTGATACCGGTGAAGTTATTGCAACTGCAGGTGACACCGGATCAATAAAGGGGATATGCCTGCATTTTGAGGTCAGGCATCACGGCAAACCTGTCAATCCTATGAAGTGGTTAAGAAAAGGAGCATAAAGATGAAACACGGATCTTATAATATATTCAAGTTCTGGTTTTCCTTAGGTGTTGCAGTCTGTGTATTTATATCTATCACAGGATTTAAAAGTACATTGCAGGCCAATGATAATACCTATCAGTCATTAAAGCTGTTTACAGATGTTTTGGAAGAATTGGAAAAAAACTATGTGGATGATGTGGACACGGATGAATTGATTCATAATGCCATTAAAGGCATGGTGGGAAATCTTGATCCGCATTCAAGCTTTATGCCTCCCGAGGCCTTTGATGAACTCCAGGATGATACAAAAGGAGAATTTTCCGGCATTGGTATTGTGATCACCATGAAAGAGGCAATTTTAACAGTGGTTTCACCCATTGAAGGAACGCCTGCATATAAAGCCGGTATTCAGGCCGGGGATATCATCATCAGAATTGATGATAAATCAACAAAAGATATGGCCCTCTGGGAAGCCGTTAACATGATGCGGGGGCCCAGGCATAAAGAAGTCCTGATCACTGTTATCAGGGAAGGCGAGCCAAACTCCATTGAGTATTCTCTTAAGCGGGATTTGATTCCCATGGAAAGTGTCAGAAGTGCAATGCTGGAACCGGGATATGGATACCTTCGTATTACCAATTTTAGAATGAGTACCCTTGATGACATAAAAGAACACCTGGGAAAACTGGAATCAAAAAATAACGGGTTAAAGGGCCTTATCATGGATTTAAGGGATAATCCGGGGGGTCTTCTTGACCAGGCAGTTAAAATATCCGATCTTTTTCTTGACCAGGGTAATATTGTTTCCATTAAAGGAAGACAGGAAAGAAATACACAGGTATTTAAAGCACATTCAGACAATGAAGACCGAAAATATCCCATTGTCGTCCTGATCAACGGAGGATCAGCTTCAGCCTCTGAAATTGTGGCAGGAGCTCTGCAAGACCATTCAAGGGCATTGATTCTGGGAACAACTTCTTTTGGAAAAGGGTCTGTACAGACAGTACATCCTTTAAAGGAAGGGTTTGGAATTAAATATACCATTGCAAGATATTATACACCAAATGGTGCATCCATACAGGCCAAGGGTATTGTGCCTGATATAGAAGTGGAATATGAGATCCTTGAAAAAAAAGAGAAAAAAGTGTCTATATTTGACAGGATGATAAGAGAGAAAGATTTGAAAAACAGTTTAAAACCTGAAAAGGCAAAGCAACCGGGAAAAATCAAAAAGCAACCCCAAAAACAAAACAGAAAACATCAGAGACTTCTTGATAGTGATCAGCTTCAACATGATGCACAAGTTAAAAGAGCCCTTGATATTTTGATAAGCTATGGAGTCTTCAGCAAACTAAATGGCAGCTAAAAAAAAGGTTAAAAAAAAAACTATATCAAGAAGACAGACAAGCCGCTGGAAAAGCCAGAAACCAGTTGTCCTCAATGAATTTAAAAAGATCCTTGTGGGAATTGCCATCCTTGTTTCAGTGTGTCTGACCGTTGCAATGATTGCCGATCTTTTTTTTCAGCCCGGGCGTGTTGAAAAAAAAACTGTGGTGCAAAAGCAGCCGGATAAACCCAAAATAGAGCCGATCCAGGTGGATATCACTGAGGAGAAGAGCAAGACGAAAGTCGCAGGACTGAAAGAGAAATCAAATAAGCCCATAAAATACGAAGTGTTTGAGGATGTTGATCATACAATTATAGAAAAGTCCATACCACCTGTAAAGGATCAGATACCAAAAATCGCCATTATTATTGATGACATCGGGTATGATAAAAAAATAGCATTGGCATTGTGTGATTTAAATCCGGATATTACCTTTTCTATATTACCTTTTGCACCATTTGGGAAATATATTTCTGAAAGACTATATGCAAAGGGCTCACAATTAATGCTTCATCTGCCCATGGAACCTGTTAAATATCCTAGTATTAATCCCGGACCGGGTGCACTTTTATCCAGTATGTCTCCTGATGTTCTGATAGATCAGCTAAGAAAAAATATTAAGGATGTTTCCAATATTGCCGGGGTGAACAACCATATGGGATCAGAGTTGACCTCCCATTCAGATCAGATGAACCAGATTTTTACCATTCTGAAAAAAAAAAATTTATTCTTTATAGACTCAAGGACTGCACCAAAATCCCAGTGTAAGGCATCTGCAAGGCTGTTAAGACTTAAATTTGCCCAAAGAGATGTCTTTCTGGATAATTTTCAGGACACAGAGTATATCACCGGACAGTTTAAAGAATTGATTGATTTGGCAAAGAAACATGGATCAGCCATTGGTATCGGTCACCCCTATAAAGCAACCCTGGAAGCTCTTTCAAAAGAATTGCCCAAACTGAAAAATAAGGTGGAGATTGTCCGTGCAAGTACTCTGACCGCCATTCCCGGATAAGGATTCACTCTATCTCATCTTTTTATTTTTATTTAGACTTTAACCGGTTTCCAAACGCCCTTATCACACCAGATTCTTGAAAACTGTGAACCTGGAGGAAGCCCTTTTTGGGAAAAATTCGAGGTGTCAATCTCAGAATCTGTATCGAACATGGGATCCCAGGGTTCAAGAATCACCGGACCATTTGAAGATGGAACAAGACGTGGGGAAATGGGATCTCCCCAGGACCGGGTTCGAATTTCATGTTTAAGTTTATTAAGATCATTGAATTTTAACAATTGAGTTAATGTCACAACTGCGGGTGGACTTAAAGGGATTTTGGTTTCAAGATTTTGTTCAAGAGCGTTTTGAGGGGTAAGCCAGATCCCGTGTTTGGTTTCCATATTATCGGGCACACAAATTTGATTTTCAGGCATAAAAACGATAAAAAAGCGGGTATCAAACCTTTTTTTCATTAATTTCGGCGTAATCCAGTGGGACCACCTTCCAAGGCTTGAGAACGACAAGGTCCAGTTTTCGTTCATTATCTTTGTCCTGAACCAGGATTTTGGAAGATCCCTGTTTAATCGAAATGTGCAGATATCATTAAACTCTTTTTTTGTTTTATCCTTTTCGGATGCAATAAAAACTCCTGATTCTTCAAGCGTTTCCCGGATGGCAGCAATGCTGAATCCAAGGGCACCTTCGCTTGAAAATGACTCCCCTCCAAGTTGTTTCTCAATTTGATCCCGGGGTATATCAATGTGGGGAGCCCAAGAATCCAACCCAAAGTCTTCCGGATCTACTACACCTCCGGGAAAAACATATAATCCTCCCATGAACCCGGATTTTGTACTTCTTCTTAAAAGATAGACTTCAAGGGCTTTGTTTTTTTTTCTTACAAGGATTACCGTTGAGGCCTGCCTTAATGGCGGGGGAGTAATTTTTTTATCCATCATATCATTTCCTTAAAGTATTTAGTTGTCAGTGCTTTTTTCAACAGCGTTGAGAATGTTCTGGTACCCGGTACATCTGCAAAGGTTTCCTTCATGTGCTTTTTTGATTTGATCACGGGTTACTTTTTCCCCTTGATGCTGTTCAACAAAGGATGTGGTGGCCATAATAAAACCCGGTGTGCAGAATCCGCACTGTACCGCGCCTTCATCCACATATGCCTGCTGCACCTTTGAAAGCTTACCGTCTTTTGCCTCGCCCTCCACGGTCCGGACTTCTTTTTTGTCTGCCCAGATGGCAAGAAAGATGCAGGAGTCGATCAGAACCTCATCAACCAGAACCGAACACGCCCCGCATTCTCCCACGGCACACCCCTGCTTGACGCTGTTCAGGCCGAGATCTTCGCGCAGAACTTCAAGCAGGGATTTTCTGATATCTATATAAAGTGTCTGTTGCCTTCCATTGACTGAAAAGGCAATTTGTCTGAATTTCTGGTTTGTCATTTACAATTTCTCCCCGGCTCTTTTAAAGACCTCTTTAGTGACTCTTTTTGAAAGCTCTTTAATGATATTCATTCGAAAATCCCGTGACGCCCGCCAGGATGTTCTCGGGTTTACATCGTTTTCAACCGTTTCTGATATCTTGTCCACAAGGGCATTGGATACGGCCTGATGCAGCACAGCCTGCTCGGTTGCATGGCACCGCAAGGGGACAGGGCCGGCTACTCCGTATGCAATCCTGTAATCCACCAAAACATGGTTTTTGGTTTTTAAACTAACAGCACATCCTATGGTGGCAATATCCATGGCATTTCTCATGGCATATTTATAATAACAGCCCTTATATCCCTGGTAATTGTCCCGGGTGATTTTAAATCCAATCAAAACATCGCCCTGGTTCAGGTTGACCCTGCCGGGTCCCTTGTAGAAATCGGCAATGGGAATTTGGCGGACCCCTTTTTCTCTCTGGATAACAAGAAGGGCATTCAGCGCAAACAGGCTGGGTGCACTGTCTGCACTGGGCACGCCGTTGCAGATATTGCCCCCCATGGTGGCAATGTTTCTGATCTGGGGACCGCCCACGCTTTTGGCAGCTTCACAGAGCATGGGAATTGTATCTCTTATGATATCGGATTGGATGATCTGTGAAAAAACAACACCTGAACCGATAAGAATGTTTTTTTCATCATCAAACCGGATATAGTTAAGGGCTTCAAGGTCATGGATATCCACAAGTCTGGCATACCCATCCTTTCCCTGCTTAAGTTTTATCAGAACATCTGTGCCGCCGGCAATCAGTTTTGCATCCGGGTTCTCAATCAGAAGCTTTACTGCCTGATCAATGGTTTTGGCCTTGATAATTGTTTTTAGATCAAACATGTGTTTCTCCTTTGGATGCGATCAGGCCCTTTTTTTTAAATTCCAGAAACAGTTTTTGGGGTGACATGGGAAGCGTGTTCATGCTGACTCCAGTGGCGTCCAGCAACGCATTTCTGATGGCCGGGGGCGGTGTAATCGCCGGCGGCTCTCCCAGGGCCTTGTTGCCATAGCCGGAGGTGGGTTCAAAGGTTTCTACAAATGCATGGTCTATTTTTGGGGTTTCCGTAAACGTTGGG
>NZ_JAIOSW010000351.1 GCF_021107415.1 Desulfobacula sp.
CAGCCTGCACTAAGGGCCTCGTAAACCATGGAAACAGAATCAGCACTCACCCAGGCGAACTCACTTTTGGCATATTGCTCTTCAATCCAGCCTTGGGGAGTTTTTTCAAACGGTGTAAAGGCCATGCCGGAAAATTCTTTATCAAGTATTGCAAGCATTGATGTCATTTTTTCCGGAGTTCGAGGCGATGTGGAAACAGTCCAGAAAATATCTGTTTTAGTTTCCAAAACATGGCGGACCTGTAGAAATATTTTTTCATTATTCCAATGATGAGTTTTCTTGTCCTTTCCGCCGATGACGATAAGGCCCTGTTTTAGATCATGGGCTTGTATATTGCAGGCTGTATTTGGCGGGCCCATGGTTATAAAAACATTATCTGCTTTTTTGGGCGAATCATGTTCCGGAATAAAACAAAGATCCATATATTTTGCCAAAGGCCAGTCAGGTGTCATGCATGTAACAACTTTTCCCATATTTTTTTGCTCATATAAAAGCATGGGAATATGTGTGTGACTCCCTGTTCCTATGATTAGGTCAGCCTCCAAAGATTGATTTTTTTTTTTGCCCCCCAAAAAAGAAGAGACGAAAATTGTCCAGTCAAAAAAAGAACGCCAAAACCCGTAGTCAGGTAAAAATACATCTGTAACCTCAACAGGTGTTAGTTCTGACAGAGCCTCAACAAGACCACGGGTCTGTTTCACATGCCCTGCCCGTGTGTCCCAGTAGGCTCTTATGAGTAAAGGGTTTTTATCCAGAAACTTTCCCCTTGATAATAGAATAAGGTTTTGTTTTCCAACGGTTGTGAGCCCAAAAGTATTGTTCAGGGCATAATCTGACCATTGACTCAATTGCAGACACATAATTTTGGGTATTGTTTTCAATATCCTTTATGGGGCAGCCTGTAGTCTGCAAGGGAACCTCAGGTAAAATTTCCATAATATATTTCTCATTTTCTTTTATCATGAACATTGGAACAACAGAGGCTTTTGACCTTAAAACAAGTTTTACTAAACTATACTTAGCACAGGCCGGTCTACCAAAAAAATTTACCACCACACCATTATACCAGCCTGCATTCTGATCAAACAGTGTACCAACGATACCACCCTCTTTTAAAATCAAATCTATTTTTTGAGATGCTCCCCCTGTAGGGATCAGTGTAGCCCCGAATCGTTGCCGCATTTCCAGCATCAACCGCTCCAATGGTTTAAAATCAAATTTTCGATAAATCCCATATGGTTTTTCCATACCAGCCTTTGGGAAGGCAGCAACAAGAAGTTCAAAATTCCCCATATGACAGGTTAATATAATAACTCCCCTGCCTTTTTTTTGTGCTTTTTTTAAATATTTTAAACCTTTAACCTTAAAATATTTAAATAATTCATCCCTGGGTTTCTGATACGCCCAGATAACTTCAAAAAGGATACTGGCAGTATTTTTGAAATTTTTTTTTACAAATCTTTGAGCCTGTGCCGGAGAAAACTTTCCCGGATAGGCAAAATTAATATTTTCCAGGGCGACATTTCTGTGGCGCTTATCCAACTTATACCAGAGAAGTCCCAATAAATCTGAAAAGAACTTTAAAGTTTTCCTTGGAAGCATTCCCATTAAAGTTACTATCAGTTTTATTAACTTGTATATCCTCTCATCACTCATTGCTTTTCTATTCCTGAAATTAAAAAATCTTTAAACTTTTCTGGATATTCAAACTCTATTTGAATGCCGATAACTATCAAATTTGCACCCCATTGTATATCCTTTTCAAGCTTTGTCCAGTCCTTTTCCGTTGTCAGAATAAGATCCGCACCCATTTTTTTTGCCATGCTGTTTATCAAATAAATATCAGGCTTTTTATAATAATAATGATCTTTAAATTCAAGATGATGCAAAATATTCACATTTAACTTAAGTGCCGAGCGATAAAAAGATTCGTTATCTGCTAAACCTGAAAAAAGGACTGCCTTCCTGCCATTCAGCACGTCTATGTCTGTAGTATCTTCTTTTAAAATTAAGCCTTCAACTATCTGTTGACATACAAATGGTTTATGAAATGTTTTAAACCAGGGGCAGCCGGGATAAAGACTCAGCATCTCTTCAATACTCTCAACACTTATATTTTCATCCGGGCTTCTTGTAAAAATGAGGGCATCTGCCCTTTGCGCAGAAGCTTGAGGAGTTTCCCTCAATCGACCAGCTGGAAGAAACCTTTTATTGCCCAAAGGGTTTGAATAATCCAGGAGCAGGAAATCAAGATCTCTCTTAAGTTTCAAATGTTGAAATCCGTCATCAAGAACAATCACATCAGGCTTGAATGCATCAATTGCTCTTATGCCGGCCGCAAACCTGTCTTTGCCGACTACCACAGGAAAAGATCTTCTTTTGGCCATCATATACGGCTCATCCCCTGACTCTTCAGCCTCTATAAAAATCCGGTCACCATCGGAAACAATCACTGAATGATCTTTATATTTTCCTCTATACCCACGGCTGATGACAACCGGCCGTTTCCCCATTTCCTTTAAAAGATTCGCCACATAAATGGCCACAGGCGTTTTTCCTGCTCCCCCGACAACAATATTTCCAATGGAAATAACAAAACAAGGCAAGGTTTTTTGTTTTAGAATCCCTTTTTTATATAGCCAGAGCCTGAACCAGACACCCAAGCCATAACCATATGAAATCCCAGTTAAAAACCATTCAAGAGAAAATACCCCGGGCTTAAAATTGCTGCCTGAAATATGTGTAATTCGTTCCTCTAATTTATTTAAATATTTTTCAAACAATATGAAGGTGCTCCAAATTTTTAATGATTCTTTGCACAGCACCGCAATTTTTTGAAAAGACTTCAAAACTTCGAATGCCCATATGCTGCTGTATCTGCCTGCTTCCTAATATGGTTTTAAGTTCTTTTGTTAATTTTTGTTCAGATTCCACCTTTTTACCGCCCCCGTGATCCAGAAGCATGCGTGAAATCAACAGAAAATCCGACATATCAGACCCGAAAAGAACGGGCTTTGAAAAAGCTGCCGGTTCCAAAGGGTTATGCCCCCCCTGTCTGACCATTGATCCCCCGATAAATGCCGCATCACAAATGGCATACAGTCGACAGAGCTCTCCCATTTTATCCACTAAAATAACATCAGGACGTCTATTAAATTTTATATTGGGTCCATCCAGTGTTGACATAGAAACCGCATGGACATTATTGGACAAAAGATAGGACAAAATTGACGGGCATCTTTGAGGATTCCGTGGGGCAAGAATCATTAAAAATTCTGAAAAATTCTTCTTCATCCGTTTATATACTTCACAAAGAATCTTTTCTTCTCCTTCATGGGTGGAGCCTGCAACAAATACTTTTGTTTGATTTTGAATACCAAAACGATCCCTTATACTGTCAATCCGGCTTTGATTCATATCTGCAACAGGTTGGTCAAACTTGATATTACCCACAACAGATATCTTGCTCTTATCAATGCCTAACCGTTGAAACCGTTCTTCATCCAGAGGGGTTTGTGCCATAATCCCGGTTAAAGAAGAAAAAAACAGTGAAGAAAACCGTTTAAAAACCAAATACCCGTTTAAAGAACGTTTTGAGAGCCTGGCATTAATTAATACCACAGGAATTTCTTTTTTTTCCATCTCATATAAAAAATTGGGCCACAAGTCTGTTTCAACAAGCACCACTGCATCCGGTTCTATCTGCCGACTTATTTTTTTAACACAATACCCCAGATCAAACGGGAAATATCCCAATTGATCAACCAGGGCAGTGTCTTTGTTTTGAGATATCTTTTTTAAAAATAATTGGTCTGCCATATCAAATCCGGTCTTAGTGGAAGCCGTAAATACAATAGCCAGGTCTTTGAATTGGTCTTTTAATGCGTTGACAAATGGCACGGCTGATATGACTTCTCCAACGGAAAGAGCATGTATCCAGACTCTTTTCTTTTCAGCCTGTTTAGGATTAAAACCCGTCCTGAACCCAAACCTTGACAGCATATTTGCTCTTCTTTTTTCTGAAAAAAAATAGACAAATGGCAGGAGTGGCAGAGAAATGATAAATAAAGTATTAATTATTGTTTTATATAAAAAAATCATTTGGTTTCATTTTTTATGCCATTATTCCGTATTGATCAAATATAGGATTCCAAAGCACAAAAAGAACAAATTGGCTGCCCAGGCACTGATAATGGGAGGAAGAACGGTTCCATATCCCAGTGACAGGCAGAATCCATACATAATCCAATACATAAATGCGATTACAACACCGAGAGCTATTGCTGCCGGAATATTTTCTTTTACAAAAGATCTCATGCCGGTGGCAGCACCCGTTAAAACCATGATGATACAAATAAAAGGGAAAGCAATTTTTGCGTTCAAATCAACTTTATAGGTTGTTGCATCATATCCTTCTTCTTCAACCTTGTTGACATAGTTTTTTAATTCAGAAAAACTCAACTCTTCAGATTTTTTTGAAACCTCTTCAAGATCTTCAGGTTTAATTACCAGGGGAATCGTCTTTTTATCATATAATTTTACATCATAATCCATTGAA
>NZ_JAIOSW010000081.1 GCF_021107415.1 Desulfobacula sp.
ATGCCGGGCAACAGCATGGGTATTTACGGCGGAAACTCAAGCCATATTCCTGTTCCTGCCATTGATCTTTGCGAAGTTAAAGATCGTGGAAATATCCCTCTTGAAAAACTGGCTGTTGTGGCAGATGCAGCAACAACTCCTTTCCAGGCAGCTAAAAGAGCTGATATCCAGGTGGGAGATAATACCATTGTTATAGGCGTCGGGGGTGTGGGACAATATATGGTACAGGTGCTTAATGCCCTGGGCGCGGCAAATGTCATTGCCGTTGATATTGACCAGGAGCGCCTTGATACCATGTTGCAAAACGGTGCAGACTTTGCCATCAATTCCATGGGTAAAACCCCAAGAGAGATTTCCGGGGAGGTGAAAGCCTATAGAAAAGAGAATGGACTTGCTTCCACGGGTTGGAAGATATTTGAAGTTTCAGGTTCAAAGCCCGGCCAGGAACTGGGACTTGCTCTTTTGAGCTTTACAGGCAAAATGATAGTTGTGGGCTATGGTCCCCACAAGGTTGAATATTCCATTTCAAGGCTCATGGCATTTGATGCAGAACTCATTGGAACCTGGGGGTGCCTGCCTGAATACTATCCATCCGTACTGAGCATGATCACCAGCGGAAAAATTAATTTTGAAGACTTCGTCCAGACAAGACCCATGAGCACCATTGTTGAAAGTTATGATGAAGCCCATAAAAAATCACCAGATCAGAGAATCGTACTTATACCTGATTTCTAAATAAAAAGGAAAACGCAAATGAAACTTGAAGGGAAAAAAGCCATTGTCACAGGCGGCAGCCGTGGAATTGGAAAAGCCATTGCCCTGATGTATGCAAAAGAGGGGGCGGATATTCTGGTAAACTACCACTCCAACGATACTGCCGCAAAAGAGACGGTGGCCCAAATTGAAAAACTGGGCCGTAAAGCTGTTGCTATTGCCGCTGATGTTGCCAATTATGAAAGCGCACAGAATATGGTTGAAGAGTGTGTGAAACAGTTGGGCGGGGTTGATATTGTTGTCAACAATGCCGGTGTTTCCAAACCTTCCATGCTGCTTAAAATGAAGGAAGAAGACTGGGATGCCATCATTGATATCCATTTAAAAGCAGCCTTTAATACTACCCAGGCAGCAGGTCGCCACATGAAAGAACAAAAATACGGCAAAATCATTAACGTGATTTCAACCGCTGGTATTTTTGGAACTATTGGTCAGATTAATTATGCCTCTGCAAAAGCCGGGATCATAGGATTTACAAAATCAGCCTCCCGTGAGCTTGGCAGATACGGAATCAATGTGAACGTCATCTGTCCGGGAATCACAAAGACAGAAATGACAGGCAAACTTCAGACAGATGAAAAGCTTAAAAAAATTTATGAAGGCAGAATTCAGCTGGGCAGATTTGCAGAACCCGAAGAGATTGCCCCTGCATTTGTATTTCTTGCGTCCGATGATGCAAGTTATATTACAGGCCAGGTACTGGGTGTTGACGGCGGATACATAGGATAAATAAAAATATTAAATTAAGGAGGTAGATAGATATGGCTTTAGAGTGGATGCCAAGAGAAGACGAAGTTAAAGATCATTCCCTGCACAGAAATCCCCATTGGGGAACAGAAGCACCATGCGCTATGTATGAAAAAAAACCATTAACTGATCCAAAAGGAAATGTTGTGGAAGGGTTGTTTGTAGCATGGATTACACTGAATAACCCCAGACAGTTTAATTCTTATACCACAGATATGGTAAAGGGTGTTATTGCCGGATTTGAAAATGCTTCTCTGGACAGAAGCGTTGTTGCCGCAGTCTTTACCGGCACAGGTCCCTATGCATTCTGCACCGGTGGTAATACAAAAGAATATTCTGAATTCTATTCAAATAGATGTGATGAATATGGTCAGTACATGGAGCTTTTCAACCACATGGTTGATTCCATCCTGGCCTGTAAAAAACCGGTCATCTGCCGGGTGAACGGCATGCGGATTGCTGGTGGCCAGGAAATCGGTCTGGCATGTGATATTGCCATATCTTCCGACCTTGCCATTTTCGGCCAGGCAGGCCCAAGACATGGCTCAGCACCTTCCGGCGGATCTTCGGATTTCCTCCCCTGGTTCCTCAGTGCAGAAGATGCCATGTGGAACTGCGTATCCTGTGAGATGTGGTCAGCCTATAAAATGAAAGCAAAAAATATGCTTTCCAAGATTGTCCCTGTTCTTAAAATTGACGGTGAATGGGTAAGAAATCCCACCATTATCACTGACAAATATCTTGAAGACGGTGAGATCGTTTACGGAGAATATAAGTCCGGACAGGACTTCAAAGATGGTCGGGCCATTCTTAAACAGCATCAGGCCAATGCTGATTTTGAACTTCTTGATAAAGAAGTGAACAATGTGATCTGGAAGTTTGCCAACCTGTTCCCGGGCTGCCTGATCAAATCCATTGACGGTATCCGCCAGAAAAAGAAATTCTTCTGGGATACAATGAAGAATGATCACAGACATTGGCTGGCAGCTAATATGTCCGGTGAAGCATTCCTTGGATTTGGTGCATTTAATACCAAAAAAATTACCGGTCAGGATACCATTGATTTCATCAAATTCCGCCAGAACGTTGCTGATTCCAGGCTGTGGGACGATGAAATGTTTGCTGAAGTTATGGGTAAACCAAAAGAATAAAATTTATCAGAAATAGTCGATAAATAAGTTCAGATAATTTATGGTTCAAGGCTGGTTTTAAGGTTTTGAGCCATAAATTATTTTAGAGTATTATACTATGGAAAGAGCAATTCCATGTATATCTGAAAAATAAAATATGGAATTAATTTTATGAAAACATACAGAAAAGAATTATGGTTTGAGATTCCAACAAGAAGGGCTTTTATCAACATTACATCTAATATTCAACAATGCATTAATGAAAGTGGAGTAACTGAAGGACTTGTACTTATAAACGCTATGCACATCACAGCCTCTGTATTTATTAATGATGATGAATCAGGATTACACCATGATTATGATCTCTGGCTTGAAAAATTAGCACCCCATGAGCCGGTTTCTCAATACAGACACAATGTAGGTGAAGACAATGCAGATGCCCATATGAAACGACAGATCATGGGTAGAGAAAGTGTTGTTGCTATCACGGAAGGAAAGCTTGATTTCGGTACATGGGAACAGATTTTTTATGGTGAATTTGACGGTAGAAGAAAAAAACGTGTTTTGGTCAAAATAATTGGGGAATAAATTTTTGTCAGAAAAGCAAAATGTTACGATAGTGCAAAAACCGTAATCTTTAGATGAAATTTTCGTAACAATGATATTATTAAAATATATTTAAAATTCAGTTGCTTACAATAGTGGCACATGGTTTGCGTTTAAAAAGGAGTGTGTACCATGGAAAGTAAAAATCGTTTTAATTGCATTAATGATCATTGGGTTTATTGGAACCGGAAGTATGGTAATTGCCAGTGAAAAGAACGCTAAGAAAAGCGTGATCACTGAAACAGGCACTATTTATAATCAGAGGGTTCAATATGGTATTTCTTTATTTTATAATGTAATAAAGATCCTGGCGAAACAATCCTGTTTCAATAAGCCCTTTTTTATCATTTACTGCATGGGTAAACGCACCTTTAACATGGCCGAACAATTCGCTTTCCAAAATAAGCACATTCGCATTACTTGCCGCCACTTTTTTGACCATGGGGTAAAGGACTTTCATAGCACGACTTTCTCCCCAGTAAAAATCATTTTCAACCGAAATGGGATACAGTTTTTCAGAGTTGATACGACTTGCTTCCAGGGTTTCATTGATCTTATTGATCAGCATTCGACCGTCAAAGGGTTTGGAAATATAGTCAACTGCTCCCTGCTTGATGGCATCAACTGCACCAGGTATGGTCCCATATGCGGTTAAAAAGTTTATTGTAGCCCGTGCTTTAAAGCGATCTTTTCAAACATTAACACAAGCCCTGCACCAAGAGTATAGAGGGATTCAATGTTAAGATTAGCTTCTGCGGTTGAATCGAAAAAAAGATTAAGATCAGAGTCAAGCTCATCTTCCGGCTTCCAGTAACAAATAAGAATCGGAACTTTTGGCAGAGGATGTAAAACAAGTGAGATATCAGATTTATAATGATTTTCAACCTGCTTTCCATTAAAAATATCAATCATGTCTTCAAAAAGATCTGTATAAGTATCAGCAATTTTTTTTAAAGGTTTTTCACATCTTTGGCTAAACAGCCGATACCACTTCTTTCCACCTGGAAGTTCTCTGAGAGGAACCCATTTCCCTGAAGCCGGTAAGCCGGTATCTTTTAAAATATAGTTTAATACTGGCATTACAACCCATTGATGAATATGGATGTCAGATGAAAAATTTCCCTTTGAATCAACACTAAAGTCTTTACCGAGAATTTTGATTGTCAATTTGTCACTGGAAAATCTACCCCCCAGTGTCTTTGCCAATAAAGAAAGATCGATAGCTGCAATTTTACTTTTTAAAAGCGTCACTGCTTCAGCAAAATCCTGTTCAACAGACTTTTGTTTTTTGATTTTACCATTAAACCTTTCAATCATTTCTTTTCCAATATAGGGGCAGTCACTGAGCTGTTTATCGCCCTTGAATACCAGTACAGAGAAAGCCAGACAAGTGGGGGCATTACATTCTTTGCAGTTTGTTTTCGGAAGAAGTTTAAAAATCTCCATGGAATTATGAAATTCTAACATAGTCTATTTCCTTTATGAATTTTCAGACTATAAAAACATATCCCATGCAAAAAACATCACCCATTTGGGGGATATGATAAAATTATTTTAATTTCTTAAAGAACTTTGTTTTGGGCAGCCCACACAGCTGCCCGGGTACGGTCATTAACACCCAATTTATTAAAAATGTGAACCACATGACTTTTTATAATTCGGCTTTATGGAATTTCTTCTGGCATACAGATTATTAAAAAAATTGATGAGCTTATCTGCAAACCCAAGGGCATGTTCCTTGTTAGTAAAGGGTACGGCAATAACTTCAAAGGGATATACAGTACACTTGGACATATCAAATATGAATTGAATGTATTCCGGGTTATCAAAAAATCTGGCATTTTCTATTTCCGCGTTTAAATATGGAAATAACTTACTGATATTATTTTCTATTCTAAAATAAACACCATAGTTTACCAAGGGATTCAAATTTGATCTTACCCCTGCCTGGGTTAAAGCAAAACCGGAATATCCGGTCGTGGTCCAGTTTATCTGCAATAATTTCCCGGTCTGAATGTTAACAAGTCTTTCATCGTCCAGACATGGTCAGTTAAGCCTGCCGCCATAAACGGTGTCGTTGGTTTATTATGCCTTTTTGTTA
>NZ_JAIOSW010000150.1 GCF_021107415.1 Desulfobacula sp.
CATTTGTCTATTCAATCCAATGCCCACATCAAATTCATGCTGTCAGGAGAAACCCAAAATCATTTCCTGGTCGGTTCAGACAGCGGATATGGATTTATTATTAAATTTTCCGACTTTTTAACCAATTTTAAAAATGGCAAAGCCGTCATCAATTTAAAAACAAATCATCAATTATTACCTCCGGATAAAGTTGTTGACTTGGCAAGCGACACCATCGCTGCTGTTACTACCGCAGGCAGACTTTTGATATTTACTTTGGATCAACTGCCCAATTTAAAGAAAGGCCAGGGGAATAAAATCATTTCCATCCCGGGTGAAAAAATAGGCCAGACAAATTCTGAAAAGCTTAAGTTCCTTAAAATATTGCCATTAAACTCTAACCTTGTTATACATTCCGGTAGACACTTTCTTAAATTGAACCCTGGAAATCAAAAAAATTATACAGGGAGGAGAGGCCACAGAGGAAAAAAGCTTCCCCGTGGATACCAAAATGTTAATAACGTGGAAATTTTGCCCATTGAACCTTAATCAGGGTCAAAAATGAAAAAATTTTATTTTAATAATTTTATTTTAATAAACCTTTTAGGTCTATTGTCTTTTTTGATCTTTTTATCTGTATTGATCCATAATAAGGAATTTGGTTCTGATCTAACCCGCGTAGAAAGAATTAAAAAAACCGGCGTCCTGAGGCTGATCACCAATAATTCCATTAATACCTATTATTACTATAACGGACAACCCACCGGGTTTGAGTATGATCTCGCCCGTGAATTTGCCAATTTTCTCAATGTTGATCTTGATATTGTTACCCCTGGCTGGAACAATATGTTTTCTTATCTTGAACAGGGAAAAGGTGATTTTATTGCAGCAGGACTTGCCATAACAAAAGAGAGGTTGGAAAAAGTCAATTTTTCAATCCCCTATATGACCATTCAGCAGCATATTGTTCATCATAAATTAGTTTTTGGACCTAAAAATATTGAAGATTTGACTTTTCGAACCATCCACGTCCGTAGAGGAACATCTTATCATTCACGGCTTGAAGAAATCAAGAAAACCGGTGTTGATTTCAATTATATCCTTCATGACAACGTTCCAACAGAAGAATTAATCCGTATGGTCCATGACAGAGAAATAAAGTTTACCGTTGCTGACAATAATATTGCCTATCTGAATCAAAGATATTATCCGGATATTCGGATTGGAATTGCGCTGCAGGAAAAAGAATCCCTTGCCTGGGCAGTCAATAAAAATGATTCAAAAATGCTGGAGCAGATTAATAAATTTTTTCTCTATGCAAATGAAACAGGGTTATTAAAACAGATCTCTAATAAATATTATTCAAATATTAAGGACACAGATCCCTATGACCTGAAAAGGTTTCATCAAAGAATCAAGACCCGGTTGCCAAAATATAAAAAAATTATTATTGAGGAATCACAAAAATATGGTTTTGACTGGAAACTAGTGGCAGCCGTTGTTTATCAGGAATCCCATTTTAATCCTAATGCAAGAAGCTTTACAAACGTCAGGGGACTCATGCAGGTCACAACGGTTACAGCTGAAGAGATGGGTATTAAAAACCGCCTTAAACCATCACAAAGTATCAAGGCCGGAATAAAATATCTTGATAAAATGGTTAGAAAATTTGATTATCTTGGAGATGATTATGAGAGAATTCTGTTTGCTTTGGCCAGTTACAATATCGGTTATGGACATGTAATTGATGCGATGCAGATAGCTGTTGATATGGGGTTGGATGGAATGAAATGGCAAAACTTAAAAACAACCCTGCCTTTATTATCAAAATCAAAATACTACAAACAAACCAAATATGGATATGCAAGAGGTTGGGAGCCGTTGCAATATGTTGAACGTATCCTTACCTATTATGACATACTCAAACAAAAAAATTTTAAAGAGATAAAGTAATGACAAAAAAAATTCTGATTAACGCGTTAGATCCTGATGAAAACAGGATTGCAGCTCTTAAGGATAACAAACTCGAACAATTTCACATTGAAACAACTGCAAAACAAGTAACACAAGGCAATATTTATAAAGGTATTGTCATAAGAGTTGAACCCAGCCTTCAGGCTGTCTTTGTCGATTATGGTGCGCCTAAAAATGGTTTTCTTCAAAAAAATGAAATTCATAAAGACTATTTTCAGGATGTTGAATCCGGTGGAAAGGCCCTCTTTAATTTAATCAAGAAAGGCCAGGAGCTCATTGTTCAAGTGACAAAGGACCCCATCAGTCAAAAAGGGGCCATGTTGACAACATATATTTCTCTGCCCGGGAGACTGTCTGTCTTAATGCCGGGAAATTCCACAAAAGGTGTTTCCAGAAAAATCAGCGATGAGGATGAAAGGAAAAGACTTGTCAATATCATAAAAAAAATGAAAGTTCCCGACGGGTTTGGCATGATTGTCAGAACTGCCGGAAAAAATTCTACTAAAACTCTGTTGACTGCTGATCTGAAATACCTGATGCGGGTATGGAAAGATATTGACCAGAAAGCTGTCAAAAACACTGCCCCTTCTTTGCTCTATAAAGAGCAGACCCTTGCTGTAAGATCTTTAAGAGATTATTTCACATCGGATGTTAAAGAAATTTTAATTGACAGTCCTGAAATTTTTAAAGAGGTAAGAGATTTTATTGGTCTAATAGCACCGAAACAAAAGAAAATTGTTAAGCATTTTAAGGGTGAAAAACCCATATTTACAAAATATCAACTTGAGGATCAGATTGCGTCTATTTACAAAAGAGAGGTCCCCCTTAAATCCGGCGGGTTTCTTGTAGTAGAACAAACAGAAGCCCTGGTTTCAATTGATGTCAATTCAGGCAAATCCACTAAAAAGAAAAATATTGAAGAGACGGCTTTTCATACAAATATTGAGGCCTGCGAGGAAGTTGCAAGACAATTGAGACTTCGTGATATGGGTGGTCTGATCGTGATTGATTATATTGACATGAAAGAACGGCGGCATAAAGCTGAAATCACTAAAACATTAAAAAAACATTTGAAATCTGATAAAGCCAAAACAAAAGTCGGGGGAATAACAAAATTCGGGTTATTGGAGATGACGCGACAGCGTATTCGATACTCAATCACTTTTGGAAGTCATGAAACTTGCAGGTATTGTAATGGCAGGGGACAAATTCCTTCTGTAGAAACCCAGGGGCTTGCATTTTTAAGGCAATTGAATTTAAAGACATTAAAACCTGAAATAAAAGAAGCGACAGGGCTTGTACCCTCTGAGGTAGCCAGTTATTTATTAAACAAAAAAAGAGACGAGTTGACTGAAATTGAATTTAAAAAAAAGGTTGCAATTACGATTGAGGGTGATCCAAAGATGGTTTCCGGGGAAAGCAGAATCGTTATAATAACCGATACTAATTGAAGACCTTTCTTGACATAAATCGTTCTATTGTGTATCTGAAACAATTTCAAACTTAATAAGAAAGGAGAATACATGCTCCTGAAAAAGAATGAAAAGAAAATATTATTAATAACAATAGCAGTGATTTTATTTGGGGTGACGGTTTTGGGCATCCTGTATTTTAACAAATCCCATGGGGGAAAAAGTGAAGTTACAACAATAAAGGATAAAATATCCATCCCCCAAAACACTGGAGATAACAAAAAGAATATTATTACTATAGAGGACGGAATAGTTCAGGGCGACATTATTGTGATGCCGACCATTGATTATAACGATCTTAAAAAAAATAAAAAGCTCAAAGAACTAATGGTATCGCGCAAAGAAAGCTTAGGCATTAAAAAAAGTCTTGATATGATTGTTCATTCTGATGAAAGCTTTAAAATTGGTGATATTCACATCTCCATGAGAGATATCTTGGAAAAGGCATTTATCCAAAAAGGAGAGGTCTTTCAGGAAAAAATTGAGGACTCAGGAGCTGTACGACCTCAAAAAATAAAAGAATATGGGATTTATGTGGTTCAGTCAGGTGATAATATATGGAATATCCATTTTAATATTTTAAAAGAATTTTATGAATATCAGGGAATATTTGTTTCATCAGAAGCTGATGAACCGGTTGCTTTTGGAAAGAGTTCCGGTGTAGGAAAAATTTTAAAATTTTCCGAAACCATGGTCATTATCTACAATCTTATTGAAAAAAAAGTAGATTCTAATATTGATTTATTAGAACCATTAAGTAAGGTTGTGGTTTACAATATGGAAGAAGTGTTTCCACTTCTCCAGGAAATCAACTATGAAAACATAGCCAGAATCCAGTTTGATGGAAAAACTATCTGGATTCCGGCTAAAAAATTATAAATTTGTATTTTATTTATCTAAGGAGGACTTATTTTGATTAGCACAGCGTATGCAATGGGACAAGGCGGCGGGACAGGTCAAGCCGGTGGAATAGCAGGTTTTTTACCCATTATTATTTTGTTTGCAATTTTTTATTTTCTTTTGATCAGACCCCAGCAGAAAAAAGCCAAGGAACATAGAGAAATGATAGCTAACCTGAAAAAAGGGATTAGAATCATTACGTCCGGTGGTGTCTATGGAACTATCCAAAGCATTGATGATACAACCATTGGCCTTGAAATAGCTGAAAAGGTAAAAATAAAAATTTCCCGGGGAAATGTTGCGGCCGTAATTTCAGGTTCTGAAAATGTTAAGATTGAAGATAAAAAGAAAAAATAAATCCATTAGGAGTAATTAGATTGAAACCATTTACCTTTAAAACTGTATTAATTACAGGTGTTATTTTAGCAGCCATTGTCTGCCTGCTTCCTACGTTCTTTGATTCATGGCCCCATAAAAAAATCAATCTGGGGTTGGATCTTCAGGGAGGAATGCACCTTGTACTTGAAGTTCAAAATATCAAAGCCGTTGAAGCAGAAATTGAAAGGACCATACAGGAAATTAAAAAGCAGCTCAGGAAAGAAGGTATAAAGCATCTTGGCATTTCTCGTCTTAACGATAACGCTATCCTTGCAAAATTTTAAAATGGTGTAGATAAATCCGAGTTTGAGGCTGTTCTTTCCAAAAACTTTGAAAATCTAATCACTCAAAACCCTCATACCGACAACAATATCATCTCATACAAATTAACCCTGCCGGAAAAAGATACAGACAACATAAAAAAAATGGCCACGGAACAG
>NZ_JAIOSW010000403.1 GCF_021107415.1 Desulfobacula sp.
ACTACAAGGTTGATAGGCCAGGTGTGTAAGCACAGTAATGTGTTCAGCTAACTGGTACTAATAGGTCGTGAGGCTTAGCCACTTCTTACCCCAATAACTTTAAACGCTTTAGTGCGGACATATTAAACAATATTTTCTACAACAATAATTGATAAAGTGTTGCCTGAGGAAGGTATGTTTTGAGACAGATCAAGGCAGACAAGGATTTTTACCGGAAGCATACTCATGTATTCTGAGGATAAAAATTTGAGGATAACGAAGATATGGCCAAAACAGGACTTTCTGAGGTAACACTTTGAACCGGTGACAATGGCAAAGAGGTCACACCCGTACCCATCTCGAACACGGAAGTTAAGCTCTTTAGCGTCGATGGTACTGCATGGGAGACTGTGTGGGAGAGTAGAACGTTGCCGGTTCATTTTTTACAAAAGGCCCTGAGTATGAAATGTCATGCTCAGGGCCTTTTGTGTTTTTAATATAGCTTTTTTATCTTCTTTCAGATATTTGTTTTATCTTTTTTGTTTGTTCTGATGGGTGAGCCTTATTGAAATCAAGACTGAAATCTTTCATTTCATAAATACAGATGTCATCAACCATAAGAGCGCCATCTGCTATAACAGAATAGGTATCATTTTCATGATTGACATCTTTTATGTGTGCATGGATTTCTATTTTTTTATTTGAAGGTATGATTTGGCCTCTGTAGATCCATTCATGGGTGTGGCCTTGTACCGTTTGGGTTTCATACTCACTTGCCGGGATATCAAATTTTTTAAGAAGAAAAAATCGGAGCATTTGAAGAAAGGATTCTACTCCCAGTGATCCAGGACAGACAGGGTCCTGATGAAAATGTGCCTTGAAAAACCATTCTGAAGGGTCAACCATTTTTACGGCTTTAACATACCCTTTTCCATAAAGACCGGCATCAAAGCTTAAGACTTCAATATTATCAATCATTCTCAGAGCCTTTGAAGGCATTCCATTGTTGCTATCGTGATTTTTGTCCTCGGGTGTTAAAGGAGCATCATTTTTGAACTGATAGCTTTTTATCTTTTCAAGATTCAGGTCAAGATCCGATTTGGATAATGAATACTCCTTAAATCGGCTGTTTCTGATACCGAGCTGATTTGAAAGGGCTTGTTGTGTAAAAAAACCAAAATTGGTTGTTCCCTTATATACCGCATTGCCATCCTTTAATACTTCTATATCATAGTCCTGAATAATCATACTGCCTGCTTTGGATACATCCGTCATCCGGTTTCTAATAGTGATGGTACCGCAATTATTGGATAAAGACTGAATCAGCGTGGCTTTGCCCCCCAGATTTCGAAAATGGAGTCTCTCGTCACTTTCAAGTGCGGAACCGGCATATGCAGCCAGCCAGCCGCAGGGTTGAAGTGCAATCTCAAGGAGGATGCAAAAGGGTAAGGTTTGGGTTCTGTTGGCGTTAAAATACCAGGCATCTTTTGGAATATCATATTGAGTTTCAATCCACCCGCCCGGTTTCATTTCCCATTGTGGATGATCTGCCTTAAGTACCCGGTCCATAAAGAAGTAAGGTGGTCTGGGAAGGCGTGCGATCTGCCTTTCTTGATCAAATATTTTATACTTATCTCCAAATGCTTCGGAAGGATTCCCCTGGGCAAATGCAAGAATGGATTCTTTTGAAAAAAGAGGTTTGTTTTTGAATTTTTCATTTAAAGACGGATCAGTAATCGCTTCAAATCCAGTGATACTGGCGACAACAATATTTTCTTCATTAAGAAAGGTAAAATAGCCTTTAATTTTGGTTTTACTTTCTTCATTTACCGTAAAGAGGATTCGAATATCGCCTTTTAATTTTTCAAAGGATGAATACAACCTTAAATTGGCGATAAAGCTTGGCAGGCAAACCTGTCCCATTCTCTCATGCGACCAGAGTATGGCAGCCTGGAAAGCCGCATCCAGCATCATTGGCTCAATACACCATTTTGAATGATAAGGATTTTTAAACCATTGATCAGGATTCGGTGCCAAACGTGTAATAATCTCAATACCTTTTTTAGAATATCCATTGATGGATTTAATGCCTTGCAAAGCCTTTCCATGAAAAAGAACATCAAGATAAGCCTGTTTTGCTGTTAAAGAATAGGGTTTTAATGCCATGAAAGCGGCTTTGGACAGCATGGGTGGTTTCGGTAGCCTATCTTTTAATATAACGGTACAACTTGAATGAATGAATGAATGTTTGCTGTCATTTCCGGAGGTGATATTGCTGAGAGTCTCATATTCATTTTCACCTGGTTTGCATTTTCCTATGTTTATATTAATACTTAAATTTTTATTTCCAGGTTTAATACCTTTTAAAAGCCGCATGTTGTCCATTCCGGCAAAAACAAGGCCTGGATTGTTTTTAATGGCTGCATGGGCGTGACAGTCCATTAATAATGCAAAAGGGACGACAGGTTCTCCTGCTATCTGATGGGAGGCTAAAACAGGTGTTGATGATAAACCTAAAGACAGGGTCATTGCTTTTGTAAGTTTCGGTTCTTTTGATTTTTTAGGTTTTAAAAGGTGTGCGCCAATGATTACTTCAGGACCATTTTTCTCTTTGCTTCCCATCTCTTTTAATAATTGTCTGGCTCCGGTCTTTAAAGGAATCAGTTCAATCCCTCTTTTTAGAAATTCTTTTTTCAAAGAGTAATCAACCATCCCGCCTTCCCATGGGCCCCAGTTGATAGACAGAAATTTACAGTCAGAGTTCTCTAATGCCAGTTTTTGAGCCGTCTTATTTAATATTTCATTTGCCATTGCATAGTCACATTGTCCCTTGTTTCCTGTACGGGCAGCAATGGAAGAAAACAAAACAAAATGTTTGAGTTTGTCCTGTTTCGACGCAGACAAGAGGGCTTCAAGTCCCTTGATTTTTGTTTCCAGCACATTGGTGAACTGATCAATATGTTTATCAATAATCAGCTTGTCTTCAAGGATACCTGCACCGTGAATGATTGCTGTTATAGGGTTGAACTCTTTTCGTATGGTTTTAAAAACTCTGTCAATTTCTTTTGAATCCCTTATATCTGCTGAGAAGTATCTAACCTTTGAGCCATTTTCATTCATCAATTGAATGTTTTTTTGGACTTCCCGGTTGGAGATGATTGTTTGATATATTTTTTCTATATCAGCGGGTTTTGGTGTCTGGCCTTTAAATTTATGGACGAGTATGGCTTTTTTAAGTATGCCAGGGTCGTTATGAATGTTTTTAACCCATTCAGGTTCTGAAGATGGAGCTTCTGATCTGCCGATAAGAATAATGGTGGGGGAATATTTTTTTGCTATTTCTATAGCACATGCTGCAGTAACACCTTTGGCACCACCTGTAATGACGACTACATCATCAGGTGAAAGGTCAACATTGCCATAGTTCAGGTCCTGATCAATTAAAGTTGGGATATTACAGCTGTCTCCATCCAGGCCCATTTCGACAGAGCCATGGGTCATCATTAAAGAGACTGCAGCTTCAGCATTTTCCATACATTTTTCTTTGGAATCAGGCATGTCCAATGCCCTGATTAGAACATTTTTCCACTCAAGACTGGCTGTCTTTGCAAGGCCTGCAAGTCCCCCGTATATTGGATCACTATTGAAAGCCTTGCCTGAAAATCCAAATCCCCCGCCTAGAAAGGAGACGGTTGTTAAAAATGCACCTTTTTGGGAACCGGAATCCATGAGATAACCGGCATTCTTTTTTACCAGCAGGAATGCGGATTTCAAAAAATTTATGGAAGTGTCCGCATTATTTTTACTAAAAGAATCCGGTACCAGAACAAGACCTGCTGCATCGGGCAAGTCTGGAATATTTTCTTTGCTGATATCAATCAGGTCTGCATCTATTCCTAATTTTTCAAATTCCGTTTTAAACCGGTTGGCTATATCCGAGCTGTCTTTAGTAATGTAGACTTTTTTGTTAGGCGCTATCTCAATTTTAGCGCCATTATAGAACCGGATCTGATTGGTTGGATATTCCTGTAAAGAAACAACCTGCCGTGTCAGTTTTTTATCTAAGCGAATATCATTTGATTCTTTTGGATTTGATTCTGCCTGATTTGACTCTTTTGGGAGTTCAATATTGGACTCTGGTAATTTTTTTTTAGCTTCAACAATTGTTTTTTGATCACTTTTTGTCAGATATGTAATGATCTCTTCAATGGTTTTCAGATTTGCAATGTCATCGGAAGAAATGGTCTCAATATGATCCAGTTCCTGCTCAAGTTTTGAAAGAATTTCCACCCGTTTAATGGAATCAATTCCCAGATCTGATTCAAGATTCATGGAAGGTTCGAGCATCTCTACAGGAAAGCCGGTTAATTCACTTATGGTATTAAGCAGTACTGTTGAAACGGCTTGATAAGAGTCTATACTGTCAGTGGAGTCAATGTCCGCTTCAGCAGCAGTGGTTACAATGACAGGGACTGTTTCATTTTGTATGGCATTACTAATATTTTTCAAGGTCCTTACAGAACCGATACTTTCAGTAGTTAAGCCTTCACAGGAAGGGATTTGCTTTTCAAGTTCTGAAATAATCTCCACTTTTTTAATTGAATCAATACCAAGATCGGATTCAATGTCCATATCGGATTCCAGCATTTCAACAGGGAAACCTGTCAACTTGCTTACGATTTCAAAGAGGATTTGTTCAGTTTGAGCATCGAAATTATTATTTTCAGACTCAGCAGGCAGGTCTGTTTCAACTATTTGTGGTGTATCTATTTGAATATCAGGTTCAAGTTCTTGAGTGACGTTGTGATTGGAAGAAGGTTGAGAAATTACAATGTCATCATTTTCCCGATGGACAGGTTCAGGACTGGGTTCCGCCATTGCAGGCGGGGGGGCAGAATGTATAATAGATGTATTAGCGGCAAGATTTCGGGTTTGGTCCATCATGCTCGCAAGGGTTTTACTTGCCTGGGCCTGTGTATCGAGAAATTTCTCATGAGCCCGGGCAGTTTGCGTTTGAAGCTGCTGCATGGCTTCAAGCCCTTTTTGAACCATTCTCATGGCTTCATAAGCTGGTAGAGTAAGATTGCTGTTGTCATTTCTTGGTGTTTTTGGTCTTTGTGTGTCTTGAGATGTCATATCAGATCCTTTTAAAATCGACCTGTTTTCATTAATTATTTGTTTTTGTGATGGTTCCGGTTTTGATTTTGGAATGCTGCAGTTGTTTTCCGGTTTAGGATTAGCACCTGAAAGTTGTATTCTCATTTTTTTTGTCTCAGGCTTTTTTGCTGCATCTTCCCACTGGGTAAGATCAACAGCAAATCCCTTTGAGGCGATCATGCACAATACATGGGCAAGATCTTCAATGCCTGATTTTTTTCCTGAAGATGCGTCAAGAGAAACCGCTGTAATATCATTCTCTCGTAAAACTGGTTTTATAAGGCCTGTTAAAACAGCCTTGGGACCGACTTCTATAAAAACAGATACGTCTCTATCAAGCATACCCTCAATATTTTCAACAAAATTAACCGGGTTTATCAATTGGTTTCCAAGGATCTTTTTGATTTCAGCTTCTTTTTTAATATAAGGTTTTCCTGTGGTGTTTGAGAGGACGTCAATAGATGTAGGGGAGAATGCTTTTGAGGATAAATTTTCTCTAAAAGGCGTTACGGCATTTTGAACAAGTTTGCTGTGAAATGCTGCAGCAACAGGAAGTTTAACAGCTCTAAGCTTTTTTTGTTTGCATATCTTTTTTGCACGAAGAATTTCCTTAGTTGAGCCGGATAGAACCCCCTGGTTTTTATTGTTTCTATTTGCCAGGATTAAATCAAGCGTTTCTTCTTTTATCAGTACCTCAATATCTTCCAAAGAGGCTTGAACAGCAAGCATACTACCCGAATCACCATCCTGGTTGGACCCGGCATTCGCCATATGTTTGCCCCGTTCAACAGCAAGCTTAAGAAAAGAGTCTTCATCCATCCAGTCGGCTGAACAAAGGGCTGATAATTCTCCAAAACTGTGACCACAGGTTGTTTCAGGTTGTATGCCAAATCTTTTTAACACTTTAATCATGGCAAGGGATATTGCACCTATCGCGGGCTGGGCAATGTCAGTTTGGCGAAGGTCTTCTTCCGAGTTTGTTTTTGTCTGCAAATGGGGTGGAGAGGGGAATATATATTCATTTAAAGGTTTATATCCTGATGCAGTGTTGCTTTCTTTGGAAAAGATATCTGCTGCCAGTTCTATCGTTTCTAAAGCTTCAGGAAATACAGAAACAAGATCTTTTCCCATGCCGGTGTACTGGCTTCCCTGGCCTGGAAATAAAAAGCCGAGTTTCCCTGATTTTCCCCCGGGTTTTGTGACAGATGAAAAATAGATATTTGGTTGTGATCTGTCTGTATCAATGCTTATTTTGGCATTATTTAGATTTTTTTGAATATTGTCATCTCTTTTATGAACAATCAGCAGTCTGAAATCATGGCTGACTGAAAAGTTCTGCCTTGATTCATAGGACTTCCAGGCGATGGTCTGCCTTTCTTCCTGAACGTCTCTTATTTCATTTAAATCTGTTTGAAACGCATGGAGTTTGTCTAAGAGTTCATCCTTTGTATCAGCTGAAAAGGCAATGATTTGTATAGCCCCATCCCAGGAAACATGAGATTTTGAAGGAGTGTATTCTTCCAAAATCACATGGAAATTGCTTCCGCCAAAACCAAATGCACTGACACCGGATCTTCTGGGATGACCCGATGATTCTACGGGTGTTTTCGATACCCATGGTTTAGATTCAGGGTTTAAATAAAACGAAGAATTGTTGATATCGAGTTCCGGGTCAGGTTCCAAAGCTTTTAACGTAGGGGGAAGGACCTTGTTGTAAAGGCAGAGAGCAGTCTTTATAATCCCTGCAGCCCCTGCAGCAGCCTTGGTATGGCCGATCATGGATTTAACCGAACTAATGGTGGTTTGATTCTTTTCAGAAGATTGCTCAAAGCATTCTTTTAATGCGTCAAACTCCACTTTATCGCCAACCCGTGTACCGGTTCCATGGGCTTCCACGAGTTCAACAGTGGAAGGGTCAATACCTGCCTCGTGGTAAGCTTCGTTTAATGCTTTAAGTTGTCCTTTTGAATTCGGGGCATAAATGGCAGAGGTTCTGCCATCGCTTGAAGTGCCGATTCCTTTAATAACGGCATAAATTCTGTCATTATCCTTTTGAGCATCTTCAAGACGTTTTAAAACCAGCATCCCGATACCTTCACCCAGGACGGTACCGTCTGCATCTTTTGAAAATGGTTTTGCATCACTGGTGTGTGACAAAACTCCGGTTTTTGCAAAGCACATGTGCATGAAAATATCATTCAAAGTATCCACACCACCGGTAACGGACATATCGCATTTTCTGGAAACAAGTTCCATAACCGCCGTATGAATGGCAGACAAAGAACTTGCACAGGCAGCATCTGTCACTGTATTTGTTCCGGAAAGGTTTAAACGGTTTGCGATTCTACCGGCAACAACATTGCCAAGAAGGCCTGGAAATGAGTTCTCCTGCCATTGGACATAATCGCCTTGTATTCTTTGAATGACTTCGTCTTTTTTTTCATCATTGATTCCGGAATCTTCCAAAGCTTTTTTCCAGATAGGATGTCCAAGCCGTGCACCCAAAGGAATAACCAGCTCCTGGGTTCCGGTAACCCCTAAAATGACATTGACCTTTTTTTGTTCAAGAACAGGATGATTCATCGGGTATCCGGCATCTTCAAGGGCCATTCTTGCTACTTCAAGTCCCAAAAGCTGGGATGTGTCCGTGGCGTCTATATTATTGGGCGGGATACCGTAACTTACAGGGTCAAAGGTGATAGCAGGAAGAAAACCACCCTTTTTGCAATAGATATGATCAGGTGTGGAGGGGTCTTGATCAAAATAGTCTTTTAATTTCCAATGGGTATCATCCGGAATATCAACAATCGCATCAATGCCGTTAAACAGAAGATGCCAATATTCTTTTAAGTTACTGGATTTTGGGAAGATACATCCCATACCGATGATGGCAACGCAATTTGCTTGGTATTTATTATTTTTTTTGCTCATAATTAAAAATTTTGAATCTAAATTAAAAATTAAATATTGTAGACAATATACTATTTTAAGGCAGGGGAATCATCCAATTGATCAGGATTTGACAAAAGTTTTACATTGAAAGGGATGGCTAAAGAAAGGTGGAAATTTCCTTTTTTCCCAGGGGCTTAAATAGACTTGCATCCATTGGCAGTTCGATCCCCTGGGTTCTTAAAATAGATGCCCTGATGCATATACAGGCACCGAACATGAGATTTAAAGCGATTTCATCGGTTTTGCGATTTTCATGGGCTTCAAGAAAACTGCCTTTCACCCACTGGTTAAAGGCACCAATAGCGGGTCCGCACCAGATCTGATAATCCATTTTTCTTTGGGGAATGCCCTGGATGGCCCATTTTGATGAAAGGCCGAGATAGGATCTGAAAACAAGGGCCATTTTATGTTTTGGATCATTTTGAGCTCTTTTAATTTCTTTGATATTTCCGGTTTTATGGAAAAAGTCTTTTGTAGAGTCCCATGCCTCTTCAAAAGTTGCCTGTAAAAATTTATCCTGGATCTCCTGCTTTGATTTTTCATCAATTTCATCAAAACTATTGTGAGATTTATAAAATTTATAAAGTTTATCAGCTCTTACAGGAAACATGGTCCCCCGTTTTAAAACCTGGACCTTTGCACCGATCTCAAACATATCTGCTGCAGGTGCCATGGTCACATCTGCCTGCTCAGCCTGACATAGCATCTTTTTAACATCTTCGCAGATTCCGGCTTCAACACAGGATTGATTGATTGATCCAGTGAGTATATAGGCTGCTCCCATTGAAAAGGCGGCAGCTGCTGATTGTGGGGTGGCAATCCCCCCTGCAAGCCCAACGCACAGAGGTTCCTTATAATTGTATGTTTCCATGAATTCATTTTTTAATGCCATCATGGTCGGTAATAGAGCCAGGGCCGGTCGGTTGTCCGTATGTCCGCCCGAGTCTGCTTCTGCCGTCAGATCCTGGGCCATGGGAATATATTGGGACAGCTTGGCCTCCTGATTTGTAATCAAGTCTTTTTCAAGGAGGATATTCACCAGTTTCTCCGGTGGTGGCGAAAAGAATTGTCGTGCAATTTCAATCCTCGATACTTTCGCGATGATATGATTAGGCGTAACAATATGTCCTTTATCGTTTTTATAAATTCCTTTAATTCGATAGTATACAAGGGCAGGGGTCATGCGCATGAATGCTGCTGCACTGATAAGCTTGATCTTATATTTTAAATAAAGGTCAACCGTAGCCATTTCATGGGCTGGATCACCCAGAGAATGAATCAGGTTAAAGCCAAATGGTTTGTCTTTCAGGGTGTTTGTAAGCTCGATAATATTTTTTTCAATTTTTTCAAGGCTAAGGCCACCCGCACCCAAAAAGCCAATCATTCCATTCTCTGCCATGGTTTTTACCATGGTCGCAGACGTAATTCCATTGGCCATTGCTCCGGCAATATACGGATATTTTAAAGAATGCCGTTTCTTAAATTTCTCATCACCCAGGTTTTCAAGCCGGACAGCCGGAACAAATGCCTTGATACGATGAAGAGTATTTTCTTTAAAAGCATTGATGAAAAAATCATTATCTTTAGTTACAAAATGAAGCCCGTCATCATTCTGAATAACAAAAATAGACTTATTCACCTGCATGAGCAGCTTTTTCAATGGTATTGGATGTTCACCAGACATTTTTTATTCTTTCCGTATTAAATTTGAGCAAAAAGCTTCTAATTGCTGATTTTACAAAATAGCAGCCATATCTAATACCATAAAAGGAATTTAAGAATCAATATGGAATTTTTTGATTTGAAAATTGTACTTCAAAGGTTAGACCTGTCTGGCTGTTTTCCGCAATAATCTTGCCATTACATAGTTTGAGTTGTTTTTTTACAATGCTTAATCCCAGGCCTGATCCTGGATTTTTATTGTTTTTTATTCTGTAAAACGGTTCAAAAAGATTTTCTAATTCCCGGGGATCAAGTTTTCGATAGGTATTTGTTATCTTGAAGGTTAAGATAGCATCTTCTGGTTTAAATGCCGTGATCTGTATGGTACCGCTATTTTTTGTGTATTTTATGGCATTGTCAATAAGGTTGGAAAGTATAGAGGTAACGATATTTTTATCCGTGTTGAGGATGAGCACACCGTTAATATCCTTTTGGAGTATCAGATTTTTTTGTTTTAAGGATAGTTCATACTTTTTTTCCAGGTCTGTCAAAAGCAGTTTAAAGTCTAATTGTTCTACAGACAGGGGAGATTCCTGAAGGTCCATTTTTGACAATTTTAAAATTTTATCAATCAAATCATCCAGGATATCAATGTCCTGATCAATATTTTGCAGATACCGTCTGATATTTTTGTCACCGATTGGATTAAGTTTGTCCAGAATCAATTCTTTTGATACCCTGATTCGGGTTAGAGGGCTTCGAAGTTCATGGGAGATATTGGTCGTAAGTTCTTTGTTGCCCTGTATCATTTTTTCAAGCTTGTCAGCCATGAGATTAAATGAGTTTCCTAGCTCCGCAATTTCATCGTGGCCCTTGATATCGGTTCTGCAGCTTAAGTTTCCGTCTGCAAATTCAAGAGAGGACTGGTTTAATTGTTTGATTCTATTGGTTATGATTTTTGTTAACGGAACAATAAGAATAGCAATAATAATGCCGATGGATAAGAGTCCGAAAAGAAAGATTGCTTCAGGTTTTTTTTCATGTCCCGTGTGAAGATAAATATGTAATGTGTGAATTTTTCTATCAGCCTCAATGGGTATTTGTGCATAGTATTTTAAATGTCTTCTGGATAGATGATACAGTTTTATGCCATCTTTTAAAACGTCATGCTTTTTAAGTTTTTTTACCGGGATATCAATGGGTGTGGGAAATGTCTTTATCAATATAGTTTTATCCGGTGCGGTCACCCATATTTTGATATTAAAAAGATCAGAGAATGTATAAAGCAATTTTTTGATTTCATTGTTTTGGGATAGGGGGATCAAAGGTGTTTTATCGATTTTTTCCTGGGCCACTTCCTTGAGAATTAAAAGTTTAGCAATGGATTGCTTGTCAATATAATGCCTGAAAGAGCGCCCTGCTGTACTAATAAACAGGCCAAGAATCAGGATTTCCGTGATAAAAAGAACCCCTAAAAAGGATAGGAGCAGTTTGATATAGAGGCTTTTAAATTTCATAAAGATTCCACAAACATATATCCTGTTCCCCAGATGGTTTTAATTTTTCTGGGTAAAGACGGATCTGTTTCTATCTTAGATCTTAATTTGCTGATGTGAATATCAATACTTCTGTCAAATGCCATAAAATTCTTTCCCTGCGCCATGGTCATTATCTGATCGCGGCTAAGAACCCTGTTGGGGTTTTTCATTAATACTTCAAGTATTTTAAACTCAGTCGTTGAAAGATCAACAATTGTTCCATTTACTTTAATGGTGTGGGCAGCTCTGTTAAGTATAAGGCCACCCGCTTGAATAACAAGGTCATTATTTTGACTGTTATTTGAAGGCTGCTGGGCGATTCCACGACGAAGTATGGCTTTGATCCTTGCCAAAAGCTCTCTTGGATTAAAGGGTTTGGGAAGGTAGTCATCTGCGCCCAGTTCGAGTCCAACAATTCTGTCTGTTTCATCACCTTTGGCCGTCAGCATGATTATGGGAAGATCATGATGGGCTCTGATTTCTCTTAAGACTTCCAGGCCGTCTTTACCCGGCATCATATAATCAAGAATAATCAAATCAGGTGTTCTATACTTTATTTCATTTAGGGCATTCAGGCCGTCAAGAATATAAGATATTTCAAATTGATTCCCCCCAAGATACTCTGAAAGTAATTCAACAAGTTTTATATCATCATCGATAATCAGAATTTTTTTTGTCATGGAAATATCCTTTTTAATCTCTTTTACAATGAATTTACATTTTTTTACAAGTTGGAAATATTTGATTTACAATTATCCATTATCATTGACTCATCCTTAAAAAGGATTGGAAATAGAATTTATCATTAAATTTATTATTTAGGAGAATGAAAATGACAAAAAAGAAAAAAGTAACTTTAATTGTAAGTATTACCATCTTGGCAATGGTGATTTCCGGTTTTGGTTTTGTGATGATTACAGGGGCCTGTGGATTTAATTCGGCTCATGGGCACAGGTTTCATAAAAGAGGAATGCCGTCGTTTATACAAAAAGAAATCGGCAGTTTTATCCTCTGGCGCATGGATAAAGGGATTGAAACCCTTGATTTATCCGATACACAGCAGGAATTGTATGATGGGTTTCGTACCCGGGTACAGGAAACTATGGAAAAAGGTCTGGAAACGCGGATGGAATTCAAAAAACAGGCTCTGCTGGAGTTTGAAAAAGAGACCCCTGACCTTTCAGTTATGGCGGTAAAGATCCAGTCCCATGTGGAAATGATGTCATCGTCGTTATCAGAGAATTTAACTTTATTCACCAATTTTTATAATAGTCTTGATAGTGATCAGCAAAGAATGATTACTCAGAAAATTAAAGAAAAAATAGAAGATCATAAAAAATTATAAATTTTGTAAAGAAAGGTAAATATAAAATGAAACAGATGACAAGAAGGCAATTCATTGTAAATAGTTCCATGGCTGTGGGCGGGCTGATCGGGACCAGTGCAATACAAAGGGAGCACAAGAAGTTGCCAGAAGCTATTTTAATCCCGTACTAAAAGCAGTTCCAAAAGTTAAACCCAAAGAGATACAGGCCTTTGCGGGCCAGCTTGATTACAGCAAATTGAATATGATGTTTAAAATGGTTATGAAATCCAAGATGAAGAAAAAAGGGGTTTCGGAAGGAGATTTCAGGAATTTTGAAAAAATAGAATCCTGGGCTGAAAAAACGGCCTGGCCATTGCTGACAATCAGCTAATATGGATTAATTCATGAATTTATTTTTAACACTTTCCGGGTAAGTTCTTTGAAAATTAAATATTGGATTAATTTCTCGGGTGATATTTTTGATGCATCTTTATCAAGTATTCCCTTGAAATGTGGGTATATATTTGTGTGGTTGATATGTCTGAATGACCCAGCATGGTTTGAACAGATCTTAAATCAGCACCGCCTTCAAGCAAATGAGTTGCAAACGAATGCCTTAATGTATGGGGCATGATATTTTTTGATATATTGGCAAGGAGGGCATATTTTTTGATGATTTTCCAGAAAGATTGACGGGTCATGGGGTTGCCGGCCCTTGCAACAAAGAGATATGGCGTTGAAATGTTTTTTAAAAGAAAGGGTCTGCCCTCCTTGATCCATTTTTGTGTGATTGATCTTGCCTGGGAACCAATGGGGACGATTCGCTCTTTGGAACCTTTTCCCATCACTCTTACAAAGTTTGCATCAAGGTTAATGTCCTGCAGGCATAGCGAGATAAGTTCAGATACCCTTAAGCCTGCTCCGTACATGATTTCCATCATTGCTGAATTCCTCAGTTCCCGGGGTTTCCTGATATCCGGGGCTTCAAGAAGATCTGCAACCTCTTTGACCGTCATGATTTTTGGAAGTGCCAAACCGATTTTAGGAATATCAACATTTTTCACAGGGTTTTTCGTCACTTCTTTTTCACTGATTAAGAATTTATATAATCCCCGGATAGCAATCAGATGCCTGGCCCTGGATTTGGCTGAAAGCCCCTTTTTGGTGAGGTCGATAAGCCAGGCAAGAATGACTGTAATATCTACATCATTTAAATTAAGAACATTGTTTTTTTCAAGAAAAGTGATGTATTGGGCCAGATCTGTTGAATAGGATGCCACACTGTTATCGGACAATCCTTTTTCGATGATAAGAAAATCGAGATATCTTTGAGTTAATTCATCCATATTATTTATAGAAAAATTTCGGAAATACATCGAAACCCTATGGTATTTGATGTAAATCCGGGTTTGAACAAAGCTCTTGAACTGATGGTTGCATCATCTTTGGCATTCCGGGCAGCACCTTTTGCAACGCAGTATTTGACGGGTTTTTTTGATTTGATTGGCGGAGTTTCCAGGTCAGAGGTCCACTCCAAAATATTACCCAGCATGTCGATAATTTTAAATTCGTTTGCAAAAGCATCATATTCGTCTACTGCACTGGTGTCGGATAGTCCACTTTGCTCAATATTTATCGCCTTGGAATTAAATTCATTACCCCAGGGATATTTATATCCCATATCTGTTCTGGCTGCTGATTCCCATTCTGCTTCGGTGGGGATTCGTCTTCCGATCCAGGAGGCAAATGCAATGGCATCATCCACACTGACCTGGACCACCGGATGATTCCTTTTTTCGTGAAGACTTGAGCCCGGGCCAAAAGGCTTATGCCAGCAGGCACCTTTTATGTCTTCTGAGCCGGCACTCTTATTCCAGGTTGAGCCTGTTGCATTTTTTCTAAACCTTGAAGAATATACTCTGCCATAGCCCAGTTTTTCTGCGGTCGTGATATAGCCGGTCTCCTCGATGAAGATTTCAAACAAGGAATTGGTAACCGGATAAATGCTGATATAAACTTCAGGCATGTCAAATTGCTGTAATTCAAGGCTGGATTTGATACTTTTTTTTGTACCGATAGTATATTTCCCCTCAGGGACTATGACATATTTATTATATTTTTTTTCTCTTTCACCTAATGTTTCATCAAAATGTTCTGCAAGTTCTTTTTTTGTTCTAAACTCTTCTAAAGCTTTGAGTTCATCCTCATCAAGTTCCTTTATTTCTTCTAATTCTTCGTCTTCGTCAAATTCAAGTTCCTCGACATCTTCATCAAGGTCATCTATCTCTTCAAGAGTTTCATCTTCATCGATACTGTCTATTCCCGGGCCATCTATTCCGTCAAGGGTTTGGTCTTCACCAAGGCCTTCAATTTCTTCAAGTTCCTCATCATCTTCAATTTCTTCAAGTTCATTATCTTCAATATCAATTTCTTCAGAGTCCTCATCAAGTTCATCAACATCTTCTAACTCTTCATCCTTATCAATCTCTATTTCTTCAATGTCCTCATCGATTTCAATTTCCTGGATGTCCTCGTCAAGTTCCTCTATTTCTTCCAATTCTTCGTCTTCATCAAGTTCAAGTTCCTCGACATCTTCATCAAGGTCATCTATCTCTTCAAGAGTTTC
>NZ_JAIOSW010000385.1 GCF_021107415.1 Desulfobacula sp.
AAAAAGAGATAAAAAAAATGAAAAAATGAGGCTTATCCGCCGCCGGTAGAGCGAATAAAGCTTTTTTATAGATTGCTATAGTTTAGGAACCAGAAAGTATTCTCTGGTAAAAACAGTATGGTTTGATTCAGGGAAAAACACATAGTCCCGTTTTTTCCAAGCGGGATTATGTGTTTTTTACTGTCGGCGCTGTTCGAGCTGAACAATCGTAGGTGTGATAAAGATCAGAAGTTCGGTATTCGAGCTTGATTTGCTTTCTTTTTTAAACAGCCAGCCGAGGAGGGGGATACTTTTTAGTCCGGGCCAACCCGAGTCGCCGGTAGTTACACTTGATTTAAGAATGCCGCCGATTACAATGGTATCACCATCATTGACCAAAAGCTCAGTCTTAGCTTCGTTAGTCGATAAAGAAGGTGTACCGTCGGCAGTTAATGATGCAACATCATCTTTGCTAATATTTATTTTCATTAGAATACGATCATCAGGACTTACTGTCGGGGTGACTTCGAGCGTTAGATCTATATCTTTAAACTTAACCGTTGCAAGTCCTGCCGAATCTCTTTCAAGGTAAGGGTACTCCACACCTTGTGTTATTGTAGCTGTTTTATTATCGAGTGTCGCAATTCTTGGAGAAGAGATAATTTTCCCCTCCCCCCGTGTTTCCATTGCTGTTAATTGTGCATTCAATATTAGCGAAGTGCCGGCTATCTTGTTAAAAGTAAATCCCAAAACTCCACTAGACGCTGCAGGAAAATTCATTGCAACATTACCGTCCAACCACGTATTGTCGGATTGATCACCATTAGAGTTTCCGCTCCAATCAATACCGATATCATTAGAAAAGTTGCTGGAAACTTCAACAATTTTTGCTTCGATTATTACCTGCGGGGTTACCGTGTCGATTCTTGCGACAATTTCCTTGATCTTCTCGATCACCCCGGCTGTATCTGTCACTATAAGCTGATTATTACGTTTATCAACACTGACGCTTCCGCGTTTATCGGTCATTATTTTTTTTACATGTGGCAGTATTTCGGCATTCGCATCAGAATAATTAACGGAAATATATTTTGTGACGAGCGGCTCTAATGCTTTTTCCGCTTCCCTTGTTTTTTTCTCCTCTTCAATCCGTGCCTGTCTCATTTTTTCTTCTCTTGCAAGACTAGCAAGCGTAGCAACCCTTATTATATCTCCTTCGTAAGTCATTCCTAGTTGATTCATCTTGAGAACAAGATCGAGTACCTGATCCCAAGGTACAGGTTTGTCAAAGGAAAGCGTAACTTTGCCTGTAACATCCTTATCAATAGCGAAGTTACTTCCGCTTATTTCTTTTAAAATGCGAAACACATTTTTAATATCGGTTTCATAAAAATCAAGCGCTATCTTTTCACCTCTGTATCTCTTCGGGGTTTTACGATGGACCATTATATCAATAACACTGGAAGAGCCTTCCAAACGAGCCTTCATATCTGTTCTTTCAGAAACTTTTGGAGAGACAGCGTCTTTAGCCTCTGCCTGTATTGTTTCAGCAGTTATGGGCAAAATGGTATCATCGGTCTTAAGAGACATTTCATCTTCAGTCTTTTCAGGCGTTGTTACTTCTGTCTCAACATCCATCTGTGCAAATACTTTTTTCCACGACGGCAGGTTGGCCTGCTCAAAGGGTTTAGGGGGAATTGAAGATGTCTCAAAATGGATTAAAAGAAGATCTTCTTTTTGTTCAAGAGTGTAAGGCACCTTTTCTCGAAGTTCTATGGCAATTATTGATGTATTCTTCACAGCAGGCTTGAAGAAGGGAGTTATCCGATCAACCGCACTTTCAAAACGCGTTGTAATAAGCGGACGCTTTCGGTATTTTGGAAGTTTTGTATTAAACAACTTGATACGAAGTAATTTATCCGTTACTTCATTAATGTCGTAATCAACTGGATGAGTAGTTCCGATTATCACAGTCGATTTTCCGGTTTCTTTGCCAAGAAAATCTATGCGATTGATCCATGCCGGTTTAGTATATGCAGATGCCGGTTTCATTTTATCAGCGGCAACAGGTTTTATTCCGGGCACAAGAGCTTCCTTCACAGGTGTAAAAACCTTTTCAGAACTTGCCGGGAGCGGGGCACCTGTATCTTTGCCTACATGAATCTCAAGGCCCGTATCGATGGAATATGCTGAAAAAGCGGAAAAATACTTCTTTTTTGTATCAATGACAACCCGCACCTTGTCGGGATATCCATAGTGCCGAACTTTTCTTACCCACTTGCTGTTTACAGGGATTGTTTTTTGTTTTTTAAAGGGGCTTTTAATATTATAAATATCAAAAACTATTCTGGCAGGGCTGGCTATTGTAAAGGATTTATAATCCTTAATTATACCATCTGCAATAACATTAATCTTAACACTTTCCTTAAGCTTCGATGCATCTACCGATTTTAAAATGGTTGCAGCAGGAACGATAACCTCGACAGGTTTTGTTGCCTGCACTAATTCAGGCGTCTCGCTGCCTTCTGCCAAATCAGAAGAAACCGGAATTTCGGCTGCCTTTGAAAAAGATATTTTAATACCGGTATCATCAGGAGTTACATCATAGGGAATGTCCTTTTTCAAAGATATTAGAATTCTGGTTGTACCTTCCTGGTCAGTCAATTCTGAAGTTTCTATTGATGCAATAATGTCACTTTCGGGCATATATGTGCTTTGAATTGACTCATCAAGGTCTGTTTCATGAAAATAAAAGAGGATTCCCAGGGGAATATCCTGCTTGATTGAAGTGTAGGTCAAATAACGATTTCCTCTGACTGTAACATAAGTCGATTCCGAATCTTCAGCCGTAACTATATCGGTGATAAGATTGGGTCCAAGGGAAACTTCAACGTTATCTATTTTTTCAACATCAGCCTTGTTGGAAGCACATCCCGCAAATATCATCGCTGCTGATAAAAGAAAGATTATTAAAGCTTCTTTTCTTATAGATCGTGTGATTAAATGAATCATGCTATTATTCTCCGGAAGGCTTTTGAAGTTTCAATACTCTTTGGCGGACTTTTATATTGCCCTGAATATCTTGAATTTCTTCTTCAATAATAATATTGTTTTTTTCTATTTTTATTATTTTACCCGAATTGAGCCCGATGTATGTACCTTTTTTTATAACATAACCTTTGCCTGAGCTTTCTTCTACAAGCGCTTTGTTACCGCTTGAGGCACGGATTATTGCAACAAGTTTGAACTGGCCTAAAGAAAGCTTTTCAAGTGGCGTGCGCGGGATACGCTTTTTCGTTTTTTTCCTGAAAACAGGCGTTTCTTTAAATAACGGCTCAAAAGGGTCAATCTTCCCACGGGCTATATAGGGGCCGGGTGTGGAATCAGGTCTGGAAACAGACGCTATTATCCCCTCCGCTCCTTTTGCTGCAGCAATTGCTTT
>NZ_JAIOSW010000512.1 GCF_021107415.1 Desulfobacula sp.
GACCTTCCCAAGATCTTCTTTTGCAACCCGTAATTCCAATACAAGGGTTTGCTGAGCCTTAATTTCCTGAACTTCGACCGCATCCGAATTATCAACCAGTGCTCGAGCAATGTACGTAATCAACTCTTTCATAACCTGTTCTCCTTTTTAGCTGTCAGATGGTAGAAGAAAATAAAATATGAGCCACTACAAATATTACCATAATCGTTGCATCTCTTGGGAAATCAACCCAGAAAAAACTTACAATTAGAATATCACAGCTTATAATAATCTCAAGTACTATTTATTATTAAAATATACAAGCTCTTATAAACATTTCCATCTTATTTTTTATTTCTGATCCTCATCCGGCTCAGCCCAGAGAATATGATCCTTATTAATAAAAAGTGTTTTGTGCTTAGTGGGGTTATCAATATTACCATGGTGGACCATAACATTATACAAAATCAAAAAAAGGTCTCGATCATTTGCTATAAGGTCGCTGAGTCTGTCATAGCCCTGCTCACGATTGATATTAATCTGACCATTTACATGGGTGCCGTCAACAAGCCTTAATCGAATTATCCGGGCTTTCACTTCTTTGCCTGTGATGTCTTTATTGTTCAATTGCTTCTCCTCTATCAATAAAAGATTACTTAAGAATGAATAAATCAAAAATTCATGTCAAGATAAAAATCGAGTTTGTAATAATATGTTTTATCCATTTTGCTTGACATAAAAAAGAAATTAATTATCTTAGAACACGTGTTTTAATTTTTAAGTGTAGAATATTTTATTAGCATACCCGGTAAGATATTCTTTTTAGATCAGGGTGAAATGAAGGAATACACAGTGATTACAGAAATTACAACATCTGATGCTGAACGTAAAATGCTGTCAGAGGCAGGATATGGTGATCCGGCGATCAATTATTATCTTGAAAAAAAATATATGGGTTATATTGAAAATGCTGACCAGATATCCCAAAAAGTTGGGTCCTGCGGAGATATCATGAAGGTCTACCTTAAAGTTGATGATAATCTCATTAATGATGTCCGGTATGAAATAACAGGTTGTGCCGGGGCAATTTCTGCGGCCATGGCTGCTGTTGATCTGGTAAAGGGTAAAACAATTGATGAAGCATTAAAAGTGAATGATGGGGATGTTTTTAAAGTTCTTGAAAACATTCCGGAAAAAAAGCATCATTGTATCCAGCTTGCGGTTAAGACGATGCATCAGGGTATTCAGGAATATAAGAATAGAAAAATAATGTAAACCTCCCCCCTTCTAATTATACATATCAATTTCAATGGAGAGCCATCACAAAAGCAAATGATTATTTCCAAATTTTTTCTTACTTTCCTTTGTATCTTCCTATTGTCAGGATGCAGTACCTCTTCTGAATTTCATATTGAAAATCTTGCCAAAACTGATATTGACGATGTCTCTGAGATTCACATGCATCAGGTGGTCACCCTTTTGAGAACCCTGACTGTGAAACTTTATAAAAAAAATCCATATGAATTGCAAAAAGTTCAAGAACAAACCATTGACTCCCGTCTAAACCAAATATTTATATGTCCGGTTGATAAAAAATATAAAGAACTTGAATTCAAAGAAGGCAGGGATGCCATTTTGCTTGGATTTGAACCCGAATTTGAAGGAGATCGCGTCTTTGCACTGATGGTTGGGTTATATACAATGATTCATACATCCTATAATCAAAAATGTGAACTCTTCATGCTGGATTATCTAAATGCACAAAACCTGTACAACAGTGCCAGAAACATTGAAATCCTTGTATGGCGACTGAATACAAGAAAAAACAATGACGGCCGGCTGTTTATCCTTACCAACAGTTTGAAAGGTGAAGTAAAAAATCTAACTTATGAACGCCTTTTCGGAAAACTCATCTCTCTTCAGGATACCATGGCGCTGATCGTGTCCGACAGAACCGGCCGAATCATAAAAAAAATGGCTCAAATAGCGGGTATGGCATTTTTACCCATTGGCATTTAAACCTTCAGGGTTTTAAGGTTTTCTCAAACAGCTGCAATTGACCTTTGTAATACTCTTTTTTGTCTTTTGAACGGCTCAAAGCCTCTTTTGCAGCGTTTACAGCATTTTGAATATCATTGTTGACAAAAAGAGCCTGGGCATAGGTATCTAAAATAAAGGCTTCCCTTTTTTGCTCCAAAGCCCTTGTGGCATATTCCAGGGCTTTTTTCCTATTTCTGTACTCTTCTTTTGGGCAAGTTGCAAAAAGCCAGGACAGATTATTTAATGAATGGACATTCTCAGGATCTACCCTCAAAACATTTTCATATGAATCAATGGCCTTTTCATAATTTTCCCTGCTGTAATAATAGTCACCTACAACAGCATATAGATCCGAATTTTCAGGATCAACATCCAATTGTTGAAATAGGATGTTTTCAGCTATAAAATTGCCAAATGCCTCCTTGGCCATGCCATAATTTATGGAGTAGCCAAAACCAACAAGTAAAGCAACCAGCACAAAATATCCAACAATCAATTTTTTGACTTTTAAATGATGAATCTGTATCAAAGCCGGCATGGTTTGACATCCTTCCAGAAACCTTACCCTCTGGCCGATGCTGTAATGATGCCAGTTAGGCTTTTCAATGGATTGTCCGGAAAAGGATGCAATCTTGTAAAATGTTGAAATAAGTGGTGATGCATCATTGGTAAAATGATAAACATGAAGATCTGCCTGGCGCTCAAAATTTCTCATGAAAAATCCGAATACAAACCTGAAATAAAGGATAAAAATTCCAATGAGTGTGGCGCTGATTAAGATCGGATGAGCCGTATTTTTTTCAACACCCACAAACTCAAACAGCTTATAGACAGGTTCAATAATATATAATAACAGCATAACGGGTTCAAAAAAAACAAAATTACAGGTGATAAACCCTGCAAAAAAAAGAAGATAAAACAACATGTGATATTTTTGAACATGACCGATTTCATGTAACATAACAGCATCTAATTCATCATCATTCAATGAGTTGAGCAAGGCAGGTGTGACAAGAATATACCGGAATCGCCCAACAAGCCCCATTACGCCGGCTGTGATCATGGTGCCGCCAAATAACTCCCATTTTAAAATATTCGAATATCTCAATCCAGCTTTTTGACAAACACTTTCAATCCTGGTTCTTGGTATCCCGGGCTTCAGGGGTTTACAATTCCAGAGTTTTTTGATTAACACAGGTCCGAAAATGGATATGGCAACAAGAAACAGGGCAATATATCCAATTTCTCCTGCAGGAGTTTTTAAGAATTGCCTAACCGGCTGCCAGGGCAGAAGCCCCAGGATATCAGCAACTATTGACAGGAAAAACCAGGGTAGAAGCGCCGGTAAAGAAAAGGAAACATTGGATATGATAAAGTTCTTTTTTGATACTTTTCCTGCAAAATATTGCTTTTGCACACCATATGCCGCATTCCAGATAATTATCAGATATAAAAGAAACAGCCCTAAAAAAATAATGGCTTCAAGAGTTGGAATAATATCAAATAATTTTATTCCGGAAAATAAAAAGTTTAATTTGAACCCGTAAATATTTACGGCAAAAATTACCAAAGCAAGTACAGACAGACGGGATATATAATTATTTATTAAATGATCAATATTTCCATAAGGATTTTGGGATGCCTTCTTTGCAAGCCTTTTAAATGCAATATGACAAATAACGACAAATAAACCGCTTATCATAAGACAATCGAAAACAACACTATTATCAAAGCCTTTTACCGTCTCAAACAGCTCAGAGGTTGTATATATGACCAAAGCAATAAGGAAATATAAAAAATTGGAAAACATTTAGATGACCCCCTGGGAAGCAAAAGTGTCCAAAATTATCCAGGATTTCACGTCAAACTTAATCTGATTGCTGTAAAGAATACCAAAGACTTGTTCTCTGGATAACATCATGACTTCAATATCCTCGGACGCTTCATTAAACCTGTTTGTGGGAAGGCCCTCACATTCAACAAACAACAGACAAATGGATTCGTCGGTCATGCCGGAAGATGAAAAAATGGCAGGACTTTTTTTTAACACCTTTGTAACGGTTAAACCGGTTTCTTCAAAAAGTTCCCTTTTCCCCGCCTGCTCAACCGTCTCACCCATATCCACCAGGCCTGCCGGAAATCCGTATTGATACCCACCAAGGGCAAGTCTGAATTCTTTTATGACGACTATTTTTGCTTCCTTTTTATGAAACGGAACAATAACAACAGCATCAGGTCTGGCATCATCTTTTTCAAGGGGATTTAACCGTTTTGAGCGTGATGCAAAAATCCATTCTTTTTCACAATTCACCCGATCTTTGTAAGTGATTGAAAAAAGATTCAGATACTTGCAGTCTGTTATTTTTTTGACATTATTAATTTCCATGAAAGAAACTTTGTGTTCAGGCAGGACTTACATACATCAGATATTTGAATGCAAGCCAGAAATGGCTGGCACTTCCCAACAATACAAACAAATGCCATATCTCATGGAATCCGAATATTCCGGGAAATGGGTCGGGTTTTTTAATGGAATAAACAAGGGCTCCCACACTGTAAAACAGTCCGCC
>NZ_JAIOSW010000339.1 GCF_021107415.1 Desulfobacula sp.
AATATATCTATAAATCTTGCAAGATTATTCTACAATTATTTTTCAAACGTGCGAAATGTAAGTTTGATGGTCGGAATAAAAAAACACGATAGCCTATTTTTCGTGGTTTTCCAATGAGTCTCTCTATTTCAACCTACTTGCGATCATTCTGTATTTTTACCTGACAAGGCTTGTGAAAAGACAGAGAATCATATATTTTCCAGAATTATGAAAAAGTCTTCAAAGAACAGGCTGACCCTGCAACAGGAGTCGCTTTTTCCGGGTAGCAGCCTTTTTGATAAAATTGCAAGGGCTGTCTGCCGTGCCGGAACGCTTCCAAGAAAAGAGCTTCATGAAGCATGGGAAATGGCAAAAAGAGTACGGCGAAGGTACCGGGGCGGCAGAGTTTTAGACCTTGCCTGCGGTCATGGCCTTTTGGCTCATATCATGCTCATTCTTGATGACACTTCAAGCATTGCCATCGCCGTGGACAGGAAAATTCCATTAAATGCAAAAAAATTATCCGACGTATTGATCACATCCTGGCCGAGACTGAAAAATAGAATTATTTACAAAGAAATGGATATCCGGGAAATTTTTGTCCTTCCGGATGATATCGTGGTATCTGCTCATGCCTGTGGGTCTTTAACGGATCTGATTATTGATAAGGCCATTGAACAGCATGCCAGGGTGGCGGTTCTGCCCTGCTGCCATAATATAAAAGAATCTTCCACAGCCGGCCTTGAAGGCTGGATGGATAAAACCCTTGCCGTGGATACGATAAGAGCGATAAGGCTAAAAGCTGCGGGATACAAGATTGTGGCCCAGAAAATTCCTGAAAGTATCACACCCAAAAACAGGCTGCTCATGGGAGAATATTTAAAAAGTCAATAACACTTTTAGCATAGACAGAGCAATCGCCCACATGGTAATTCCCACAAGGGTATCCAGAATTCTCCAGGATAATTCTTTTGTAAATAAAGGTGCAAGCATTTTTCCACCAAGGCTTAAGGAAAAAAACCAGATAAATGATGCCGTGACAGCGCCCGCACCAAAAAAGATGTGACCGGGCTGTTTAAACTGACTGGATATGCTGCCCAGCAAAATAACAGTATCAAGATATACATGGGGATTGAACAATGTTATCGCAAGGGTCGTGAGAATAGTAGTTTTTAAGGATGATTCCGTCTTTTGATTTTCAGAAAGCCTGCCGCCTTTGATGGCGGATCTGAAGGAATTGATCCCGTAAATTAAAAGAAAACCAGCCCCGCCAGTGCCGGCGATCAATGAAAGATTTTTGCTTGAGGCGATGATGGTTCCCATGCCGGTTACCCCCAAAGCGATGAGCAGGGCATCACAAATGGCACAGATCAAAGGGATAATAATGTAATGATTTTTTCTGACGCCATGGCTTAAAACAAATGCATTCTGGGCGCCAATGGCGATAATCAATCCGCTTCCGACACCAAACCCTTTTAAAAATGTTAACAGCATGTTTTCCCTTTTTGTAAAGTAACAAAATAACAGGGATAAAATAAGCGAATCAGTAGTTAAAGTAAAATTAATTATTTTTATTAATTATTAGCATTGCTTATAATGTGCGATAAAATCTGTCAGCGATTCTCCAGGACGAAATTTACTTTGTTTTCTTGTAGGTTGTTTAATTGTGCTTATATTCACAAAAATAAATAAATCAAAGGAGAGCATGATGTCTTCATCTTTGGAGCTTGAAATATTCTCAGACTATGTTTGACCCTGGTGTTATTTCATTACCGGGAGTATTGAAAAACTTGAAAAAGAGTATGGAATCCACGTCAAATGGCGAGCCTTTCCCCTTCATCCGGATACGCCTGAACAGGGTCGTACTCTGGAAGAATTGTTTAAACACAAAGGGATACCGGTTGATGTGGATAAACAGAAGGTCACACGTAAAATGATGGCACGCTTGAAAGCCACAGCAGCAAAATTTGGCCTCGCCCTGGGTGACCTAAAGATGACCTATAACAGCCGCCTTGCACAGGAAGTCGGTCTGTGGGCTCAAACAAAATGCCATGGCCATCAATTTCATATGGAAGCTTTCAAGGCTTATTTTGTGGAAGGAAAGAATATTGCCCAAAAAGATGTTCTGTTAAACCTGATAGAGAGTTCCGGACTTGACTGCAAGGAAGGTAAGAAGGTTATTGAAAAGCGGGAATTTTCAGATGCCGTGGATTCGGACTGGGAACTTTCAAAAGCAAAGGGTGTCACAGCAGTTCCAAGCTTTTTCATGGGGCTTGATCGGCTTGTGGGTGCACAGCCCTATGAAGCCCTTGAGAAATTAATCATAAAATATGATATAAGACATATTTGATAAGGATAGAATAAAAAACAATTTAAATCCGGAGATAAAGATGAATGATAAAAAAAAGAAGATTTCTCCTGCCTGTGCATCCTGCGCAGTGGAGATCCCCGAAAGAATTTGTTTATCAGATAAAGGCAAAGGCCCCAAGGGGTGCCCCTCATTGACACGGAAAAATGTTTTAGCACAGGCCAACAAAGAATATGGAGACAAAGAAATCAATCATTTTGCTCATATGGCGTCTTTGCAGGAAGCAGAGTGTTATGCCAACCGGGATCAGCAGCCCTATATTATGCAGCCCACCAAAACACGGATTGTTGAGACCTGTGAATTCGCGATGAAAATGGGATATAAACGCATCGGCCTTGCTTTTTGCATAGGATTGACCATGGAGGTGAAAATTGTTGAAGAAATTTTTAAAGAATATGGGTTCGAGGTAGTTTCCGTCTGCTGTAAAGCCGGCAACAGCTCAAAAGATATTGTTGGTATTTCAGATGATGAAAAAATATACAGAGGCACGGATGAGGCGATGTGTAACCCCATATTCCAGGCAAAGGCCCTGACCCATGAACAGGTCGATTTTAATATTTTGCTGGGATTGTGCGTGGGGCACGATTCCCTGTTTTTACAATTTACGGATATTCCCACTACTGTTCTGGCTGTAAAAGATCGGGTCACCGGCCATAATCCCATGGCAGCAATTTATCATTCCCAATCCTATTACAGGAAGATCAGGCATCCGGATATTAAATCCTGATCTGTCTTAAACAAGATTAATTATTTGTTTAACTTATTAGAGATGCTAATAATATAATATGTTTGACTATAAACTTTTAGAAGCACTGGCCTGTGTGGTCCATGAGCAGGGATTCGACAAAGCTTCCCAGAAATTGCACATTACCCAGTCAGCCGTATCCCAGCGGATAAAACTCCTGGAAGATCAGGTCGGGCAGGTATTGGTCACCCGGATGGTTCCGCCACAGGCAACCCGGGATGGCAAACGGCTTTTAAAACACTATATGCAGGTGAAAAGCCTTGAGGCTGATCTTGAAAGAACCATGGAAACAAAAGGGGAAAAAAGCTTTCAGGTCTTTCCCATCGGCATTAATGCCGACAGCCTTGCCACCTGGTTTTTTCCTGCAATTACACAGTTCTTAAAAGACCATTCAGTCCTGCTGGATTTAAAGGTGGATGATCAGGATGAAACCCATAAAATGCTCAGAAATGGGGAGGTTTCAGGCTGTATCAGTTCTGAAAAATCATCTGTACAGGGGTGCCGTGTCACAACCATTGGGACCATGAATTATCGCTTGGCAGCCACAAAGAATTTTGTTAAACAATATTTTTCGCAAGGTTTGGATGAACAAAGCGTACAAGCTGCCCCTGCTGTTATCTTTAATCGTAAGGATGATCTTCATAATATGGCTTTTAAAAAGCTATTTAAAAAAAATATAAAAAATATCCCGATCAATTATGTGCCGTCATCGGAAAAATTTGCCCGAATGATCATGGACGGACTGGCCTATGGAATGATACCCGACCTTCAGGGGCTTGAGCATATCAGGTCCGGTCTCCTTGTTGATATCGTACCCTCCTGTCATATCAAGGTTAAACTTTACTGGCATCGCTGGAGTCTGAGGTCAAAACTTATGGACGACTTTTCAAGATCAATTGTGAAAAATGCTATGATCTGCTAAAAATACATCATGAAAATAAGATTAAAAGATATCATTGATCTGGACTATCTCATCAGTATGGATGATGCCCTTGATTCCGGGGAGGATATCCAATCGCGGGCGATCAAGGATCGCAAAATTTACCATCAATGCAATAGCAGGTCTCAAACCCTGAAAATTCTTTTGTTTTCATGGCTGGCTTTCAGGAAAGAAGAATTTTTCCAGAATACGGATAAAAAAGGATTAACCCTGCTACCGGGCAGGATTTTTTCATCCCTTTATACCTGGATGGTCTATGGCATGATTTTCTCAGGGGGGATTGCAGGGATATCCCTGGTGTATTCATTCCTTGCCTACCATGGAACCCGCCCGATCAATGTGGCGATTTTTATTGCCTTATTTATTGTCTTGCAGGTAATGTTGATACTATTCACTCTGATGCTATTGGTTCGAAGGGGTATGGGAGCGAAAAACAGTGAAAAACGGTTTCGCTATTCAATAGTTCATACACTTGTATCCTCCTTGTTTTTTGATGTATTGCCCAAAATATTAAAAAGAGTGAACTGGACAATTTTCAAAAAAAGCCTTGATACCCTGGAATACACCTCATCCCTCATCCGGATGAAGAACAGGGAGTATAGAGATCTTTTTTTCTGGCCTTTTTTTATTTTGACATCTGTGTTTGCCTTTAGTTTTTCAGCATGCGCCCTTGGTGGAACATTTTTCAGGGTTGTTGTCAGTGACATGGCCTTTGGGTGGCAGTCAACACTTATGACATCAAGTACCAGAGTCTATGATATAGTTTTATTTATAGCCCGGCCCTGGTCCTGGTTTATTTCAGAATCTTTTACCCATCCGAGTCTTGACCAAATAGAAGGGAGCCGGATCATTTTAAAAGACGGTATTTCTGTTTTGGCCACACAGGATCTTATATCCTGGTGGCCGTTCATCTGCCTGGGAATCTTATTCTATGCTGTTATTCCAAGGGGGATTCTTATCATCGCCGGGGTGTTGGCCCAAAGACGGGCTTTAAGGAATTTTAGTTTTGACAGGCCCAGGTTCAGGCAGTTAATTGTCAGGATGCAGTCTCCTGTTCTGGACATTGACGCCAATGAAACCCCGGTGGACCAGGTCCCAGTGAACCAAAGCATGGAAAGGAACCTGATCTTTCTCCATGACAGGGAGATAAAAGAAACGCCGGGCTTCAAACCTGACGCTGACATTTTAAGCCAAAATGCGTTGATTCTTGCCGCAAAAAATGTCTATTCTGAAAAAATAATTCAAAAGCTTATCCAAGGTATTGAGCAGCACCTGTTTCTTGATGTAAAAGAGATGATTGGGATTAGTTTTGATTATGAAGATGATGCAGATGCGGTCCATCAGATAAATGTCAGTGATGCGGATCAGGTGATTCTGGTCCATGAAGTCTGGCAGCCGCCCATAAGAGGATTGCTCCATTATATTACCCAGATAAAGGCAGCTATGCCTGAAGGCAAGCCCCTGTGGATACTGTTAACCCGGGATGCCGGACAGAAAAATCTTGCAGTGGACAACAATGATGTTAATTATGATGTCTGGAAAAAAGCTATATTTAAACTTGAAAATTCTGAAATAGTGGTGAAAAGGTTTATTTAATTTATGATACCGGAATTTGCCGTACTCGGTCACCCCAATGAAGGTAAGTCTTCCGTCGTCTCCACCCTGACTGAAGACGACCGGATAAAAGTCAGCCGTATTCCCGGGGAAACCATAGTTTCAAAGAGATACACCGTCACAATTGACGGGGAAGAAATTATTCGGTTTGTGGATACTCCCGGGTTTCAGGTTCCCCGGCAGACCCTTGCCTGGTTTAAAGCATATGACGGAGACCCTGCTAAAATTGTTGACCGGTTTATTGATACCCATAAAAATGATCCTTTTTTTGTTGATGAGTGTGAACTTTTAGGCCCGGTGGCCAGGGGAGCGGGTATTATTTATGTTGTGGACGGTTCCCGGCCTGTGCGAGATGACGATCTGGCTGAAATGGAAGTTTTAAGGCTTACAAGCCGTGCAAGAATGGCCATTATCAATTCCAAAACAGATAAGAAAGATTATACTTCGGATTGGCAATTTGAGTTTAGAAAGCATTTTAATTCCATTCGTGTGTTTAATTCAAATACTGCCAATTTTACAGAACGTATTAAGATGCTTGAAAGCCTTAAAGCCATTGACCAGGAATGGGAATCTGTGCTTTCCTGCGTGATCCTGGCGTTTAAAAGAGACTGGCAGAAACGAAACCGGCTGGTGACTGTCCGCATGATCCAAACCATTGAGGAAAGCCTTTCTTTTTTTGTGTCTGAAACAATCACACCATCTTCTGATCAGGAAGAGATCAAAGAAAGGCTCAATAAAAGATATCAGACCCATATCAAAAAAATAGAAAACCAGATGTTTAAAAAGATCAGAACGCTGTTCAAACATCATCTTTTTGAGTACCGGTTACCTGAACATTCTATCCTTAAGCATGATTTGTTTTCAAAACAGACCTGGGAACTTTTAGGCCTGACAAAGGAACAGCTGGCAGCAGCAGGTGCTGTCATAGGCGGTACCATGGGGGCTGTGATTGATGTGGCTGCCGCAGGAATTACATTTGGTGTCTTTACCGCCATAGGAGGGGTTTTAGGGGCTGGTTCCGCTTTGTTCGGTGGAAAAAAGATGACCAAAAAGAAAACAGCAGGCATTCGATTTGGCGGAGATAAACTTCAACTGGGACCCAATAAAAATCCTCAATTTCTTTATATTTTGATGGACAGGGCCCTGATTTACTATTCCCATATTATCAACAGACCACATGGCCGAAGGGATTTATCAGACCAGTCTGAGAAAACTAAGAGCAAAAAAAAAGGATATTCCACAGGGTTTACCACAAGCCAGAGAAATGTGTGTGCAAAGTTTTTTAAAGCTGTGACCGGCCGCTCATTTGGCCGATTGCTTATTCAGGAGAAAAAGGCAATGTCGAATTTTGAAGAATTGATTGAATCTGTTTTAAATGATATATCCGGGAAATATTGAGTCTTTAATAAAAAACTTGTATCCGGATGGAAAATTTGCATATATTGATTTTTGGACCCAAAAATTGTTGACTGATAATTCAAAAGGAATTCTTTGCATGTTATCAAATCTTTTCAGCCCGATTCGGATCGGCAATATGATTTCAAAAAACAGGCTTTTAATGTCTGCCATGAGTATAAACTTTGGTGTGGATGAAAATTGCTGCGTGACGGATCAATTAGTTGAGTATTTTGTAGAAAGAGCAAAAGGCGGTGTCGGCATGATGCTGGTGGGGGGCGGAAGCGTCCATCCCGGAGGTCAGGAACTGCCCGACCTTCCCCAGATGTATAATGACAATTGTATCCCGGCCCTTAAAGAAATGGTTCAAAGGGTGAAGCAATATGACATTTTGTTTGGGGTGCAGCTCATGCATGGCGGGCGCCAGTCCTATCTTCCTGAAAAAGTGGCACCCTCTCCCATACCCGCACCTGCCGTTGTAAAGGGTGAAGTCAGAGCATTGGAAATTGATGAAATAAAAGAACTGACCTCCTGTTTCGGAGATTCAGCCAGACGATGCCGGGAAGCAGGTTTTGATTTTGTCGAGCTTCACGGCGCTCACGGATACTTGATCAACCAGTTCATGGCACCCAATTGTAATATCCGGACGGATGAATATGGGGGATCTTTTGAAAACAGGACACGGTTTTTGTTTGAAATCATAGAAGATATCCAGGCAAAGACGGGAAAAGATTTTCCCATTGGAATACGGATCAAT
>NZ_JAIOSW010000203.1 GCF_021107415.1 Desulfobacula sp.
AACAATTACACGATTCTGTTCTATTTTGTCAATCATAACCGGTGTTCCCCGGTCAATAAATTCACCCCGGGTGATGGCATCAATCTTTTTTTTGTTTACCATTACCTTTCCCGACGGACGAAGAAATGTGTGGGCAATCCCGGTATCTCCCGGTTTCACTGCCAAAGCCGTTGTGGTATCCACATGGGAATGTGAAAGGGTGGCGTCAAGATAAGGCCCTTTTATAATTTTTGATAACTGTGGGAGAACAAACCGGATCATGAACAAGGAGATGAGCAAAGCAAACATAAAAGAACCCAGTACATGTGCCAGATTTTTCATCAATAAGGCGCCTTCCCAGGGTAATGAGGGATCAGGCACTACAAATCCCTGAAAAGAAAGGACAAGGCCTGCTGCAATAATTAAGAGCCCGGTAATACCGGCAACACCGAATCCGGGAAGAACAAACGCCTCTACTCCCAGAAGCAGAACACCGATGAGAAGCAGGAGTAATTCCGTATGATCAGCAAGGCCTACCAGATATTGACTAAAGAATACCAGGCCAAGACATATCAGTCCGACAATACCGGGCATGCCAAATCCGGGAGCCTTTACCTCCGTATATATGGCACCGATCCCGATGAGCATCAATATGGGTAAAAAGGGTTGTAGAAACCTTACGATACTTTCAGACCAGGATTCTTCAATGGTAATGATATCGGTTGATTCATAACCCAGCAATGACAATGCTTCTTCTATATCTTTTACACTTTTTTGAGAAAACCCAAAGTCAAAGGCTTCTTCATCATCCATGGTTAAAAGCTCTCCCTTGGACACAATCGTCTTTTTAGTACTGATCTTTTTTTTCTCATCTTCCGTCAGATCATCATAGGCTTTTTTCCTCATAAAGCTTTTTTCACCATCTATCATCACCTGATAGACTTCCATATCAATGGTGACCATGGATTCTGCCAGCACAACCGGGTAATTATTTTTCTTTGCAAGAGCCCGAAATTTTGCCCGAAGAACAGTCTGAACTTTTTCTCCGGCCATTTTCTGGCCTTCCTGGGTGTTGATAATGGGTGCACAATCCCCGATAATGGTATTTTCTTTCATAAATAAGACATTCGAAGAAAGGGCAATCAGGGCGCCCGCAGAAATGGCCCTTTTTTCCACAAATGCAATGGTTTTTCCTTTGGGAACATTGGAAATCGTATCCACAATATCAAGAGCCGCATCCACTCTGCCGCCGAATGTATCCATTTTAAATACAAAAACGGCATCTGTTTCGTCTTTGATCTCTTTTAAGGCTCTTTTGACATAGGCTGCCATACCCGGTTCCACGGTACCGGAAACAGGAATAATATAAACTTTTTGTTTTTCCGGAGAAGCATTGAGCGTATTTCCCAAAAAACCGATCCCAATAAAAATCAGGATAACAATTAGAATAAAAGGCAAATATTTTTTTTGTATCATTTAATCGTTTCTCTTTAAATAAAGGATTATCTTATTTTACAGAATAAGTAATTTTCCCTTTAAGGTCAAGAAAGCTTTAAGGGTAATCACAAAACATCTGTTATTAGTGCAATTGCTTGACATGTTGGTGCACGCATACTAAAAAAATTGATAGAAAATAAAAACAGGGGAATCATATGGATTTTAAAAATTTAAAAGAATCCCGCAAGGTTGAATTTAAATCATCTTTTGGAAAAGAAGTGATTATCACTCTTGTGGCTTTTGCCAACACCAGGGGTGGAAAGGTTATTCTGGGCCTGGATGATAAAGGAACGGTCAAAGGCATTGAACTGGGATCTGAGACGGAACAAAAACACCTCAATGATATCAAGACATCTACCTATCCCCAGCTTCTTCCCCATTCTGCTATTTATGAAGTTGACGGTAAAACCATATTGGTGCTTGAGATAAATGAATATCCTGTAAAGCCGGTGGCCTATAAAAACAGATATTACAAACGGGTTAAAAACAGCAACCACATGTTGAGCCTGGAGGAGATCGTTGATCTTCGGCAGCAGAGTCTTGATATCTCCTTTGATGCCCATGCAGTTGATGAAAGACTGTCTGATCTTGATACCTCACTCATGGAAAAATTCATTGAAAAGGTGAACTCCAAAGGAAGGATAAGCCTTCTGGATGACATGGTGACCAATATGACAAAGCTTAAATTCATCAAGTCAGGCAAATCCACCCTGGCCGGGACGCTCTTGTTTGGGAACCATGGATATTCAATTCATATTGGCCGTTTTAAGGCAGAGGATACCATTATTGATGATCTTTTGATCAAGGCGCCGCTTTTGACCGCCCTTGAAGAAGCAATGATTTTTATTAAAAAACATATCAATCTTTCCTATGAATTTGATGGTAGCCTTGAACGTAAGGAAGTATGGCAGTATCCTCTGGATGTGATTCGTGAATTTTTATTAAACGCCGTTGTGCACAGGGATTATAAACATACCACTGATATTGTAATTAAAATTTTTGACAACCGGATCATTTTTTCAAATCCGGGAACATTGTTTGGCAAACTTACCCTCAAAGATCTGGAAAAAGATGACTATACTTCTTCCATCCGTAATAAGATTGTGGCAGAAGCCTTTTTTTTGACAGGAGATATTGAAAAATATGGCACAGGATTTATCCGGATCCGAAAAAAACTCAATGAATTAAAGACAGTGACCTACAAAATTAGTGAAATTGGAGATTTTTTCAGGGTCGAATTATTGGATGCACGGTCATACGACCTAGGAAAAGACCCTGTAAATGGATTTATCGACCCTGTAAAAGAGTTTAGCGACGTAAGAAAAGACGTAAGAAATATCGCAAACGACGTAAGGAAAGACGTAGAAAAAAAATTCAGCCTGTCCAAAAATCAAATCCTGATTTTAAAGAGCATACAAAAAGATAGAAACCTTACCCAGGAAAATCTGTCTGAAATTGTAGGAATCACTTTGAGAAATATACAAAATAATATGAAAAAGTTAAAAGAGATCGGCGCCTTAAAAAGAGTCGGCTCGACAAAGAGCGGGTATTGGAAAATTCTGTGGGATAATCTGAAATAGAGTAAAAAATTTCTACAAGGGTAATCAGGCTATTTTACTCAAATCTATTATAGATCTTTTATCGGTTGTTTTGGAATTGTCAGACAGAAAAATTTTATCCGGATGAAAGCAATAGAGATGGGATTTAAATTTTTCTAAAAAAAAGCGTTTGTTTTCAATTATCTGGGGACCGAATATCTGCTTTAAAAAAATGAACTTGGTGACATATTTTTTGACAATCAAGAAATATAAAGTCTTTTTTGATACCTTCTCAAGCATTCCTGACATCTGGAATCCAAAAATCCGGTCTATCCGGTCTGAATCATGGAAAATAGAAGCAGAAATGATTTTTTGGTCTTTTGCGTATTTTATATGCCTGGAGTTTTCATTGGAAAAAAAATAGAACCTGTTGTCATGAAATACAAAATAGACCGGGGAAGACCATGGGATATCCTTATCTGAGACAGCAAGGGTCATGACCCTTGTTTCATTGATCAAACGTCTTGCTTTATCTTTAATTTCTTTTTCCATGGATCATCCTTATAAGAAAAACTTATATTTTTCATAAATTTATATGAATTGACACTTTTTTTGTCAATCGATATTAATCAAGTGGTACATACTTCAAACGACAGGAATCTAAAAAATGGAAACCAGTGAAGAATATGTAGTGCTTGTGGATGAAGATGACTTGGAAATTGGCATTGAAAGATAGCTTACAGTCCACTCTTCCCTGACACCTTTGCACAGGGCATTTTCTCTTTTTTTATTTAAAAACACTAACGAGCTGCTGTTGCAGCAAAGGGCGGAAGAAAAAAAAACATGGCCCCTTGTATGGTCAAATTCCTGCTGCGGCCATCCTTTGCCAAAAGAATCCTATGAAAGCGCTGTCATAAGAAGGACACGATATGAACTCGGGGTGGAATTAAACTTTGTTGTAAAAATTTCAGACTATCGGTATTGCTTTTCAAAGGACGGGGTCATGGAAAATGAGATTTGTCCTATCTTTGCCGGGTTTTATGATGGTGAGGTGCTGCCCAACCAGGAGGAAATTGCAACTGTCAAGTGGATACAATGGGATGACTGGCTGGAAGAAACCATTAAATATCCGGACAGATACTCTCCCTGGTGTATTGAGGAAACTCATATTTTAGCTGCAGATAAAATTTTTAATGGCTTACAGGCCTGACCACTTCATTGGCCAGGTTTCATCCCCTCACCATTCTGACGCTAATCTGCTTATTTGTCGAATCATATATGGCATATTTTGATGCCTTAAAATCATCCCTTGAAAACCCGATACTTCCCACATTTAAAAGATATTTCTGGTCTTTCTCCAAATGGATGGTACAATTTTTTGTAATTCTCCGCCGAAACACAATTCTGTCTTTATAGGTGATCAGTTTTAACTTATGGGTATGACCGGTAAAAAAAATCTGCTCTTTGGCATTGTTAAACAAGGATTTCAAATAGTAATCCGTGACATCATAGATATAGGTGGTTAATTTATCCGGTGGTGTGCCATGGACAAAATGACAGTTTTTCAATTTTAAATAGTCAGGAGTCTCTTCAAGGTATCGAACGGATTTAGTGGAAATCACCGCTATATTATCCAGCAGGGGCTGTTTTATGGCCTTGGGAAAAAGCTCAAGGTATTGTCTGTTAAACATGGCCAGCTCATGGTTGCCTCTCACCGAGATCACGTTTTTTCCCATTAATAAGTTAATGGTTTCTTCGGGCTGATCGCCATACCCGATAATATCTCCCAGACAGATGTGTTGATCAATCTTATATTTTTCCATATCTTCAAAAACAGCGACCATTTTTGAATAGCAGGAGTGTACATCGGAAAAAACAGCTATTTTCATATTTCAACCTTATTCTTCAAAATTACTTTTTGAAATAATAAGATCTGATCATGAAAAGTAAACCCTGAGATTCATTCATTCTGGGCATGCTCGGCTAGAATCCTTGCCATGATAGATCCAATACCTCCCTGGCCCTCCTGAGTTGGCACTTCAATAAATGATGTTTTGACCACCTCGTAAAAAGCCCTGGCAGCCGGAGAAAGTGGTGTGTTCTTTAAATAGCCGAGACTGACATCAAGAAACATTTTGCTATTCTTTAATTTGCGCAAGGCAAGTTTTTTCTCTTTGACTTTCTGATCAATGGCTGGTTTTACCAAAAAAGAGATCCCTTCTCC
>NZ_JAIOSW010000274.1 GCF_021107415.1 Desulfobacula sp.
AAACCGAACAATTGCTTGACATTGCCCATGTCGATTCTCCTGAAAGACTCAAAATTCAAAAGAAACTAAATTACCTTTTTACCAAATTAAACACAATAAGGGGTGACAGTCCCTGTTCACCCATGTTGTCAGACATATACCGGGAGACTATTATAAAAAAAATATCATGAATTTTTGGAATAAAGATAAAGACGGACTTTTTAAAAATATTTTCATAGCTTATTTAATCTTGCTGGCACATGTTGTTTTACTGGCAGGCATAGGCGTCAGCGTTGTTCTGTTCAAGGGAGTATATCACTACCTGCCATGGATCATGGGGTGTATCGCTATTTTGGTCCTGGCGATTGCATGGATTTTCTATCGACGGATGAGAGAAAGCTCTTCTGATATAAAAGACATTCTGTTAATGCCGGAGTTTCGGGACAGGACTGTTGAAGTCAGGGTTCTTGGGGGACTTGCGTCCTTTAAAATAACGGCAAAAACAAATCAACAAAACCTCATTGACCATCATCTATCAGATAACTCAGACAGGCTCCTCATTGTAAATGATATCAACAAAACAGAGCAGAAAATCTTTAAACTGACAGCACTTTTTGAAAAGGATCTTATCACCAGAGAAGAGTTTGACAAGGCAAAACAAAACATTATCCAGGGATAAAACAGGAGTTTATTATGAAAAAAATCAGGCTGGCTCTTTTATCCGGCGGCGTTTCTTCGGAAAGAGAGGTATCTCTTAACAGTGGCAAACAGGTATTTGAAGCGCTTGACAAGGACAAGTATGATATCACCCTGTATGATCCAAAAACAGACCTGAAACAACTTGTCATTGATGCAGACAAGATTGATGCAGCCCTGATCATCCTCCACGGTCCTTTTGGAGAAGATGGAACGGTTCAGGGGCTTTTAGACCTGCTTGATATCCCCTACCAGGGTGCAGGGGTTTTGGGAAGTGCCATGGCCATGAATAAACTGGTTGCCAAAAGACTGTATGACGGCGCCGGGATTCCAACGCCTTCCTATCTTTCATTTTCAATGAATGAAAAAATCCAACCCTCAAAAATTGTGGACGAGTTAGATCTTCCCCTGGTAGTGAAACCGGCCTGTGCCGGATCAAGCGTGGGAATGACCCTTGTCAAGGACGAATCAGATCTTCAAGATGCAATAAATTTAGGATTTGAACATGATGATACCCTTATTATTGAAAAATATATCAAGGGGATTGAACTGACCTGCGGTGTCCTGGGCAATGATGAATTAGAAGCATTGCCGGTCATTGAAATCATCCCGGGAGTTGGTCATGATTTTTTTGATTACAAGGCAAAATACGTTGCCGGAGAAACAAACGAAATCTGTCCTGCCCGGATTGATGAAACCACCACAAAAAAAGTTCAGGAACTTGCCGTTAAAGCACATCAAACCCTTTTTCTGAAAGGATATTCCAGAACGGACATGATTTTATACAATCAGAATTTATCTGTTCTTGAAACCAATACAATCCCGGGGATGACGGCAACCAGTCTTTTTCCCCAATCTGCCCAGGTTGCAGGATACTCTTTTACCGAACTCTTAGATGAGCTCATCCAACTGTCAATCAAAGAACATACTAAACAAGAATTAAGGAGATCAACATGAAAATTCTAGTCGTTGGTGGTGGTGGCCGTGAACATACCATGGTATGGAAAATAGCAAAAAGTCCTTTGGTAGAAAAAATATATTGTGCCCCGGGAAATGCAGGAACCCACGAACTTGCGGAATCTGTCCCCATAAGTGCAGAAGATATTCATGCATTGGCTGCCTTTGCCAATAAAAATGAAATTGATCTGACGGTTGTTGGCCCGGAGGGCCCTTTGGTAAGCGGCATTGCAGATGTCTTTGAAAAAATGGGATTAAAAGTGTTTGGCCCAAGCAAAGCCGCAGCAAGGCTTGAAGGCAGCAAACTTTTTTCCAAACAACATATGCAAAAGTACAATATCCCCTGTGCCATGGGAAAGGCATTCACTGATACCAATAAAGCCAAAATATATGCCAAAGCCATTGGGGCGCCCTGCGTGGTTAAGGCCGATGGCCTTGCAGCCGGTAAAGGGGTCATTATCTGTTCCACCCTTGAACAGGCAAATGAAGCCATTGATTCAATGATCAATGACAATGCCTTTGGAGATGCGGGCGCCATTGTTGTTGTGGAAGAATGCCTGAAAGGGGAAGAAGCCTCTTTTATTGCACTCACAGACGGCAAGACGGTTCTGCCATTGCCGGAATCCCAGGATCACAAAAGAATTTTTGATAATGATGAAGGTCCCAATACCGGTGGGATGGGAGCTTACTCTCCTGCACCGGTTCTGGATTACAGCTTGCGCGAAAAAGCCATGAATGAAGTTATGATCCCGGCTGTAGAGGGCATGGCCAAAGAAGGCACCCCTTTTAAAGGTGTCCTCTATGCAGGTCTTATGGTGGATAAAGGTCAGATAAAAGTTCTTGAATTTAACACAAGAATGGGAGACCCTGAAACCCAGCCCATTCTCATGAGACTTGAAAATGACCTGGTACCCTTAATGGAGGCCTGCTGCGACGGCACTCTGCACAATTATTCCACCAAAATAGATCCGAGAGCCGCCATGTGTGTGGTGATTTCTTCGGGCGGCTATCCAGGCTCCTATGAAACTGGAGAAGAGATCTTTGGGCTTGATGAAGCAAATAAAGTTGAAGATACCGTTGTCTTTCACGCCGGCACTGCATTAAAAGACGGAAAAGTTGTTAGTTCCGGCGGCAGGGTCCTGGGGGTAACATCCCTGGGTAACAGTGTTAAACAAGCCATTGACAGGGCATATGAAGCCTGTGCAAAAATTTCATTTAATCAACATTTTTATCGCAAAGATATTGGAGCAAAGGCCTTAAAACGACTGTCCATCCCCCCCCAGGTGGGAGTGATCATGGGAAGTGACTCTGATTTTCCTGTCATGGAAAAGGCGCTGTCCATATTAAAGAAATTTGATATTCCCTACTACGTCACTGTGGCTTCTGCTCACAGAACCCCACAAAGAGCTACCCAACTTGCCGGTGAGGCAAAAGATAAAGGGATAAAAGTGCTTATCTGTGGTGCCGGCCATGCCGCTCATCTTGCAGGTGTCATAGCCGCCC
>NZ_JAIOSW010000121.1 GCF_021107415.1 Desulfobacula sp.
GAATCAGCCGTTCCATTTGCCGGATCACGTCCCTTGCGTCACCAATGGTGATGATATTGTCCATACCGGCCATTCTCAGAGTGGTATCCACTGCCAGAAGAATTTCGGGTTCATCATCAACAATGAAAATGGGGCGATCCATGATCTGTTGTCTATTCGTCATCATTGTATCGTGTCCTTTTAGACGATGCTTTTCTAATTGCTCAGGGGCAGCAATACTTTTACTGTCAAACCCTTTCCGAATTCCGAAGCAAACTCCAATATCCCTTTATGATCATATACAATTTTTTCTGAAATAGAAAGTCCGAGGCCTGTTCCCCCGTGATCCCTTTTGGTCGTAAAAAAAGGATCCTTCATCTTTTTTAAATCCCCGGGAGAAACGCCCGGCCCGCTGTCAATCACCTCAATCATAATAAAATGAGACCCTTTAAGTTTTGACGTCTGCACATGGATGGACTGTTCAGGATTTTCAAGGGCCTGACTTGCATTAACAAGCAAATTGATAATAACCTGCTGCAGTTTCTGGAAATTGCCTGAAATTTTCGGCAGCCCCTCTTCAAAATTAACGGACAGGTGGTTTGTCGCTTTTTTCAATATGGAAAGGGTTAGATCCAGTGATTTTTTTACCACAAGGTTAATGTCAATTTCACTCTCCATATCTGCCTCTGTGGGACGCGAAAAATCCTTTAACTCCGTTATGATTCTTTTTATCCTTGCAGAACTGTCTTCAATCGCGGTCAGCATCATATCAATCCGCTTGCTGAGTTCTGCGTAAGGCATATTGCAGACAAGTGCATCCTTGTGCTTCGCAAAATGATCATCCAGAATCCGGGTGAATGCATGCCATGCTTTTTTAAGATTCGGTGCATTGAGCATTAAAGATGTTGCAGGATTATTAATTTCATGGGCAACCCCTGCCACAAGTATTCCCAATGATGTCATTTTATCTGCCTGAAGGAGTTGTTTCTCCCTTAAACTGGATTGTTCCAAGGCGTTTATCCGTTCTTGTTCAGCCTTTGTTCCCTGCCATATAATATAACCGCACAGCATTAAAAACAGAATCATAATCCCTGAACAGGTATAAATTAACCGGCGTGTTATGGTCAGGATTTCCTGTCTGACATCTTCTATATAGATACCGGTTCCGATAATCCAGCCCCAGGGGGCAAACCCCTTAACATAGGAAATTTTGGAAACTATTCTGTTTGAATCCCCCTTCCATTGCCAGAGATAATCCACAAAACCTGCATCTTTATTTTTCACGATTTCAACCACCTCGACAAACAAACGTTTGCCGGCCGGATCTTTAAAATCTGAAATATTCTTACCCTCAAGATCCAAACGATATGGATGCATGATCATATTCGGCGTCATATCATTTATCCAGAAATAATCCTCCAGTTCAGGGCCATATCTTAATTGCTGCAAATGGTTTACGGCCTGCAGCTTTGCTTCTTCATGGGAGATCAACCCCTTTTGGGCTTTTGAGTAAAAAAAATTTAATGTAGTCCATGCACTCTCCGTCAAATGCATGATGCCCTCTCTTTTCCCATCCATCATATTTTTTTCTAAAAGAGGAATAATTAAAAGAAAAATTGTCAGAATGAAGAGAATAATGGTTAATGCGACAGGAATAATAATGCGCACGGGAAGCGTTTTCAACGACAAGGGTATTTTTTTTTCAAATAAAGCCATTTAAATTTCAATAGTTAAAATATAATAGGCTGTCAAGAAATTATTATTTTGAAATCATGGTGTTAATGATATGCCGGTCGGTTTCAAGCATGCCCTTTGTGGCAAGCTCGCCTATATTTCTAATAGTCTGATCCACATCTTCGGCAATAATCCCATCGGTATCAGAGGTGTAGCTGCCTTCCATGGCCAGAAGCGCACAATAAACAGCCGAGCTGACACCGGCAGACACTTTTAAGGAACATCCCAGTTTGGCCCCGTCGCATATCATACCGGTGATGCTGGCAGCCATATTTTTAATGGTGCCGCTGATCTGATCCAGATTCCCGCCCAAAAGATAGCACACCCCGCAGGCGGCACCGGTTGCAGCCGTAAGGATACCGCATAATGCTGTCAACTGACCAATAAATTGTTTATTATAAATGGCCATTAAATTGCTTAAAATGAGCGCCCGGATTAATTTTTCCTCACCGGCACCTGTTTTTTGTGCCACGGCGACCACGGGCAGGATAGCAGTAATGCCCTGGTTCCCGGAGCCGGAATTACTCATCACCGGCAGGGTGCACCCATCCATACGGGCATCGGACGCAGCTGCCGTCAATGACATGGCATGGGATACCAGATCATCGGCAATATATTTTCTTGTGATATTTCTCTGTATGGTACGCCCCGTCTTAAGGCCGTATTTTCCTGTCATGCCTTCTTTTGCAATGGCTTTATTGATTTTAACCCCTTCCAGGATAAACTCTATTTCGTCAAGCGGTGTCTGGTCTGCAAATTCATATATCTTTGCCACGGAAAGATTAATTTTTGTCCCGGGCTTTTCCTTGGCAGAATGGGGTTCAGATCCTTTAAAAACAGCTTTCCCATTTTTTTCAACATAAATGATATTGGTATGACGATGGGAAATAATGGTTCGGGTTGTATGATTTTTGCTCTTACAAATGCTTTCAATATATAAATTATCTGTCCCTTCTTTTACCTTGATATCAATCTGTTTTCCATCCACCATCCTGCGTGCTGTTTCAAGATTTTCATCATTTACATGTTTTAGCACCTCAAGCCCATCTTTTGAATTGCCGCATACTGCGCCAAGGGCTGCAGCGATAGGCAGACCAATCATGCCTGTGCCCGGGATACCCACTCCCATCCCGTTCTTATAAATATTACCGCTGACAAAGACCTCTATTGTTTCAGGAAACTCTTCAAGGACTTCCCTTGATTTGGCCGTTGCCAGGGCAACTGCCACAGGTTCGGTGCAGCCAAGGGCCGGGATAACTTCACGGTTGATGAGTGCGATGATTTTATGACGTTCATCTATATCCAGCATAGCTTCTTCCTTTCAATAAATTTATTTTTTTACGGCATATCTCAATAAAATATGACCTTTATCAATTTCCATGACATCCAGCAATTCCAACCGGGTATCCAGGGATTCGTTAAACAGGGGCAATCCCTTTCCAAAAAGCCTTGGGACAATAGTAACATGAATCTCATCTATCAGGTTTTCTTTTATAAACAAAGTATTTATTATAGATCCGCCAATGAGCGTTACAGATTCAAACCCCTGAGCTTGAAGGTCATTTACGATTTGCCCCGGTGTCTGGCTGGTAAAGATTAAATCCCTGTCCAGGCTTGTTCTTGTTTTGTCCCTTGTCATGACAATATTTTTGCGTCCCGGCAACACTTTTCCAATGGTATCAAATGTTTTAGAGCCCATGATCATAGTCCCTGATTCCCGGGTGATATGAACAAAATATTTTTTGTCTGCTTTCCCGGTCCAGTCTATGGTTTGCATGGAATTCCTTGCAATCATCCCGTCTGCTGTAACAGCCATCAAAAGTATGACTTTCATGTTTCTTTATCCTCATTTTTTTATCTGTTCCCGGTCATTTTTTTGGGATCTACCCATTGATCAAATTGTTCGCTCGTTACAATTTTTAGATCAAGGGCTGCCTGCTTCAAAGTTTTGTTCTCTTTATGGGCTTTTTTTGCAATCTTAGCTGCCTGTTCATAGCCGATATAAGGATTTAAGGCTGTCACCAGCATGAGTGACTCATCAAGGTATTTTTTAATATTTTCATCATTGGGTTCAATGCCGTCCACACAATTATTTTTAAACGATAATGCTGCATCACCCAACAGCCGTGCCGATTCCAGAAAGTTGCAAATAAGCACCGGCTTAAACACATTGAGCTCAAAATGCCCGTTTGATCCACCGATATTAATGGTGACATCATTACCCATGACCTGGGCGCACACCATTGTCAAAGCTTCGGCCTGGGTGGGATTTACCTTTCCCGGCATGATGGAGGACCCGGGTTCATTTTCCGGCAGTAACAGCTCTCCGATTCCGCATCGCGGTCCTGAGCCCAGAAGCCTTATATCATTAGCGATTTTCATGAGACTCACCGCCAATGTTTTCAGTGCCCCGTGGGTTGCAACAACGGCATCATGGGCAGATAATGATTCAAATTTATTGGGTGCCGTCACAAAGGGATGGCCGGTCAGATCGGCAATGGTTTGAGCCACCTTTTTGTCATATCCCCCGGGTGCGTTCAATCCGGTTCCCACGGCTGTCCCACCCAGGGCCAGCTCGGACAGATGGGACAAGGTGTGATCAAGGGATTTAAGACCATGATCCAGCATGGATGCATATCCTGAAAATTCCTGCCCCAGGGTCAGAGGGATTGCATCCATCAGGTGTGTACGGCCGATTTTTACTATCCCATCCCACTCTCCGGCTTTCTTTTCCAAAGACACTCTCAACGCCTCTATGGAAGGAATTGTGCAATCAGACAACATCTTACAACCCGCAATATGCATGGCGGTTGGGAAGGTATCATTTGAAGACTGGGATTTATTGACATCATCATTGGGGTGAATAAGGCGATTTATCTTCCCTGTCTCATTACCGAGCAACACATGAGCCCGGTTGGCAATGACTTCATTCACATTCATGTTGGACTGGGTTCCCGACCCGGTCTGCCAGACAACTAGGGGGAAATGATCATCAAGAGTCCCTTTGATAATTTCATCACAAACCCGGATAATGATATCTTTTTTTTCCCGGGACAAAATCCCCAGCTCATGATTCACAATGGCTGCTGCTTTTTTTAATATTCCAAATGCCCTGATGATTTCCAAAGGCATCTTCTGGCTTCCGATTTTGAAATTATTTAAAGACCTCTGGGTCTGTGCACCCCAGTATTTGTCAAGAGGGACATGAATTTCACCCATGGTATCTTTTTCTATTCTTGTCTTCATGGGAATCTCCAAATATTAATTGTCAACCTTAACTATCCAGCCAAACAGCCAATTTTATTTATCCCATCAGTACTGGGAATAATGATAATTTCCTCAGGTCGAATGCATATGGATATTTCTTCCTGAGGCTGAAACTGTTCCAGGCTTGCCAGTGTCCGAGCAAACAAGGTTCCAGCCTCAGTCTCAATAGAGTATTCAATTATCGGCCCCATATAGGTATTTTGAACAATAACACCGGTAAGGCTCTGACGGGAATTTTTTTTCCGTTGTGAAAGTTTCAGAATTTCAGGGCGAAGAGAAAGTTTCATCGGTCCATTCTGATCAGGCACCTTTATACCATCAGGGATACGGATTTCAGCATCACCCAAAATGATATACCGGTTTTCGTCTTCTCCCTGTAACTCAGCATCAACTACATTGGATTCCCCAATGAAATTGGCGACAAATGCTGATTCAGGGCTATGATACAAAGACTGGGGAGGCCCCTGCTGTTCAATGGTACCATCGCGCATGATTATTATTTCATCTGAAACAGCCAGGGCTTCGGTCTGATCGTGTGTGACATAGATTGCTGTGATACCTGATGTTTGCTGAAGCCTGCGAATATCATCCCGCATACTGCGGCGTAATTTGCTGTCGATATTGCTCAAAGGTTCATCAAACAAGAGTACCGCGGGCATCAGCACCATAGCTCTAGCTACTGCCACGCGCTGTTGCTGTCCGCCTGAGAGTTCATTGGGAAATCGTTTTTGAAAACCATTCATATCCACCATTTGTAATACTTCAGTCACCCGTTCACTGGTCTCTTCCGAAGATTTTTTCAAAACGCGCAGGCCGTACCCGACGTTTTGCTCCACGGTCATATGTGGAAACAGCGCATAGGATTGAAAAACCATACCAATGTCTCTGCGAGTAGCCGAGAGGTTGGTAACCTTTTTGTCACCGAACCATATTTCGCCGGATGTGACGGGCTCCAGTCCGGAAACAAGGCGCAGAAGCGTTGTTTTCCCGCATCCGGAAGGGCCGAGCAATGTCGTAAGGGTACCAGGTACAAACTCAATGCTGATGGAGTCCAGTGCATGTACTTTCCCAAAATGTTTAGAAACATTTTTCAAAATGATCTTGACAGATTTATTACTCATGGGCTCCTCTTTCGATTTGTACCTGGTTATCAGTTCTAGAACGTCCTGAAATGGCTTGAACCAGCAATGTGAACAATAACATGGCCAATATAAGAACAGAGCCATAGGCCACTGCCACGCCTGTATCACCGCTCTCTACCCGCGATAAGATGTAGGTTGTGGCAACATCAGTTCCTGCTGTGGCGAGAAAGATCACCGCTGAAACAGTTGTCATAGCACGTATAAAGCTATAGGCCATTGAAGAGACAATGGTCGATTTAAGCAATGGCAACAGGACAGACCGGATGGTTTTCAGACTTCCTGCCCGTTGCAACAAAGAAGCCTCTTCCAGGGTTGTGGAAATTTGGCTCAGAGCAGACATACCACCCCGAATCCCCACAGGCATTGCCCGGATGGCCATGGTGATAATCAGAATCATAGCTGTCCCTGTCAACTCTAGGGGGGGAGTATTGAACGCAAGAATATAAGCCACACCTATGACAGTACCAGGAATAGCGAAGATCAGCACCGTACCGAAATCAATGATACTTCGTCCAAAAAATTGTTTTCTGGTGATGATGTAGGCAATGAGGATTCCCATAAGGGTAGTCAGAGGTGCAGCAATTATCGAATAAACTATGGAATGAAGGAAAGATGGCCAGGCACCGGATTCAAGTCCTTTAAGCCACAATTCCGCATGATGTGACAGGGTAAGGGAGTAGTCCGCTCCCCATTGTCTTACAAAACCGCCCAAAAATATGCTGACATACAGGATACCTACCAGCAGCAGCCAGAGGGATATAAAAACGGTCATACCACGTTGTAATCCAAGAGGTAGCGGAGTCACATTTCCCGAAGTTTCCACTCCAGTGACCGTAACATAAGACTTCTGGCCAATCCATTTTTTTTGAATTACGAAAACTGACAGAGAGATGATTAGAAGAATAAAGCCAAGAGCAGCAGCTTTGGCAAAATCAAGCTGTGAGCCTGCAATAGAAAAATAGATTTCCGTGGAGAGCACATCATAGTCTCCTCCTAGAACAAGTGGATTGCCAAAGTCCGCTGCTGAAGAAATCATGCCCAACAGAAAAGCATTTGCGATGGCAGGTCTAAGCAACGGCAATGTTACGCTCCACAGTGTTTTCCACCGGTCGGCACGCATAGTTAGTGAAGCTTCCTCCATGGCCGGATTGATAGAGGAAAGCATTCCGCTTATTACCATGTAGCTGACAGGGGTTAAGGAGAGTGTTTGAGCCAGAAAAATACCTGTGAAACCGTAGATATATCCTGATCGTTCAAAGATTCCCTGGGCACCCTCTGGTGTAAAAATACCATTTGGTCCCAGCAGGTATATCAAACCATCATTGATCATGCCAGCTCTTCCAAAGAGCAGGATTAATGACATACCCACAACAAACGGCGGCGTAATAATGGGTAATATGTAGAAAATTCGTATCAGATACCTGAACCGTGTAGTGGCCCGGACTGAATACAGGGCAAAAATTAGTCCAAAAATCGTAGTGGTAAAACCTACGGCAACCGCTAACTGCAATGTATTCCCAATGATTCTGCCCACACCGAATGAGGTGATGATACGAAAAAACTGAAAGGGAGAAAATCCACCGGTTTTATCAAAAAGCAATCGATAGAAAATTTCCCATACAGGGAAAAAGATAAAAGCGATAACCATGAAAATGATAAAGATCACAGCACCGGCAATAAATGTATCTCCCCGCTGAAATCCAAGTTCGGAAATACCGATGGCAAAAAGGGCTGCCATACACATGATGACAACTCCTGCCCCAAGTCCCATAGGAGTTTCGGTGACAATGAAGCTGAGAAGTATGCTGCCAATCACTAATCCAGATGCTTTTGTGTAAAACCATCCGGATCCTTTTTTAGGAAACCTGATCCATGCAAACGGGGCGATGAACGCAAGAAAGGTTGGTAGCAGGAGTGTGGTCCGATTACACTTCCATCCCAAAGCAGTTATCAACTCATCCATTGTTGAGTCAGTCAGACCGTAATCAAGAGCAATCCACGGAAAAAACCAGTAGGCAGCAAAGGCAATACCCACCCAGGAGAAAATGACCCACGGGCTAACCTCTCCAGGTGCTGTTTTAGTTTTAAACTTCATAGTATAAAAGCATATTCTCAGACTCTATCTTAGAGTACAGGTTTTTATTGGAATACCAGTGTGAAATATCAGTGATAATAAAAATGGTATGTATCCCAAAATCCCTGTAGTGAGAATTTCAGGATACAATATTTAACAAATTCTCAATATGCTTTATCGTTTAAGTGGTTTGATCTCTTTGACCCAGCGGTCAATCAAATTTGCCCGCATTTTTTCCGAACCATATTTAACAAAGTCATAATCAATAAGATTTACCTCATCTAACCGGATAGCTTCTTTGGGAACATTGGCATTTATATTTGTGGGTACCTGGAACATCTTCACCCGCTGTGGCACTTCCTGACCTTCAGCACTCAGCATGAAATCAACGAATTTCTTGGCATTTTCAAGATTTCGTGCCTTTTTAATAATGCTCAGACCACCGATTTCATAACCGGTACCTTCCGAGGGTACAATGAGTTCCAGGGGAAACCCATTGGACTTTTGAAGGGCATGGTCATGCAAAAAGCCGATACCAATTAAAGTTTCACCGCGAGCTGCAGCCTTTCCGGGTGCAGAACCTGACTTAGTGTACTGGTTTACATTTTTATGCAGTCTGGCCAGATACTTGAATGCACCGTCCTCGCCTTTAAGCTGTACCATGGTGGCCAGGACAGTGTAAGCAGTGCCGGAACTCTGCGGGCTTGCTACCTGAACCATACCTTTATATTCCGGTTTTGTCAGGTCTTCCCAGGATCTTGGCATTGGAAGGTTTTCTTCCTTAAGAAGTTTTGTGTTTACAGAGTAGCCAAGGACGCCTGCATAGACACCTGCACTGTGGTGCTGTTGGCTTGTTGCTGGGTTTTTGAATTTTTCACCAATCTCTTTAAGCATGGGAGACTTGTAAGATTCCAGCAATCCGTTGACACCCGCCTGGGAATGGGGATCAAGGGTTCCTGCATACCATACATCCCCTTTAGGATTATCCTTTTCTGCAAGAATCTTGGCATATGTGGAGCCGGATCCGGCCCGGGTCATCTGGACTTTTACATCGTATTTTTTTGCAAATTCATCGGCTACTGCCTGGCAGGCAAATGGCTCATTTGAGCAGTAAATTATCAGCCGTCCTTCTGCAAACGCACTGATAGTGGGAACACACATGGCAATAGCAATAAAATACATCATTAAACGTTTCATGATCATCTCCTTATATAGAATTAAAAATAGGGTTGTTATGATATCCCGGTTTATTTTACTATCAGGATAATCAAATTTTTCTTTTAGAGAACCTTAGCAAAGCTTTTCAATGTTGGCAATATTAATTCACGGTAAATTTGTTCCTCTAAGTAAAAAGAATTTTTACTGTTAAGAATGGTCCAGGACTGCGATTCGGGGGAAAGGATGCCATTGATCAACCACTTAAAAAACAGAATAAAAATGCCCCGAAAGTGATTAATAATCTCTTCCGGGGCTTTAAAAAAGTTAAGAATAGACGTAATTACAACAGATCAGCATAAAAATCATTGCCCTTATCGTCAACAATGATAAAGGCAGGAAAATTTTCCACGGTGATCATATAAACAGCTTCCATACCCAGTTCTTCGTATTCAACCAATTCGACTTTCTTGATAAAGTCTTTTCCGAGACGGGCAGCAGGACCACCGGGCGAGCCTAGGTAAAATCCGCCGTATTTCCTGCAGGCGTCAGTCACCTGTTTGCTTCTATTCCCTTTTGCCAGCATGATCATGGAGGCGCCCTCTTTCTGGAAGATGGGTACATAGGGGTCCATTCTTCCGGCAGTGGTGGGACCAAAGGCTCCGGAAGCCTCACCATCCGGTGTTTTAGCAGGGCCTGCATAATAAATAATATGATTTTTCAGATATTCAGGCAACCCATTGCCCGCTTCAAAGCCTTCCATAAATTTTGCATGGGCAATGTCCCTTCCCACAATGATTTTACCGGTTAAGGAAAGCCTTGTGGCAACAGGATATTTGGAAAGTTCAGCCCGAATCTCGTCCATGGGCCTGTTCAAATCGATCTGGACGGCCTCTTTCATTTCAGGTTCTTTTTTCGGCAGGTATTGAGCAGGATCTTCTTCCAGCTGCTCTAAAAAAACACCATCCCTTGTAATTTTTCCCTTGATCTGACGGTCAGCAGAACAGGAAACCCCAATACCAACGGGACAGGAGGCTCCATGCCTTGGCAGACGGATCACCCGGATATCCAGAGCAAAGTGCTTGCCACCGAACTGGGCACCAAGTCCAAGTTCCTGGGATTTTATCAGCACCTTTTCTTCCAGATCAATATCCCTGAACGCATGGGCTGTTTCACTGCCCTTTACGGGCAAAGAATCCAGATATCTTGCCGAGGCCAGTTTCACGGCTTTTAAATTGAGTTCCGCCGAAGTTCCGCCGATGACAAAGGCGATATAATATGGCGGACATGCTGCTGTCCCAAGGCTCTTCATTTTTTCCATCATAAAATTGATCAGAGTCTCTTCAGAATTCAATACTGCCTTTGTCATCTGAAAAAGAGCTGTTTTATTGGCGGAGCCGCCCCCTTTTGCCATGAATAAGAACTTGTACGCCTCTCCCTGAACAGAACCGATATCAATCTGAGCCGGCAAATTGGTCTTGGTATTCATTTCCTTGTACATGGTCAGCGGCGCATTCTGGGAATATCTTAAATAATTTTGTGTATATGCCTGATAGACACCCCTGGACAATTCTTCTTCATCATCTGTCCAGGTCCAGACCTGCTGGCCTTTTTTCGCCATTATAATGGCGGTTCCCGTATCCTGGCACATGGGATAAACCATATCAGATGCAATCACGGCATTTTTCAAAAGTTCCAGGGCTACATACCGGTCATTGTCGCTGCTTTGGGGATCATCAATGATATTATTTAACTTCTCAAGATGTTCAGACCTGTAGAGATGGGCCACATCTTTAAAAGCCTGGGTTGAAAGCAAGGTGATGGCTTGCGGTTCTATCATGAGAATCTCTTTTCCTTCAAACTCTCTTACCCTGACATGTTCTTTAGTAAGAAGACGATATTGGGTCGTATCTTCTCCTAAAGGGAACATAGTCTCAAATTTAAATTCACTCATTTTATTAACCTTTCAATTGAAATATAAGACAACATTTCATTTATTTCTCATAATTCAAAACTTATCATTCAAAATTATCTAACCAGAACCATTTTCCTTCGAAGATATGCAATCTGGGTCTGATGCGGCAGATCCTTGGGACAATAGTCTTCACATCCTAAAAGGGTCATGCAGCCAAACACGCCGTCATCATCACCTACAATTTCATAAAACTCTTCATCGGTCCGTTTATCCCTGGGGTCCAGAGCGAATCTTGCCAGCCGCATAAATCCCACGGCAGAAAGAAAATCCGGTCTCATCCGTTTGGTTGCACAGGCAGATACGCAACATCCGCATTCCACGCATCGTTCAAGCTCATAAATCTCATCAGCTACATCCGGGTCCATGCGTTCCTCAAGTTTTTCATAATTGACTTCATCTACATATGTGTCATGAATCCAGGATTCTACCCGCTCTGACATGGCCCGCATGAATTTCCCCGTATTGACGGAAAGATCGCCTATCAGCTCAAATCCCGGCAGCGGCAGCAATTTAATCTGACCGTCTTCAAACGTGGATGTCATGGTTCTGCATGCAAGGGTCGGCTGTCCGTTAACCACCATGGCACAGGAACCGCAGATACCGGCTCTGCAGACAAAATCAAACTGTAGGGATGGGTCCTGCTGCTCACGGATATCGTTCAATGCAATAAAAATTGTCATCCCTGTGGCTTCTTTAACCTCATAGGTTACCATACGAGGTTTGTCACCCTTTTTCTGGGGATTATATCTAAAAATTTGAAATTTTAAAATTCTTTCTTGATCACTCATTATTTAAACCCCCTGCCTATACGCTCATTTTTGCCTTTGAATTTTTCCGGAATCGGAATTGGATTTAACAGTTCCTGCAACTCAAACCTGTCTGCTCCGGGGGTTGCTTTTTTAATCTCTTCAATTTCCTGTTCCCGCTTGGCAGTATCCGGATGATGGACGGTATTATCAACACCATAGCCCCTTGATGCCGGCGGCAGCTCCATTTTCATGATATTCAGATCTTCATAGGTAAGTTCAGGAAGATCGACTGAATTATTTTTCCATGTAGTAAGCGTTCTTTTCAACCAGTCCCTGTCATTTCTTTCCGGGTAATCTTCCCTGGCATGGCCGCCGCGGCTTTCAGTTCTGAGCATGGCGCCATAAGCCACACACTGGGCAAGTTTAATCATTTTGGGTACCCTTATGGCTTCCACCAGTTCCGGGTTGGAAGAACTGATCCTGTTTCTCAAGGCGATTCTCTTTGCCCGCTGGTTTAAGACTTTTAATTCTTCAACAGCTTGCTCTAGGTCTTCTCCATTTCTGAAAATACCCACCTTGTCCATCATAATCTTCTGCATTTCAGCCTTTAACTTGAACGGATTTTCACCAAAATCTCTAATCAGAAGATCCGTGATTTTCTTTTCTTCCTGTTTCATAAATTGCTGAATAGTGGAGGAACTCACATTTAATGCATTTGCTGAACAATAATCAGCCACATATTCACCCACAATCATTCCTGCCACAACTGTTTCAGCAACAGAGTTGCCGCCCAGCCGGTTAAATCCATGCAAATCCCAGCAAGCGGCCTCACCGGCAGCAAAAAGGCCTTTAAGCGTTGGACTTTCCCCTGTGGGTTTGGTTCTGATTCCGCCCATGGAATAATGCTGGGTGGGTCTGACCGGGATATACTCTTCAACAGGATCAATACCCAGAAAATATTCACAGATTTCTTTTACTTCCCTTAAGTTCTTTTCAATGTGCTTGCGGCCCAACAGGGTAATGTCCAGCCAGAGGTGATCCCCATAACGAGACGGGACACCCTTGCCTTTTCTCATGTGCTCAATCATTCTGCGGGATACAACATCTCTTGAGGCCAGCTCCTTTTTGCCGGGTTCATAATCCGGCATAAACCGGTATCCATCTTTGTCAAGAAGAAGGCCGC
>NZ_JAIOSW010000504.1 GCF_021107415.1 Desulfobacula sp.
ATATAGCCTTTTGCCTTAAAAGATGATCCGCCAAAACCAGATTTACCATGGCCTCGCAGACTACATTAATCCTGGGTATGGCTGAAATATCGTGGCGCCCTTTTATTGAAATGGTTTTTTGATCTCCTGATTTATCAATCGTATTTTGTTCAATTCTTATTGAAGGGATCGGCTTAACCGCCACTCGAATTATGATGTCCTCACCATTTGTTATGCCCGCAAGAATTCCTCCGGCATTATTTGTAGCAAATCCCGTGGAATTTATAGGATCATTATTTTCACTGCCGAGCATTGCAGCAGAACAACCCCTTTAACCGCACCAATGCTCATAAGCGCTTTTGCCAGATCAGCGTCTATCTTATCAAATACCGGCTCTCCCAATCCTTTTGGAACTCCCTTTGCCACTATTTCAACAATGCCGCCAACAGAATCGCCCATTTTTTTCACATATTGAATACGCTCGTGCATCTTTTCTGCCACCTTAGAATCCGGGCAAAAAAACATATTCTTTTCAATTTGATTCAAATCACGTTTTACCGCCTTTATTCCACCCAATTCAATTGTGTATGCAAAAACATTAGTTCTTTCCCTGTCAAGAAGAGCTTTGGCAACAGCACCTGCAGCAACCCTTGCCACTGTTTCACGAGCGGAGGCACGTCCACCTCCACGCCAGTCACGTATTTTATATTTGGCCATGTATGTTATATCACCGTGACCCGGCCTGTAAATATCTGCATAGGGATCATATGCACCTGGATCTGCATCTTTGTTTTCAACCATGATCATTAAAGGAGTTCCGGTTGTCATTCCATTAAAGACTCCGGACATGATAACAGCTTTATCAGGTTCCACTCGTTTTGTACTCACGGTTGACGATCCGGGTTTTCTCCGGTTTAGCATTGACTGGATGATATTTTCATCAATAGGTATCCTCGGAGGGCATCCATCTATTACAACACCGATTCCTTTCCCGTGGGATTCCCCCCATGTTGTTATTTTGAATAATCTTCCTAAAATGTTTCCAGGCATTTTTTTACCTCACTAAAACTTCAGGTTTGTTATGACAGCTTTGCATACGTCGTCAATATCAAGGTTGTCGGTATCGATAGAAAAGTCCATTGCTTTTTCATAGTATGGTTTCCTGAGCAAAAGAGTCTCTTTTATTTCTTCATCAAGTTCTTTTGATGTCAGAGAAGGCCTGAAATCTTTTGTTTTACTGTCGAGCAGCATTCTATTTTTAACGGTCGCAAAAGTTGCCTTTAGCCATATAATTGTTCCGTTTATTTTCATATTTACTATGTTTTCTCTGTTAAGAACAATTCCTCCGCCTGTAGCTACAATCTGATTATCATGTGCGCATACCTCTTTTAGGGCATATGTTTCCTTTTCACGAAAAATATCCCAGCCTTTTTTATCCACGATTTCTGAAATAGTCATTCCTTCTTCTTCAACTATTTTCAAATCAGTATCGATAAACTGCCGGTTTAAAATACCGGCAATCAATTTACCTGTTTCTGTCTTGCCGCTGCATCTGTAACCGATTAAATAAATGTTCATGACTCATCTTTAAGTTTAAAAAAGTTTGGTAATTTTTTTCTGACAGGATTTACAGGATTCACTGGATCTATTTGCTTATATTCCGTTTCCCGAAGAACCGGAATATATACAATCGCCTTCGGCGAAATAAACTGTGAAATATGCGTAACTATTTAATTTTAATTATGCAAACCATTAAAAACATTCCAAAAATCAGGAAATGATTTTTCAACGCATTTCTCGTCTTTTATAAAAATGCCGGGCACTTTAATACCTGCAATTGCAAAACTCATGGCAATTCTATGATCTTTGTAAGTAGAAATTTCTGCTCTATGCGGAATGCCGCCTTTTATAACCAGGCCTGTATCGGTTAAGTTTGCATCAATACCCATTTTTGAAAGTTCGTTAGCTACCGAGGTTAAACGATCACTTTCCTTTGCTTTCAGATGCTTAACTTTTTTAATAACGGTTGTTCCTTTTGCAAATGCTGATACAACCGCAAGTGTCGGAACCATGTCCGGCATATCAGCCATGTCTGCCTCTATACCTGAAAGCGATCCACCTGTAACGCTGATACCGTCCTTTTCATGCAGCACTTTACATCCCATTTCTTCAAGCAGCCTTGTAAAATGAACATCCCCCTGTTGAGAATCTCTTGTTATTCCCTTAACTTTGATACAGGCACCGGTTATCGCTGCAGCTCCCCAGAAATAGCCTGCCTGTGAACAGTCCGGTTCAACAAAATACGACCCTGCCCTGTATTCCTGCCCTTGTTGAACCTTGAAATAGTTGTATCTATTCCGCATAACATTAATGCCAAATCTTTCCATTACATCCACGGTCATATCGATGTAAGGTCTGGATACAGGACCCTTTGTCACATTTATTTCAAGGCCCTGTTTGAAAAACGGTTTGGTAAACGATGCTATAAAAAGAATCGCTGAAAGATACTGGCTGCTGGTTTCGCAATTTATTGTAATTTTTCCGCCTTTTAGATCTCCACCTTTAATTGCAACAGGCGGGCAGCCATTATTATTAACCGAATGTGCTAAAGCTCCCATCTGAATCAAAGCGTCCAGCAGGTCCTGAATCGGACGTTCTTTCATGCGCTTAGTACCGGTAAAAACATATCTGCCTTTGCCCAGAGAAGCCAGCGCCGTCAATAAACGCATTGAAGTCCCTGAATTATCGAGAAATACAGGTTCTTTAATATGCTTAAATTCCCCATTTGTACCATGAACAATAAAACGGTTTTCATCTGCATCTATCTTTATTCCCATTTGTTGCAGTGCACTTACAGTGATTAGCGTATCTTCGCTTTTTAAAGCATTATCAATGCTGCAAATTCCGTCAGATAATGCTGAAGCAATCAGGATTCTATGCGTGTAGCTCTTTGACCCGGGAACTGAAACTTCACAGTTTTTTATTTTTTCAGGTCTTATCTCAATCATAAATATCCTTTCGAATCGACTAATCAAACATTCTACTACTCAACGACTCAACTGCTACAACCCAGTGCACTTAAAACTGCTTTTCTCATTAAATCTATAGGTGCTTTTCTGCCTGTCCATAATTCAAATTGAGCTGCTCCCTGGTAAACAAACATTGAAACGCCGTCTATTGTAACGCATCCTTTAGTCTCAGCAACCAGCAGGAGATTAGACTTTATTGGATTGTAAACTGCATCCATTACAACCATACTACTTTTTATATCTTCTTTTGCAACCGGAATATCTTTAACAT
>NZ_JAIOSW010000224.1 GCF_021107415.1 Desulfobacula sp.
CCTGACCATCAGTGAAACCAGATTAATTCTAAAATAGGCCGGCCTTTCTTCCAGTCCCGGCGGCGGAGCAGATATTTTGTGTGATGATATCCGGCAAAAAGTCTCACCAAATAGGTGCAGTTCTTATGAATTGCTTGAAGTGATGCACCAGGCTCATCTTATGGTAATGAGATCCAGTGCCACAATGATGTTCGGCCACCTTGAAAAAGATGTCCATATTTTTGAGCATATGGATAAAATAAGGCGCCTGCAGGATGAAACCCAAGGATTTACCGCCTTTATTCCCTGGACCTTTCAGCCGGACAATACAAAGATTGCAGTCAAAAAGAAGACCAGCGTGGAATATTTAAGGGTTCTGGCAATGAGTCGGCTGTTTCTCGATAATATTGAGAATATCCAGGCCTCATGGGTGACCCAGGGAGACAAAATCGCCCAGACCGCACTTTTTTTCGGTGCGAATGACATGGGGAGCACTATGATTGAGGAGAATGTTGTTGCTTCGGCAGGCGTTGATTTCATGCTCTCCAAAGATGAGCTGACACGGTTAATCACCAGGGCAGGGTTTGAACCTCGGCAGCGGGACTGCTATTATTATTTGTTATGAACACAAATTTTGAAAATATTGTCTGCATTGAAAACAGCAATAAAAGAGAACTGCATAGGGCAGGCTGGATAGTGGTTGATCCTTTTACCATTATTGAGAATGGACACCTTGAAATTAAAAATGGTTTAATCAAGGATGTTCACAAGGGAGTCCCAAAAGAAAAGAGTATCGATCACGGTCCCGGCGTATTAATGCCACCTCTTGTCAATGCCCACCTGCACCTGGAATTGTCTGCCTTAAAGGGGGCTCTGCCCTTTGACAGGGGATTTAAAGTCTGGGTTAAAATGCTTTTGGAAAAAAGAGAAGCCCTGGGAGATGAAAAACTTATCAAGGCAGCCCAAAAAGCCGTCAAAGATCTGTTTAATTCCGGCAATCTCTATGTGGGGGATATATCGACCCTTGGGATTATAAAACCAATTATTCAAGATTCCGCCCTGAATGGTATATGTTTCCATGAGTTTTTAGGATCAGACATTCAGCCGTTTTTTATCCAAAAAAATGATGCTGTCTCCTTCTCGGTTGCGGGACATGCCCCGCACACCTCCTCTCCACAATTGCTTATGGCTCTAAAAAGGCGGTCTAAATCATATGGTTTGCCTTTTTCAATCCATGTGGCAGAGTCTGATGATGAATCCGAATTTATAAATGATAAAAAAGGAGAGTGGGCAAATTTTTTGACTTCCAGAGGGATAGACTGGTCATCCTGGGATATTGGTTCCAAGACGTCTGTGGCATATGTCGCTGATATGGGCCTGCTTGACCCTTTAACCATTGCCGTTCATGTTTTAAATGCGAACAATAAGGATGTGGAAATGCTTGCCCGGTCTAAAGCAAAGGTTTGTGTCTGCCCGAGAAGTAATCAAAACCTTCATGGAAAACTTCCCGATATTGAACAGATGATAAAAAAGGGTATCGAGCCTGCCCTTGGAACAGACAGTCTTGCCAGTTGTGATTCGCTAAATGTTTTTGATGAAATGGCTTTTGTGGGAAATCATTACCCAAAACTTGATCCTGAAACTATTTTTGCAATGGGTACGATAAACGGTGCCAGAGCCCTGGGGATCGAACAATTGACCGGTACACTTTCCAAGGGTAAAAAAGCGCAGTTTTTGTACCGACCAGTAAAGCCAATGAATAAAAAGGATCTTTTACAAAGAATAATATCCAATGAATAAAAAAAAAGTTTACATGGGGAAAATCAGTTATATCAATGCCTCCCCGGTCTATTACGGCCTTGATCACGGTCTTTTGCCCCCTTGGCTGAAAATGGTTCCGGATGTGCCGTCTGCTTTGAACCGGAAAATAAAAACCGGCCAGATACAGGTTAGCCCGATATCAGCAGCCTTTTATGCCATGAATCACAGGGATCTTCTATTGCTTCCTGATCTGTCCATATCCTGTCACGGCAGGGTGCTAAGTGTTATTCTGGCAAGTAATTATCCGATTGATGATCTTGAAGGCAAAAAGGTGATGTTCTCCCGGGAATCGGCATCGGCTGCCTCTTTTCTCAAAATGATATTTAATCAGAGAAAGGTTTCTCCGGTTTATGAAGTCGGTTCCGTAAATAATTTCCAGAGAATTTCCAACTCTGTTGATGCAGTGCTGGTGATCGGAGATGCAGCACTTACACACCCCTGGGATCAGGTTTTTAAATATAGTATTGATCTAGGTCAGCTTTGGTATGAAATGACACAGCTTCCTTTTGTGTTTGCGGTCTGGGTAGTCAGGCGCTCTTTTGCAAAGAAAGACCCTGTCTGTGTAAAAGAAATTCACAACTGGCTGCTGGAATCAAAAAAACAAGGTTATCAGCATATCGACAAGGTTATTGAAGCCGGGAAAAATAAATTAAACCTGGATCAATCTCTAATTAAAGAATATTTTGACCTGCTTTATTGTGATCTTGATGATCAAAAAGTAAAAGCAATGGAAGTGTTTTTTGATTCCCTTCTTGACCAGGGAATTTTAGATGAAAAGCCGGATATAACATTTTTCAAGCCGTAATGATCCGGTAAAGAACAATAGATAAAAAAATAATTAAAACAATTCAAATGATGCTGGTCGGGATGAGAGGATTTGAACCTCCGGCCCCAGCGTCCCGAACGCTGTGCTCTACCAGACTGAGCCACATCCCGACATCAAGAGAGGGTTATACACAAAAAAAAGTAAAATGTCTAATTGAAAATGTTTTCTTTTATTATTGTCGCCTCCCTTTCCGGTCCTACAGAGACAATTTTAATTTTAACATTAGCGAGTTCTTCGATTCTTGCCAGGTATTTTTTCGCATTTTCAGGCAGGTCATTAAACTCTGTGATACCTGAAATATCCTGGTTCCAGCCTGGATGATTTTCATATACAGGCGTACATTCGTGTAAAATTTTAATTTCAGGGGGGAAATCCCTGATAATTGTTCCATTATGTTCATAACCGGTACAAATTTTAATCTCTTCAAGATCATCAAGAACATCGAGCTTGGTGATGGTAAGACCGGTGAGGCTGTTTAACCTTACAGCATTCCTAAGAACAACCATATCCAGCCATCCGCATCGTCTCTTCCTGCCCGTTGTTGCACCGAATTCCGAACCAGTTTTCTGGATTTTATCTCCAATGTCATCAAATAATTCGGTTGGGAACGGACCGGCACCAACTCGTGTTGTATAGGCTTTTACAATCCCGATGATTTCATCAAGATTTGCAGGGCCGACACCTGATCCGTTGGCTGCGTTTCCGGACACAACCGAGGACGATGTCACAAACGGATAGGTCCCATGTTCAATATCAAGGTGGGTGCCCTGGGCTCCTTCAAATAACACTGTTTTATTGTTGTTTATTCCGTCAAACAATATCACGGAAACATCTGCAATATAAGGTAGTAGGTGATCTTTGATCTGTTGGAATTGATTAATGACTGTTTCGGGATCAATGGTTTCGGTTTTAAAATAATTTTTAAGGTAAAAATTTTTTTCTTCAAGAATAGTGATAACTTTTTCTTTAAAAAGATCAAAATCAAGGAGATCACAAAATCGTATCCCTCTTCGTGTTGCCTTATCCTCATAACATGGGCCGATTCCCCTGCCGGTTGTCCCGATTTTCTGGTCTCCTTTTTTGGCTTCTCTGGCACTGTCGATCAGCCGGTGATAGGGCATAATAATATGAGCTCTGTTGCTTATCTTGAGCATATCCGGTGAAACATCAATATTATTTGATAATAAATATTCAATTTCTTCAAGCAGAACAAAGGGGTCAACCACAACGCCATTGCCGATAAAACAATTTTTGTTCTGGATAATACCGGAGGGGATGAGGTGACTGATAATTTCCTTGCCGTCTACAACCATTGTATGACCGGCATTGTTCCCACCCTGAAATCTTACGACATAATCTGCATGTTCACTTAATAAGTCAACAATTTTGCCTTTTCCTTCATCTCCCCATTGTGTACCGACAATTACTGTATTTCCCACTGTTTACTCCTTTTATTTATAAAAAATTTTTTTATGAGCTGTTTTGTTTTTTCTTCATATATCCCTGATACGATTTCAGGGTGATGATTTAATCGTTTATCATCTGCCATGGTATATAATGAACCTGCCGCACCCCATTTCGGATCTCTTGCTCCAAATACAAGTCGTTTGATTCTGGCATGAATAATGGCGCCCATACACATAATGCAGGGTTCAATGGTGACGTACAAAGTCGTGTCGATCAGCCTGTAATTGTTCAACACCCGGGAGGCTGCGCGTATGGCATTGATTTCAGCATGGCTTGTGGGATCATTTGATGATATGGGGCTATTGTAACCATATCCGATAACATTTTTGTTCTTATCCACAATGACTGCCCCAACAGGAACTTCATCTATCTCTATTGCTTTTTTTGCCTCTAAAATGGCAAGATTCATATAATATTCATTATCCATAATTCAAACTATATTTATATAAATCTTTTTTCTTTTGGTCAAACTAATTAATCTGTTTTGCCCAAAAATAGAGCGTGAATCTTTGAAATGTTATCAGATCGGGAAGGACGCAGAAATTTTTTGATTGATTAATATTGTTTAACATGATCAGCCCTTTTAATCCAATGGCATTGTTGAGATTTAAAATTGGGGTATTATTTGATAAGTCATTGTATTCTTTGAAATCTTTTTCATTGATTAGTATTGTTTGGTTTTTTTGATGTGGTTTTGTGATTTCAATTTTATTTGGGTCAATCATAACGGTCCATTCTTTTTCAGATAATTTCATCAGTGAGGATTTTGATTGTAAAACCGCTTTTTTCAGGTTTTCATTTAATTTCAGGTCCCATCCAAATTCGTAAAAAATTGGATTTTGAATTATTGTTTTTAAAATGCCTAAAAATTCAAACTGTTGGTTTTTCCTTAAAATGGCTTTAAAAATGTCTGTCTGTTTGACATCGTTATCATTGGATGGTTTGATTGTCAGGCCGTGTGCCATCAACTCAAATTGGGATAGCCAATTAAATTCCATTTTTAAGTTTGTAGGATTTTTATTTTCCAGAGTTTCAAGAAGAAATTTGTTCATCTGATCTGTCAGAAGTGTCTGATAACATGATTTATCACCGGATACCAATCGTTTGATGAATAAATATTCCATGATGGAGCGATGGCTGAATTTAAACGAACCGGATTGAGTCTGGCTGATCAGTGATCGTATATTATTTTCCAGAAAATAGAGGGGTATCTCCCAATTTTTTGCTTTTTGAACCAGTTCGTTTTGTGTGATTGATTCCATGCCCCGTTCTTTTCGTCTCAAATATATGTCCAGGGCAAGTCTTTGGACAAATAAGCTTAATAAGGATTTGTTTTTCCAGTTTGGTTCGTGATTGATCCAGTTTTCAATGATTTTTTCATAAAGATCATTCACTGATTGTATGCCGGCTTCTTTTTGGAAAATTTCTTTAAAATAGCTGAGTAGGAAAGGATTGATGCGTAATAAGGGATTGTTTTCGATAAAAGCCAGGATTCTTTTTTTTATGCCGGTCTCCCAGATTGAAAATTGAGAGCCTATATATTTTTTAATATCGATATGAGTAAAAGGAGACAGATAGAGTTTTCTGAATTCAACCATATAGTTATCGTTGATATTTTCCGGTCCTATCCTCTCATATCCATATTTAACCGGCATGTTTTTATCGCTTGGGAAAAATTCTGTACCGCATGTAATAATAACTCTCTTGTATTTCTGGCTAAGCTCCATAAGCTGTCTGAGTCTCTTATGGGGTTTATTAGCAGCATTTGCATCCTCATCAAATCCATCTAAAAACAGAACACTGTTTTTTTTATCAGAGGGGGCTAAAATCAGCTCGTCTGCCTTTTTTATCCCTAAAGGCACCAATATAATTTTATGCTGTTCTTTTTTATGCCGTCTCAAATTGTGAGTAAAATAGTTAAGTGCAAAGCAGGTTTTGCCCAAGCCTGAATCTGCCAATATAAGCAGATGCCTGCAGGCAATATCGTGATCCAGAAATATATCCAGTTTTTTGGTTATATCCTTTTTTTTTATACGCCCTTTGTTTTTTTGGTTTTTTTTTCTATAGGGATGACTTTCCTGGCATTTTGGATAAATGTAAGATTTGATGGATCGGTTGATGGTGAATTTATCATAGATGTTGTTGCTGATCAGATCCTTTAAAATTTCCATGCTTTTTCTATCATGTAGTAAAGGATAAACAAGAGCCAGGATTTTTTTAACACATACCCATAGGAAAACCAGACAGATGGTGGCAGAGAAAATTTTTAAAAAAATTGATACTATTTCCATGAAAATTTATATTTAAAATAATACAGTCCTATTTCAATTCCTTTTATATAATTATAATAAGTTTTATGCATAAAAGCAAATATTCCAAAACAAAAAATCTTGAAAACTTATAAAAACCTTGATATATACTGTTGGTCTTTTGTGCGCCCGTGGCTCAGTTGGATAGAGTACCTGACTACGAATCAGGGGGTCGGGGGTTCGAATCCCTCCGGGCGCGCCACTTATATCAAGGGTTTTCAGGTTTTTGCTTGAAAACTTTTTTTCCTTAGAATAAAATAAATATATTGGCAAAATTTCACATTCAAAGATCATCATGATGTCCGCTTTTTTGAATCCAAAAATTTTAATCTTTCTTTGAAATTGACTTCTATATTATTGACGTATATACTAAAAATATATACATCAGGAAGGGGTGATATAATGGAAACAGCAAAATTATTTCAAAATGGCAGTTCTCAAGCAGTAAGACTGCCCAAAGCATTCAGAATTCCTGGTAATGAGGTGAAAATATTTAAACACGGCAATCAGGTTATACTGGAGCCCATAGAGACAACATGGGACTCGTTGTTCGAATCTCTCAGTGAATTTCCGGAAGACTTTATGAAAGACGGGCGTAATCAGCCTGCCATGCAGAAGAGAGAATCTTTCTGATGCGTTATCTGCTTGATACCAATATTTGCATATACCTTATAAAAAGGCGGCCATTAGAGGTTCTTGAGCGATTCATGCAACATTCTCCACAGGATGTTGCAATCTCCACAATTACCCTGTTTGAACTTCAATATGGGATTGAAAAAAGCCAATACCGGCAACGTTCCGAGAATGCTCTTGCCAAATTTCTTCTGCCACTGAATCTTATTGATCTTGATCGCTCTTCTGCTATAGAAGCCGCGACTATTCGCGCACAACTTGAAAGAAAAGGAATGCCGATTGGTCCTTATGATCTGCTCATAGCCGGTTTAGCCAGATCATTGGATATGATATTGGTGACCAACAATACCAAAGAATTTGAAAGAATTGTTGGCCTGCATCTGGAAAATTGGATCGAATAAGATTACCCCGGCAATTGAGGCAATGGATGAAGTCAGGCTTATGAATCTGCAAGCCTCTGGTCATACATGGATCCAACTCCATATTCATTCCGACGCATAAATTTATCCAGAGATGGGCTGATGAGCTGCATCTCCGGGTTCTCTTTTTGAACATCCCGGGCAATTCTTATCTCTTTGGTACATCCAGTACTATAAGTTGAATCCTTGCCAATCCATTCCGGTGGAACTTTTTTGTTTATAAGTGAAAAGGTTTCGGCAATATCGTCTGATGTCTGGAATCTCCATATGTCTATATAGGTGCTTTTTTGGACAATTTCCCACATATACATGAGATCGTCTGCATCCATGCCGGGTTCATAATAGAAGGACGGGTTGATAATAAAAAGATCAGCGGATTGTTTATGCAAATATTCAATAAAGGTACTCATTATTTTTTTTGCCACATCAATCTTTCCAGGGATGGATCCGATGATCCCGCTGTAAAACATCACTTTCATACCTTTTTTCTTAGCTGATTTCATCTGATCGATAATTTCATTTGCCTTTTCTTCCAGGTCCTCGTGGGAAAATTTGATAAAATCAGGGTGCCTGGGTTTATAGGTGAGCAGCAATCCTTTTTTATCCAGGCTGATATTGATGATGCTCTGGGTAAATTTAAAGTGGGAATCAATTAATCTTTTTTTCTGGGTATTCCCCCGTGATATAACACAATCCACTTCTTTAAAAATTCTGGAAAAGGTGGTGGAGGTAAGCAAAAGATTTAAAACCTCTGTGGTCCCGTCAGACACCACATAGATATTTTTATCATGTTTTAAGAGTTTTACCAGATTGTTTTTACTAATGGTTTTTTCATGAATAAAGTGTGCGTTTTCAAGTTCTTTCATCAGAACGGGATCTGTTCTGGTATCCGCCAGGCAGACTTTTTTGAAAAATGGTGCCTCTTTTACAGCAAAAATAACTGCATGTCCAAGTTCAGCCAGAAATTTGGTGATCATAAGATCTATAACCACTTCATCGGATTCATCGGCAAGCCAGAGGATTTTTTGTTTCCTGGCTTTTACCAGTGTCAGCAACGGTGCTAACCCATCTCCTCTGATAGGGGTATTAAAGATTTTTTTAATTTTAGTTAACGACGGAATTTTTGGATTTTCATGGCTCCATA
>NZ_JAIOSW010000075.1 GCF_021107415.1 Desulfobacula sp.
ACATGCATTAAAGGTCCTCCCTGGATACCGGGAAATATCTGACTTCCGATGGTCTTTGCAAATCTTTGGGAAGACAGGATCAAACCACCGCGAGGCCCTCTAAGGGTTTTATGGGTTGTCGAGGTAATCACATCTGCAAACCCCACCGGACTCGGGTGGACTCCACCGGCAACCAGACCCGCGATATGGGCCATGTCTACCATAAAAAGAGCACCAACAGATCTGGCAATTTCAAAAAACCCTTTAAAATCAATGATTCTGGGATAGGCACTCGCACCTGCCACAATCAGTTTCGGCTGATGCTTTTTTGCAAGTTCTTCCACCTGGTTCAAGTCAATCGTCTCGGTTTGCTGCGAAAGTCCGTAATGGGCAAAATCATACAATCTACCTGAAAAACTGACACCGGCACCATGGGTCAGATGACCGCCATGGGAAAGATCCATGGCAAGAATCCGATCTCCGGGATTTAACAAGGCAAAATAAACAGCCATATTGGCCCCTGACCCGGAATGGGGCTGGACATTGGCATATTCGACGTTAAACAATTTTTTAACGCGCTCGATGGCCAGATCTTCTGCCTGATCCACATATTCACAACCACCATAATATCTTCTTGCAGGATACCCTTCTGCATACTTATTGGTCAGGATAGAGCCTTGTGCTTCCATAACTGCCGGGCTGACGGTATTTTCAGAAGCAATCAGATTTAATCCATATTCCTGGCGAAGGGCTTCCTGTTCGATAATCTTTGCAATTTGTAAATCCGTCTGATTAACAACTCCCATTTTATCACCCTCTTTTTGGATCATCTAACTATCTATAGTTTGAATACGTTCAAGATGCCGCCCACCTTCAAACTCGGTGGTAAGCCAGGTTTGAACAAGTGCAAATGCAAGGATATCACCCACAATACGACCGCCAAGGACCAGAATATTGGAATCATTATGAAGCCTGCTCATTTTTGCTGAAAAAATATCGGAACAAAGAGCGGCTCTTACATTGGGAAACCGGTTGGCTACCACAGACATGCCAAGCCCGGTGCCGCAAAGCAGAATCCCTTTTAAATATTGCCCTTGTGAAACAGCATTGGCAACTTTTTTCCCATAATCCACATAATTTACAGATGCCGTGCTTTTTGTGCCTGCATCTTCAACATGATATCCCTTATCAGACAAATAAACCTTGATTTTTTCTTTCAACTCATAGGCTGCATGATCACTTCCAATGAAAATGGACCTGTCTTTATCCATTATTATTTACTCCAATTCTCAAGATTTTGACTTGATAAAATCAATGGCATCCTGAACCGTGAGCAATTGTTCAGCATCATCATCATCAATTTCAATCTCAAAAATTTCTTCCATTGACATGACCAGTTCAACAATTGTCAGGGAATCAGCGCCAAGATCTTCGATTAAAGATGCCTCCGGAACAATATCCTCGATATCGAGGTCAGGAATCTTTTCTGCAATCACTTTCTTTACTTTTGTTTCAATAGTCATGGTTTAGACTATCTCCTTTGTCTATTCTTCTTCGTCAGCCGGGTCGTTTATATTTCTTCCTTTATAGGCTCCGCATTCAGGACAGGCGGTATGGGGAAGTTTGGGTTCCTGGCATTCAGGGCATACAGTCACTGTGGGTGCGCTGGTTCTATAATGTGTCCGTCTTTTCCTGCCTCTTGCTTTAGAACTCTTTTGCTTTGGTACTGCCATTGATCTCTCCTAACTATATTATTTTATTTGAATTTTCATTATTATATACCAATATAATAAAACATACATATTTACCCCAATTTCTAGAAACTGTCAAGAAATTAAACCCTGTTGCCCGATTCAAAATTTTATGATACTTAAGGGCTCGATTTTACACTAGATTTACTTTTATTGTATGGAGAACAAATGGATACAATTATTACACGATTTCCCCCCTCCCCCACCGGATACCTTCACATAGGCGGGGCAAGAACAGCACTCTTTAACTGGCTGTATGCAAGAAAAACAAAAGGAAAATTTATCTTAAGAATTGAAGATACAGATGAGGCAAGGTCCACAAAAGAATCCCTGGATGCCATATTGGAATCCCTTGAATGGCTTGGCATTGACTGGGATGAAGGCCCTTATTTTCAGACCCAAAGATACCCTATCTACAATGAATACATAGAAAAACTGATTGAATCAGGGGCGGCCTACTATTGTTCCTGTACTCCTGACCAAGTCAATACCATGAGGGAAGAAGCAAAGGCCAAAGGATTAAAACCCATGTATAACGGGAACTGCCGGGAAAGAGGCCTTGAAAAGGCAGACAACACTGTTGTCCGCCTTAAAACTCCGGACTCAGGGGTTACCATTGTAAATGACGTTGTAAAAGGGGATACGGCATTTCAGAATTCTGAAATTGATGATTTTATTATCCGGAGAAGTGACGGCTCAGCCATGTACAACCTGGCTGTTGTGATTGATGATATCACCATGGAAATCAATACCATTATCAGGGGGGATGACCATCTGATCAACACCCCCAAGCAGATGCTGATATATAAAGCACTGGGAGCAGACATGCCGGTTTTCGGTCATGTCCCCATGGTTCTTGGGTCTGATAAGTCGCGGTTAAGTAAACGTCATGGTGCCATGTCCGTGGGGGAATACCAAAAAATGGGATTTTTACCCGATGCCATGATCAATTACCTGGTTCGGCTGGGATGGTCCCATGGTGACCAGGAATTTTTTGAACGAGATGATCTCATTGATAAATTTGACCTGGAACATCTGGGCAGATCTGCTTCCATGTTTGACACGGATAAACTTGTCTCTCTCAATTCAAAACACATTCAAAATAAAAGCCCTGAAGAATTGGCAGGCCATCTCTTATTCCATTTAAAAAACTTAGGAATTGACGCCCAAAATGATGAATTCACCCGGGGTGTTATCCAAACCCTTCAGTCCAGAAGTAAAACCCTTGCTGAAATGGCCCAAAGTGCTGTTTTTTATTATCAGGATGATGTGCAATTTGATGAAAAGGCAGCCAAAAAATTTCTAACTCCTGATACACTGGATATTTTACAAAAATCTGCCGACTATATTAAAGGCCTTAAAAACTATGCCCAGGAAGAGCTTGAAACCGTTTTCAAACAAATCATGGAAGAGACTGAACTTAAGTTCGGAAAGATTGCCCAGCCGTTAAGGGTCGCCATCACCGGCACAACAATGAGTCCTGGAATCTTTGAAATGCTTCTGGCCCTTGGCAAAGAAAAAACAATTCTAAGAATTAAAAAAGCCATTGAGTTTATTTCAGGATAAAGAATAAAGAATTCCGGCATATCCGACAAAACTGTCAGAAGCTGACTTGTCAAAACTTGTGGCGTAGTCAAGTTCAATCGCCTTGACTGCGCCCAATTTTTTACAGGCCGCAACAGTGGCAGCAACCGCTCCGGTACAACACATATTTTTATTTTTAAGTCCCTGGGCAATAATATTTGATTCATCCATTTCCATCATTGCCTGGATAGCATCTCTATCATTTTCGTTTTTCACCCATTCCACAGCTTTTTTACCGGTTCCCGCCGGTGTAAAACCAAAATCAGGGCCATAATGTGTCATATCCGTGGACCCGATAACCTTTATATTTCTTGACAAATTTTTTGCCTCTTCCACAGCCATATTGCCGATGATGGAGGCAAAAAATGACGGGGCCACGCCGCAGACCACTATTTTTGCATCCGGGTAAAAATATTTTATAAACGGATATTGAAGTTCCAAAGTGTTTTCATCGGGGAATTTCAGAGGGGCTCTCTTGCGGATACTGATACCGGCACAAATCTTATCTGCCAGTTCTTTGTCCACCTCTATATCTCCAAAGGGTGTTTCAACGGCACCGTGGATCAGGATAAAAGGTTCGGACTGCTTGTGCATATGGGCGCCAAAAAGGATGATAGTGTCAATTTTTTCATCGGATCCCTTTCCTGGATCAAGAGAGGCAATCACCCGGCAGGCAATTGATCCGGAATAATACCAGCCGGCATGGGGAACAATACCGCCGATGAAATGGCCGCCTAAGGTGCCTTGTTTTTCTTTTAAAAAACCTTGTATGGATGCTTCGCACTCATTAGAACTCGCCGGATACCAGGAACCGGCAAATGCCATTTTTTTCTTTTCCATGATCTCTCCCTCTTATAAGCCCCTGCCTGTTTTTTCAAACACTTTAATCTTCAACCACTCAAGCCAGGGCTCAAACCCTTCTTCGGTCTTGGCAGACATCTCAAATACAGGCAGGTGGGGATGCACCTGTTTCATGTTATCCACCACCAATTTGGCATCAAAATCAAGGTATGGCAGCAAATCAATTTTGTTTAAAATTGCTACATCGGCAACCCTGAACATCAAAGGATATTTTAAGGGTTTGTCTTCACCCTCGGTCACACTCAACACCACCGCCCTTGCATCCTCTCCAATATCGAACTCGGCCGGACAGACAAGATTTCCAATATTTTCCACGATAAGAAGATCAATATCTTCACATCCCAGCTGCCTTGCAGAAGAAATAATCATGTGTGCGGCCAAATGGCAGTCACCGCCAAACTGGTCTGTATTGATCTGGGTCACTTTGGCACCGGTAACTTCAAGCCTGTCAGCGTCGTTGGTGGTACAGATATCTCCGACAATCACCCCCACTCTTACACCCGGCATCAGTTTTACCAAAGTTTTACAAAGAGTCTCTGTCTTTCCCGATCCAGGGGTCGACATCATGTTGAGAACAAAGACATTCTGTTCTTTAAAAAACTTCCTGCTTTTATCCGCTTCTGTTTCGTTTGCTTCAAGGACTCTTTTTTGAATGTTTATTTCCATTGTTATGCCTGTTCTTATTTATGGTTTATATCTTTAATTGAGTGTCTGACCGAAAACCGCCAATTTTCAGTCAGACATTATTTAATCTGCAAGTTCCAGGGAGGTGATCTCAATCTCCCTTCCGGTAAGCATTTCAACATCCCCGTCCTCACAAAAAGGACACTTAAATACTGGTCCTATAACTTCCCATTCATTATCACAGGATTTACAATGAACCCTCACCGGGACAACATCAATTTCCAGTCTGGCATTCTCCAAAGGGGTGTCCTTTGTTATAATCTCAAAACAGAAGGTCAGACTGTGTTCAACCACTGACGCAAGTTTCCCTATTTTTAAATTGAGTTTTTCAACCTTTGGATTCTCAATATCTTCTGGAATAGAATCTATGGCGATCTGAACCAGTTGCTGTGCAATCCCCATTTCGTGCATATGTGTCTTCCTTTTAGTTTTGCCTTTTAGAATAAAAGTCTTGCCTAAACTCAAAAAACCTGTCTTGCCTTATTGCATCTCTCATTTTTCCCATAAGGTCAAGATAATAATAAATATTATGAATCGTGTTTAACCTGTAAGATAAAAGCTCTCTGGACTTATACAAATGCCTTAAGTATGCCCTCGAATAATTCTGACAGGTATAGCAATTACAATCCTTATCAATGGGCTCTCTGTCAAGCCTGAATTTTGCATTGGGAATATTAATGGTTCCCCTGGACGTAAAGAGCTGGCCGTTTCGGGCATTTCTTGACGGCATGACACAGTCAAACATGTCACACCCCATGCCAACCAGTTCAACCAGATCTTCGGGCGTGCCCACCCCCATGATGTATCTGGGTTTATTAACCGGCAATAACGGCAGGGTATGGTCTGCCATTTCATACATGAGATCTTTTGGCTCTCCAACACTTAAACCCCCGATGGCAAAACCCGGAAAATCAATCCCGGTCAACTGCTCGGCACAAAGAGAGCGAAGATGCTTGAACATCCCCCCCTGTATGATTCCAAACAAATTATTGATTGCCCCTTTTTCCTGCCAAAAGTCAAAGCCTCTTTTGGCCCACAACCTTGTCTTGTCCAAAGCTTGCCGGGTCTGTTTTTCACTGGCAGGATGCCCTATGCACCAGTCAAGGGACATCATGATGTCAGATCCCAGAATCATTTGAATCTCAACGGCTTTTTCAGGAGAGAAAAAATGTCTTGATCCGTCAATATGGGATTGGAAAGCCACGCCCTCATCTGAAAATTTTGCCAGTCTTGCCAAAGAAAAAAACTGGAATCCACCTGAATCCGTCAGTATGGGCTTATCCCAACGAATAAACTCATGCAGGCCTTTCAAGTGCTCAATTACCTCACAACCCGGCCTTAAATACAAATGATAGGTATTGCCGAGAATAATCTGAGCCTTGCAATGATCAAGTTCTTCAACACTGACAGACTTTACCGAACCCAGTGTTCCCACCGGCATAAAAATGGGAGTGTCAATAACACCATGATCGGTTGTGATGGTCCCGAGCCTGGCTCTTAATAGTTCACGACCTTTTTTTTCATTTGATTCTTTTAATAATTCAAACTTTAACATGATGTCCTATTCAATCAGCATGGCATCGCCATAGCTGAAAAATCGATAATCTCTATTTATGGCTTTTTGGTATGCATCCAGTATTTTTTCCCGGTTATAAAATGCAGATACCAGCATCAAAAGCGTGGATTCGGGAAGATGAAAATTGGTAAGCATGGCATCCACGCATTTAAAAATGTAACCGGGATATATAAAAAGATCACACATGCCGGTCTTGGCTGTGACCATTCCTTTTTCATCAGATAAAAACTCAAGAGTCCTGACGCTGGTGGTACCCACCGCAACAACACGACGGTTTTGGCGCCTGGCCCTATTGATTTTATCTGCATTTTCCTTAGACAAAGAAAAATATTCCGAATGAATCTGATGATCTCTGATATCATCAACTCTTACCGGTACAAATGTTCCATATCCGACATGAAGAGTTATTTTTGCAAATTCAATTCCCTTTTTTCCAAGATCATCCATTAATGCTTCTGTAAAATGAAGACCTGCTGTCGGTGCTGCCACCGCACCCTCTTTTGATGCATAAACGGTCTGATAGTCTTCCCGGTCAGTTGATACGGAAGATAGATCATCTCTCTTTATATAAGGCGGCAAAGGAATTTTACCGGATTTTTTTAAAAATTTTAAAAATTTATTGCCATTTAAAAACTTTATTTTTGAAACAAACCCATTTACAGCTTCAACACTGGCTTCAATCTTGGCTTCACCCTCATCTCCCAGTAAAAGCTTTGCACCTTTTTTCGGATTTTTTGATGCCTTAATCAGACAATCGCATTTGAAAAAACCTGTTTCCTCCAAATTTTTCATTCCGGTTGCATAATCAATAATCAATACCTCAACCTTGCCGCCGGTCTCCTTTACACCCGTCAGCCTTGCCGGAACCACCTTAGTATTATTGATCACCAAAAGGTCATCACTCTTAAGCAATGCTGTAATGTCTTTAAATCGATGGTGACAAATAATTTCAGATCTTCTGTTCAGATGTAAAAGTTTGGATCCACTTCTGTTTTTACAAGGTATCTGGGCAATCTTTTCCTTTGGCAAATCATAATCATAGTCGGATAACCTGAAGGTCACATGTAATTGGGACATCAGCTCCCATCCATTGCAAAATAAACAATGCAAAGCCCTGCAAACATCAGAACAAACCCAAACTTTCTAAGCTTTATGTCATCAAGCCCGGTAATCATCTGAACCATTTCTTTCATTTTACCGGGAAATGCAAAGTATGGCAGCCCTTCAACGATCATGACCATGCCGATGACACAAAAGAAAAACTTCATATAAGCCCTATCCTTTTTAATTTCTAATGGTTAAAAAACAATCGATATCACTTTTATAATTTTAGTCATTTTTATGCAATAAAAATTATATTGATTAATAAAAATATCAAGGTTATAAAAGGAGGTTATTGTTAAATAAAAAAATAAAATAATTAGGAAAATAAAGCGTTATGCAGTTTGAACCTGTCATCGGTCTTGAAGTCCACGCACAACTAAAAACCAAAACCAAAATATTCTGCGGGTGTTCCACCCAGTTTGGAAAATCACCCAATGCCAATACCTGTCCTGTTTGTACGGGCATGCCTGGCATGTTACCGGTCCTGAATAAACAAGCGGTATCCTTTGCCATAAAAGCCGCCCTTGCAACCCATTGTAAAATAAATCAGGAAAGCCGCTTTGACAGGAAAAACTATTTTTATCCGGACCTTCCAAAAGGGTATCAGATATCCCAATATGCAATCCCGATTGCTGAACATGGGTATCTTGAGATCGAAACCGATAAAACAGGCCAAAAAAAAATAGGCATTACACGGATTCATATGGAAGAGGATGCAGGAAAACTCATCCATGATCCCGCAAGAGCCAGGAGCATGGTGGATCTGAACAGGACCGGGGTTCCCTTAATTGAGATTGTCAGCGAGCCGGACATTCGAACCTCAAAGGAAGCAGGCGTCTATTTAAGGAAACTGCATTCCATCCTGAAATATATTGATGTCTGTGACGGCAACATGGAACAGGGAAATTTCAGGTGCGATGCCAATATATCATTAAGGCCCAGGGGCCAAAAAGAATTCGGCACCAGAACAGAGCTTAAAAACCTGAACTCTTTTAAAAATGTTGAAAAAGCCATCCTTTATGAAATTGAACGTCAGACCTATGTTTTAGAAGAAGGCAAACAAGTGATCCAGGAGACAAGACTATGGGATCCGTCTAAAAACAAGACAACTTCCATGCGCGGCAAAGAGGATGCCCATGATTACCGGTATTTTCCTGACCCGGATCTTGTACCGCTCATTGTTGATGACAACTGGATACAAATAGTTGCCAGGGAGATACCCGAACTTCCCGATGAAAAGCGTTCAAGGTTCATTAAGGAGTATAAACTTGTGGACTATGATGCCAAAATTTTGACTTCATCCATTGAACTTGCTGATTTTTTTGAAAAAGCTGCAGCGCCCTTAAAAGATAAAAAACAGGCGGCCAACTGGATTATGACCACACTGCTTGGCATGCTGAACGCTAAGGGAATTACCATAACAAAATCCCCTGTCACGGCCACGGCCTTTTCAAAACTTCTTCAACTGATTGAAGATGGAAAGATCAATACCAGTGCTGCAAAAACAGTATTTGATGAGATGGTTGACACATTGAAAGATCCAAAAATCATTATCAAGGAAAAAGGACTTGAACAGGTGTCAGATTCATCTGAGCTTGAAGCAATGGTTACGGAAATTATTGATGAAAATCCTGATGAAGTCGCCGCATACAGGGATGGCAAAACCAAACTCTTCAGCTTTTTCATGGGACAGATCATGAAAAAAACCCGGGGGAAAGCTGATCCTAAAATTGTAACCCAATTGCTGAAAAACAAACTTTAGTTGGAGGACTATCTTGAATAAAATCTCTTTTTCAAAAATTTTTGCTTCTATCTTAATTATTTTTATAGCATTTTTAAGCTTTCCCCTGGCTAATTTTGCAAATAACAAACAAACCATCGCCATACTCCCCTTTGAAATGATTTCTCCCGAGGACATCACTTATATTCAATCCGGGATTTTGCAAATGCTGCATTCGCGCTTAGTTTGGAAAGATCATGTGATAGTTGTTGAAAAAAAAATTATTGCAGCACATTTGAATGCAATTGACATTCAAGATAACGATCAATTGTTTAAAAAAATTGCATCCCTTACCAATTCAGATTATGTTTTAGCCGGGAGTATTACTCAATTTTCCAATGCATTCAGCATTGACACTAAAATTTATGATATCAAAAACCAGCAATATTTGAACTTTTTTGAGCAGTCAAAAATAATTGATGATGTAATCCCAAAGCTGAATGTTATTGCAGCAAAAATCAATAAAAAAGTTTTTGAACGAAAAACCGTTGTTTATCAGAAACTTGCCAAGGAAGAAAAAGAAAAGGCTGAGCAGTGGAAAAGGCAGAATCCTGAAAAAATGATGCCGCTTATCCCAAGAGGGGAACAAGAGGAAAAAACTTCTATCTGGAAATTCTGGGAATATTTATAAAAAAATATGAAACAATTAACATCGGCAGATAAAAAAAAAATGTTGCTAAGTGCTTTCTGGGATAAGAATATAGATGGAAATCAATTGGTTGAGCTTGTTGATGGTAAAATAAATACCCTACCGTTCTTTGATAAAAAAATTATTTATTCCAGGCTGTTATCAACATTTGACTGGTATACATTGCTTAAGCTTATCCCTGAAAAATCACTTAAAGATGTATTAGCAGATGATGTATTAGAACGGTTGTATCCAAAGGAGCTAAAAGAAAAATACACCTATGCAAGAAGCGTATTATTTAAATAAACTTTATCCATTTCAGGATGAAATTCTAAGCAGGATTAATACGCTTGATGTTGAATTCTATTTATCTGGTGGGACTGCGTTAAGCCGATGTTTTCTTAAGCACAGATATTCTGATGATTTGGATTTGTTTTTAAATAACCATCCGAATTTTAAACATCAGAGTGAAACTGTTTTAAATTTTTTAAATGAAAAATTATTTCAGTGTACGATCTCAATAACAACAGACTCTTTTTTACGGATATTTATAAATAAGAATGACCTTGTTTTAAAAATTGATTTTATTAATGATGTACCATTTCATTTCGGTAATTTTGAACGGTTTGACTTCTTTGGGAAAATTGATAATTGGAGAAATATTCTTTCGAATAAAATTTGTGCGTTAAGCCGAATGGAACCTAAAGATTATGCAGACATTCTTTTCATTGCTCAAAAATATAGATTTAACTGGGAAGATGTAATCGAAGAGGCTAAAAAAAAAGATCTATGGGTTGAACCAGTTAAAATCAGTAAAATGATCAAAGAATTTCCAATAAAACTTTTGAACCCGATAAAATGGATAACACCGCCTGATTTAAAGCAGGCTGCCTCTTTTTTTTCAATTATTTCCGAAGACATTCTGAAAGGATTCAATAATTCTATTGCTCCTGAAATAGACTAAAATTGTTTGACTGGCTCCTCTTCTCATTAAACTTACCTTTTCACCGAACGGTTAATTTTGTTTAGTCTGTCTATATTGTTGTGCAGACATAGAAGTCAATAATGAAAAATAAAATAGGGTTTGGGTTATATGGATGTACTTTGCCCATTGTTTGCGGAACATGAAAGAAATATGGGTGAAGCTTTAGACAAAAAAACCCCGTCTAGGTGATATAGACGGGGTTCTTTTTAAAAACGATACTTAACTAAACTAAGATATTAAATTTAAGATATCCTAGAATGAAAAGGAAAGTTTGTGATAAAGTTCCATTGCACTATCTGGATCAGGAGTGGTATCACCCCATCCTAGCTGAGCAAAACCTGCTGCAACTTTATACGTCAGGTTAGGTGTAATCTTATATGATACGTCAGCAGAGATTTCATAGATGTCTGCACCATCCCATGGGCCATTGTTATCAACATTACAGGTTGCATAACCTAAATAACCACCAATGGAAAGTTGATCGGAAACAGCATAGTCAGCATATAGTGCGAGCAAAGTACCGGCAGTAAGATCATTTCCACCGAAGAAAGTAGCATCGTCACCCATGATTAAAGCACCACCAGCTTCAAAATCATCACCGAAATCAAAACCCGCACCTGAATCATCATCATATGATCCATATGCACCCAAGATACCAAATTTAAGAGCGTCTGCATTCATCCAGACATTCAGGTAAGCGCCCCAAGTTGTATAATCTTGAAATCCTGCAGATCTGTTCATATCAAAAACATCAAATTCTCCTTCAAACCCGACATTTCCGAAAACACCGTCAAAAGAAAGCATCCCTCTGGTAAGCACATTATCAGCCGCTGGTGTATTACTTTCAAACATAACATAGGCAACCAGTGGTTTTACATTAATGTCGCCTATTTTTGTTACCATTGCAAGGATGTAAGCATCATCATCTTCGTCTTCACCAATAACAGTACTGCCACTTTCACCGTTATCATCTTTGTGGAGGATACCAATTATTGTACCAATTGCTGTGGGTTGAACCCATTTAACTCTGTAGGCTTCATCACCTGCATCATGGAAAGCTGTTCCCCAGGCACCGGCTGACATTTTACCAACTGTCAATGTTCCGCCATTACCAAAAGTATGGGCACCCCAGACCTGCTCAAGATAAATATTGTCATCAACATTTGGAGCAGCATTTATCTCATTAATATTGCCGGTACCCCAGGTTTCATCTGCCATTTCAAAGCGGGCAAACACCTTTGTGGTATCATCAATCTGCCATTTAGCATCCACAGACAGCTCATGATCGTAAGCTCCAAAAGTTTCAACATCGGTCCCTTGACCACTCATGTTGTCGTAATAAGATCCTCTTGCATAATAAGAACCCGTTAAAGAGAAATCAGTTGCGCTTGCAATTCCAGCACCCAGAAAAAGCATGGCAAAAGTTAAAGCAATTAGTTTTTTCATCTTTTTTCCTTTTAAAAAAATTAGTTAAAATTTCTTTTTATTGTACTCCTTTTAAATACAATAAAAAGACCTGTTTAAATGCAAACCGTAAAGCTAAAATTTTCTGCGCCGGTATCACCTCCCTCTGCAGACACATAGCCTGTTAGTTTAACATAAAAAGTTAAATAGCAAGTGTTTTCATACGTGTCAAGCCTTTTTACATATCATAGGCAATTATCATGCTTTTTGATTTTTCTGAGGAAAAATTATTCCTTCTTTTGATAAAAGTAATGATGAGTTCATTTTTTGAATTATTATCATAATCGCCGATAAAAATATCTGTAATCTGACCGGGCATTTTCTTAGGTGCATTCTCAGGGGACAGTCCCATTTCATTCCAGGCCAGTATTTCAATACCGCCGGTCTTAAATTTTCTAAGCTGCTGGAACATATTCCCGGATGCATCTTTATTCTTAATGACCATGACATCCTTTCTCCCGTCCAAGTCAATATCAAAAACAATGTTTCGCGGCTGAAAATACACTCCTTTTCCAAGAGAGACATCTTTGATAAATTCATCTTCTTCCATAAAGGTATAGTAAAGTTTGCTCCCTCCATACCCTTCTTCCCCTGACCATTCTATCCTGCCGTTTTCATTAAAAATGGTCAGCCGGCCCTGTTCATCCGTAAACAAGACACTCATTTCATCCGTGCCAGTCAAATCACCTGTTGCCATGCTCAGTACGGAAAACCCCTCGGGAACCCTGAGTTTCTCACCCGGAACATAGGTATTGTTCTGCCAATTTACCTTAAAAACATTTTTCCCTGTATAAGGACCATCTTTCCCGCTCTTCTGAGCATAGAGGACATCTCTTCCATTGACGTCTTTTACAACTCTCAGATACCATGGCAGCAGTTTGGATATTTTCTTATAATCTGTCCCGTTATATTCAAGAACAAAAGATTTTGCATACCCACTTTCGGGATGCACCCTAGAAATAAAAATCTCTGCCATCCCGTTGTGATTAATATCCGCCACATCAACACCGACAATGTCCATATAATGAGCATCTTCTATTTTTTTAACCGGTCTTAACTGCCCTTTTAAATTATCTTTCAAAATTTCAATGGCATGATCATAAATAATCACCACTTCATTTTTTTTGTCTCCATCCACATCCCCTGATGAAATCCCGATAATCTCACCATTTGTCACCATAAGATTCCGATAATTTGTCAGGGGGCTTGCATATCCACGTCCCTGGGGGACCCTTTCAGGTCTTTGAGCATATTGCTGTTGGGGGATGATCTGTTCCGGTTTCCTGTTGAATGTCTTGAAATTAATCTGGGTTGCAATCTGATCCAGTTCCGTGATGACGGCTCCGGGTTCTTTGGCCTGTTCTGAAAAGGTTAGTGTCGGCTTTTCTTCTTTTACATCCACCATGGACATATCCAGGCTCACACTTTTGCCAAACATAGTCAAACTGCCAAAAAGAATATAATCCACGCCAAGGCCTGCACCAATCAGCCTTGCTTTTGAGTCATTGAGCGTTCCTTTGGTTAAAGGAGATGATTGAGCTTTGGCCAAAGCTTCATCAATGGTTTCTCTTTGGAGGATTTCAACTTTTCCGGGATCAGCCAGCCTTGAAGAAAGCATGGAAAAAAGGCCTTTTTGAAGAAAGGAAAGGTCTTCAACGGCATTCATTTCCAATGGACAGACCGCCACTTTTTTTATGGGTTCACAGAGTCCCGGGCTAACGATAACAATAGAAGACAAAACGATCGTTAAAATAAATATTCCAAACCTTATGATATTGCTTTTCAAAACCATCACCCCTTTAAAAATTTTTAAGTGTAAAATTTTATTTAATCAAAGATTTATATAACATCATGGAACATCAGACAAGTCTTTTAAAAAGCTTTTCTATTCATTTTCCATGAGTTTCCGTGCAAAGTGCCTGCAAAAAATCTGTACTTTTCGAAAAAGTGCCTGCAAAAAATCTGTATTTTCTGAAAAAAATATTGCAAAAAAAATTAACCAACAGTATAAATTACTTATGAAAAGAAAATTATATAATGACCTGTTGGAGTGGAAAGCATCTATGTCACGGAAACCACTTCTTGTGAAAGGCGCTCGCCAGGTTGGTAAGAGTTATCTTTTAAAAAAATTTGGCGAAAAAGAATTTCCATGTTGTCATGTTTTTAATTTTGAACAAGATAAAAAACTCAACCAAATATTTGAATCTGACTTATTGCCGCATAGGATTATAACTGAATTATCAATTTATTCAGAAAAAAAAATAGATATTAACAATGATCTTGTTATTTTTGATGAAATTCAAGAATGCCCTGAAGCTATAACGAGTTTAAAATATTTTTATGAAGATATGCCGAATTTGACTCTTTGTTGCGCCGGTTCGCTTATCGGTGTCAAGATGTCATCAGGTTCTTTCCCTGTTGGAAAGGTGAATTTTTTAAATCTTTATCCCATGACTTTTGAAGAATTTTTAATGGCAGCTAATGACAAAATAAGTCTTGAACTCTTCAATACAGCATTGACCTGTGATCTTCAATCAGATATTGCCCATGCAAAATTATGGGACAGACTAAAAGAGTATTATATGACAGGAGGTATGCCTAAAGTTGTTTCTTCCTATCTTTCAAATAGAGAGAGCCGGTTTGAGGCCATGAATACTGCAAGAATTATTCAGCAAGAATTGATAGAAGGCTATTTTAAAGATTTTGCCAAACATTCAGGGAAAATTAATTCTTTGCATATCGTATCCGTTTTAGAAAATATTCCCATACAACTTTCAAATAACATTAAAAGCTCTGTAAAAAGATATAGATTTAAAAAAGTTATTTCACATAAAAAAAGTTTTTCAGATTTACAAGGGCCAATAGACTGGTTGATAAAAGCCGGGCTAATAATTAAAGTCAAAATTTGCAATAGAGCGGAATTACCCTTGGAAACATTTTGCAAAAATAATATTTTTAAATTGTTTCTTTGTGATATTGGATTGCTTGGTTCTATGTTGGATTTGCCACCTAAGGCAATCATTTCACAGGATTTTGGAATTGCAAAAGGATATTTTGCTGAAAATTATGTTGCCCAGGAATTTCTTGCAGCCGGTATTTCAAAATTGCATTCGTGGTCTGAAAGAAATTCTGAAATTGAATTTTTGAGAGTGATGGGCGAAAATATTATTCCGATTGAAGTAAAATCAGGGACAAGGACTCAAGCAAAAAGTCTTGGTCAATTTATAAATAAATATTCACCTGAAAAAGCTATAACTTTAACGGGGAAATCACTTAATAAAGCTCATGGGTTAAAAGTTAATAATTATCCTCTCTACCTTGCAAGCAAAATTTGTGATCAAATTTAAACCTATTTTTTTTATAACACTCTTTTAAACAGCTTTTCTATTTGCCTTTTAGTCCAGGAGATCATGATCGGACGGCCATGGGGACAGTGACGGGGATTTTCACATTGTTCAAGATCGGCCAGCAGTTTCTCAATCTCGATTTGGCTAAGGTTTAAATTGGCACGGATTGCGCCATGGCAGGCCATTAAAATCAGACATTTTTCAAGCCAGTCTTCTTTTGAGAATCTATCTTTTTTGATTAGAGCTGTTTCAAGGATTTCAATAATAATCGGTTTGATCTCTTTTTCATCAATGATGGCCGGCACAGCTTTTACAACAAAGGTTGTGTCTCCAAAGGGTTCAATGATCATGCCCAGAGTTTTTAAATCCTCCAGAATATTGGACAGGAGATCTGCTTCCTTAAAGTTCAATTCAAGGGTTTCCGGCACAGCCAAATTCTGGGTTTGAGCCTTAAGCGAGTGATACCTTTGTTTGAGCTTTTCATATACAATCCTTTCATGGGCGGCATGCTGATCAATCAACATCAGCCCGTCTTTGGCTTCCGCAAGGATATAGGTTCCCATGATCTGACCGATTACTTTAAATTTTAACTTTAAGGTCACACGTGAGTTTTGAGTTTTAACTTTAAGGTCACACGTAAGTTTTGAATCATTATATGTGAAATCCGAGGGAATCTTTTGTGATGTCTGTTCTTGAACAAAGTTTTTTTGCCAGTCCATGGAAGATTGTTCAACCTTATCCATTTGCTGTGGTTTAAATGCTTTATCTAAATATTCAAACTTCTCAATTGTTTTTTTTGCGGCCGCATCAGAAATGATCTGTGCTTTTGAATAAGCGGCAATGTTTTGCTGTTCCCGGGACAATGCGTTTCCAATTGTTTTTGACACTGCCTGATACACCCGTTGGCCGTTAAAAAATTTGATCTCTTTTTTAGAAGGATGAACATTGACATCCACCTGATCAAAGGCAATATCAATAAAAAAAACACCCAGAGGGAAATTTGATTTCATGATCCTGCCTTTGTACCCCTGGAAAATTGCCGAGATAAGTCCCCGGTCATAAACAAGCCGGTTATTCACAAACAAAAAAATCTTTGATGAGGTGCGTCTTGTGACTGACGGGTTGGAACAATATCCATGAATATGAATAAATTCATCTGAAAACTCAAGTTTATACAGCCTGTCGGCAACATCCCTTCCAAGAATTCGGACAGATCTTTGGAACAGATCATCAGATGATGAAAAACTTTTTTGCAGTTTATTGTTTAAAAATAATCTGAACTGGATATGAGAATTGCCAAGGGCCATACCGGATATGGCATCAGCAACATGGCTGATCTCTGTATTATCTGATTTTAAAAACTTTTTCCGGGCCGGGGTGTTAAAAAAAAGATTTTTCACTTCCACCATGGTTCCCGTTGGAGCCCCTGCATCTGAAACATTTTGTATTTTCCCTCCGATGATATCAATTTTTGTTCCAATATCAGTGTCTTTTGTTCTTGTCACAAGACTGAACTTTGATACCGATGCAATGGAAGGAAGTGCCTCTCCCCTGAATCCCATGGTTGAAATGGAAAAAAGGTCTTCTTTTGTAAATATCTTGCTTGTGGCATATCGCTCAATGGATAATAGTGCATCATCTTTTGAAAGCCCAATACCATTATCAGAAACCCGTATTAAAGATTTCCCGCCTTTTACCGCCTCAATGGTAATACTTGTGGCTTTGGCATCAATACTGTTCTCAACAAGCTCTTTAATCACGGAGGATGGTCTTTGGACCACCTCACCTGCTGCTATCTGGTTGGAAAGAATTTCAGGCAGAATTCTGATGGTCGTCATTCTTTACAAACCTTAATAGAAATTGGGAATCTTTCGGGCTTAAGTCAAATTGGAAACCGGCATCATCCACCAATTTAGTCAAATTGATATCAGGGGTTTGTTTTCTCTTCTCTGATACCCATTTGACAGCCTTTCTTAACTTATCTCCCTGGGGTTGCAGTGTTGACATGCTTTATCTCCTTATTGTTTAAAGATTAGGAAACTTTTTGTCCAATTGGATTGTTTTTTCAAACCCATGCCCTGCCCTTAAAAGTGACATTTCATCAAACCTGTTCGCCATCATCTGAATACCAATGGGAAGTCCTTTTGAAGAATATCCTGCAGGAACGGATATCCCGGGAATACCGGCCATATTGGCGGAAAGTGTAAAAATATCAGTTAAATACATGGTTAAAGGATCATCAATATTTTCACCAATCTTAAACGCAGGAGCCGGTGCCACAGGAGACAGGATAAAATCACAGGTTTCAAATGCTTTTGAAAAATCCTCCATAATAAGTGTTCGAACCTGTGATGCCCTTCCATAATAAGCATCATAGTAACCTGCTGAAAGCGCATAAGTTCCGATAAGAATTCTTCTCTGAACTTCCAAACCAAACCCTGTTGATTTGGTTTTTTTGTACATATCAATAAGATCTTCTGACGATTTTGCCCTGAAACCGTATTTCACGCCATCAAATCTGGCAAGGTTGGAACTGGCTTCACATGGCGCAATAATATAATAGGCTGCTACAACATAATCTGTGTGCGGTAAAGAGATCTCTTTTATTTGAACACCCAGATCCTTAAGAATCTTTTTTGTCTCTTTAAACACTTTTTCAACTTCAGGATCAATACCGTCAACAGACATATATTCTTTTGGGATTCCCGCTGTCATTCCTTTTAATGCGCCTTGTTTAAACTGATCAAAGGCTTTAGTGAAATCAGGTACATCAACCATTGCACTGGTTGAATCCATTTGATCATTTCCCGATATTATATTCAGCAATATTGCCGCATCCTTAACATCTTTTGTAATCGGCCCAATCTGATCAAGAGAAGAGCCATATGAGACCAAACCAAACCTGGATACCCTGCCATAGGTTGGTTTAAGTCCCACAACACCACAATGAGAAGCCGGCTGGCGAATTGATCCCCCTGTATCAGTTCCAAGAGCACCACAACAAAAATGCGCTGCCACGGCAGCGGCAGATCCCCCGCTGGACCCCCCGGGTACATATTGTTCATTCCAGGGATTTGTTGTGATCTTATAAGAAGAATTTTCAGTGGAAGATCCCATGGCAAACTCATCCATATTGGTTTTGCCGATGATGATGGCACCATTTTTCTTTAATTTTGACACAACAGTTCCATCATATTGCGGTATAAAATTATCAAGTATCTTTGATGCACAGGTGGTTTTTATTCCTTTGGTACACAAGAGGTCTTTTAATGCAATGGGCACACCTGTCAAGGCTGATATTTTATTATCGGCAATATCTTGATCCGCCTTTTTTGCCTGTTCTAAGGCTAAATCTTTGTCAACCGTTATAAAAGCACCGATTTTGTCATCATATTTTTCAATCCTCTCAAGTAATGCATTTGTCAGCTCAAAAGAAGAAATTTGATGCTCAAAAAGCAATTTTTGAGCTTTACCTATGGTCAGTTCACAAAATTTCATTTGATATTATCCTTATTCTTTCACTGAACAAAATTATTTCACAATTCTTGGAACAATATAAAAATCTTCATCTTTCTGCGGGGCATTAGCAAGCGTTACCAAAGGGCCTGGCGATACTTTCAATTCATCATTTCTCAATACATTATTCATAAAAGAAACACCTGAAGAAAGCTTGACACCTTCAACATCAACATCTTTGAGTTTATCAATATATTGAAGAATATTACTCAGCTGCTCAGCTATTTTTTCTTTTTGCACCTGGTCAATCTCCAATCGAGCAAGGTGAGCAATTTTTTCAACTTCATCCGTTGATATCTTCATCATTGTTCCTTTTTTATAATCATTGAGTTTATCTTGGCTTGCTTTAATTTTTCTTTAATTTTTTTTGCCTCATCCCAGGTTTCAAAAGAACCGGTTCTGACCCTATACCAGGTTACACCCTCTTTTTGCCCTTTTACTCTGTATGAAGAGAACCCCTTCTTATCAAGAATTGCCATTTGCGTAACAGCATCCTTGAACTCTTTATATGCAGCAATCTGAATCGTGTATTTCCCTTTTAAGGTCTTTTTATCAGTCAATTGTTCAGGCGGTTTGATTTTTTTCAAACTGATTGGTTTCGTTTTGATTTCAGCAGGCTTCAGACCTTTTGTTTCGGTCTTCGCCTTGTTTGTCTCTTTTTTAAACGTCTGTTTTTTTCTGCTTGTCTTAAACGGAATTTCATCTGCAACAATGATTGTTTCTTTTTTGGGAATAATTTCCAATGGTTTCTTTTTGGGAGGCACTGCCTCTTCGGGTGCAGGACGATCAAGAACATCATAGAATTTTAAATCAATTTTTTTCCGGAAGCCTTTTTTTTCTCCAAATTCATTGGCAATAGTTTCAAGCCTTTTTTGAAATTTCTGGGTATCAAATGTCACTGGAGAAGACCCTCGTCCAACCATGATGCCCAATAAAAACATCCAGCCGGCAATAAATATGTAAATTAAATATTTTAAAATCCCCTTAAAGGATATCATTTTTACATTCTTTCAGGTGCTGTAACCCCAAGAAGTGTCAAGGCGTTTCTAATGACTTTCTTCACTCCCAAAACAAGGCTTAAACGGGCCAGAGTCAGTTCCTTGTCGTCTGTGATGACCTTGTATTTATTATAATAACTATGAAATGCAGATGCAAGACTCATTAAATATGTAAACATCACATGAGGATGCAATATTTTTGCACTCCTTTCCACATTCTCTTTAAACGCACTCAATATTTTTATGAGATTAATTTCTTCCACTGCATTCAGTAAAGAAAGGTTTTCTCCCTTGTTAAAATCAATATCCTGAAGAATACTCTCCTGTTTTGCCTTTAAAAGGATACCGGTTATTCTTGCATGGACATATTGGACATAATAGACGGGGTTATCAGAATTTTTCTGTTTGGCAAGCTCAAGATCAAAATCAAGTCCGGAATCATAACTGCGGCTTAAAAACAGAAACCTTGCAGCATCCCTGCCGACTTCATCAACAATATCCCTTAATGTAACAAAGTCACCAGCCCTTTTAGACATCTGAAAGGGCTTGCCCCCTTTTAACAGGTTCACCAATTGTACCAATATGACTTCAAATTGTTCACTTTTTCTACCCGATGCCACAACAGATGCGTCGATTCTCTTAATATATCCATGGTGATCTGCTCCCCAGACATCAATGACCCTGTTAAAGCCTCGCTCATATTTTTCCATATGATAGGAAACATCTGAACCAAAATACGTTGTCAGGCCGTTATTTCTGACCACCTCCCTGTTTTTCTCATCACCAAAATCCTGTGTTCGAAACCAAAGTGCACCATCTTCTTCATA
>NZ_JAIOSW010000314.1 GCF_021107415.1 Desulfobacula sp.
CACATCTGCATAAATATAAACCATAAGGTCATCATCAGTATAAGCCCCTTCAGCGTATACGGACACATCCGCAGATGCTGAAAAAGATGTCAAAAAAAGCAGGGTAATTACTCCTGCAAAATATCTTCCATACTTCTTTAACATAAACGACTCCTTTCTAAATAAATTTATTAAATTACGTTCATAATTCCTAAAACTGATGGCTCGGAACTTTATTAATAACTTTTTTTACTTTTCTTAATACAGAGCAATATCCATGCCCTTTTTTTTTGAATCATTAAAAAACTTCATATTTTATAGTCCACAATAAATTGCCATGCGTATAAGCATTTGATTATATAGTATTTTTACAAAAAAATATATTTATCTTGCCAAACAAAATATTTTATTTTTTATTATATCGACCTATCCCTTTGCAAAATACCAAAACCCATCCATTCAATTAGGAAATTTTTTTCCTAATTTTAGGAAATTTTTTTCCTAAAATTAGGAACTCTTTGTAACAATACAAAATATTTTCCCCATAAAATGTTATCATTTAATAGTATCAAGTTTATCTTTCAGCCTGACATTAACCCAGACGATGATAAGCGGTTTCACCCTGCTGTCGGTTTTCATTAACAATCTATCGTAAAATTTTCCTCTGGCCTCTTTTTTTGTCTTCACAATAACTTTAAATGCCTGTTTCCCGTTGATTTGTGTTTTCTTTAATTCACAGGCCAGATATCTGCTGTTCTTGAATGTCAAGTCCAGAATATTCAATGGATATTTTTCAACCGGTATAATGGTAATTGTTTTTTCCATGACTTTCCCACTATTGCCTTGAAAAACAAGGGTTCTGGGAGTGATGTTAACAACTCTTTCAACAGGTCCCTGAATTGTAAGATAGGCTGTGGGTGTAGTTGGATCATCTATAGACACCTTTATTCTCTTTTTCAAGGTCCTGCCGCCATACCCGTTAGTTTTCACCTTTATTTTAATTGTTCCCTGCCCGCCGGGCAGGACATTTCGGTCAAAAGAGACCGCAGTACACCCTCAACCGGCTTTAACACTGTTTATTTTCAAAGCAATGTCTTTATTATTTTTAATTATAAAATCATGGAAAACGATAGTCCCATCCGGTACCGTGTCAAACGTATATTCTGATTCAATAACTATTGCACCGGAACCTGCATAAGCTGTTGTCAGCAAAAATAAGGAAAACATTGCAATAGATAATTGCGTGATCCGTTTTTTCATAATCTTAAGGTTCCTTTAAGGGTTGTTTATCTTTATACGGACTACCAGATAAGATCCACATTGTAAAGGCTGCCAGAAAAATTCGCTGTTGGCTTATTGGGGTAAACTCCGGTTCTTTAAAAAATCCTCAACAATTACTTCCAGGCGTTCAATCAGGTACAAAGGCAGCGAAATCAGGGAATAATTTACGTTCTTGCGGTTTTTGCCAATATTAATAACCGTATTGATTTGTTGAACAACTGGTAAGGATGCATCAAATCGAATGGCAAGAGGTGCCTGTTTACACCCCATAAATTGATGCAGGGATTTCAACTTTCCTGTGGCACCGGCTTTAACCTCTATGGGAATAATAGTGCCGGCTATCCCAATAACAAAATCTACTTCAGCATTGGATGAACGGCCTTCACGCAACCAGTAAATTAATTCACGGTTTGGTGTATCAGCAAGCAGGCTTTGTAAATGCTGCCCGATAAACTGCTCAGCGATTGCCCCTTCATTTATCAATTTTATATCATCCATTTGAGAGACAACACGCCAGTCCAGGCCGCAAATAGCATTCATTAAACCAACATCAAGGAAAAGTGCTTTATAAACTTTTTCCTCAATATCAGCCTGTAATGGCAGGCCCGAACAATGGCTGTGAGTTACTTTTCCAATAATACGGGCCATGGACAGCAACTCAAGATCTTTCTTTATTGTGGCACTTTGATCTTGAAACGAGATATTACTGTATTTAATTTTTTTCCCCACGTTTCTGGCTACAAAATTAAACACATTGCGCATGCGGTTCAGGTTTCTTGAGCCTGCATATTTTGAAAAATCTTCCCGATAGGTTTCTATAATGGAATTATGAACTTTACTCACATCCTTATAGCTGTGACTATCAACAAAGACGGCAATTGCTTCAGGCATTCCACCAATATAATAGTAAGAGCGCAGTAAACTCAATAAACGCTTATGCACAACTTCACCGATCTTTTGACCCGGTTTATACTGCATTATAAAAGACTTCAGTTTTTCCTCACCAACCGCGCCCAGGAATTCAGTAAAAGTCATCGGTCCCATGTGTAAATACTGTATTCTTCCTACAGGCATGGAAAAAGAATGATCTGATAAAACAAATTCTAATAAAGAACCTGCACTCACAACCGGAAGATCCGGTCTGTCCTCATAAAAATACCGCAACACCGGAATAGCCTCTGGAACAGCCTGGATTTCATCAAAAAACAAGAGAGCGTCCTTATTGATGGTTGCCATATTCGGCAGAAATTCAATCTGCTGAATAATCTGCTCAGGGTCTTTATCAGAAAATATTTGCGATAACTCAGGATGACGTTCCAAATTTACATTGAGTAACGTTTTTTTATATTCCCTGGCAAACAACTCTACTAAAGTAGATTTACCCACCTGTCGGGCACCACGAATAATAAGTGGCTTACGATTGTTGTCATACAGCCAGTCATGAAGAAATTGTAATTGTTGTCTATACATTTTTGTAAACACACCCTTAATTTTTGTTTTGTATATATATTGAATATATCATATAACAGGGTATTTAACAAGCTTTGAATATTGTTTTATGGGTGTGTTCTGATAATATTCTATAGGCTATTCACCTTCAAATTCAGTGATGGCAAACACTTTGCAGCCTTGAATCTGATCCCTTCCTTTCAGCTCGGGAAGTTCAACAACAAACGCACATTCAATAATATCGGCGCCCAGTTTTTTTACCAGTTTTACCGTTGCACCAATGGTACCGCCGGTGGCAATCAGATCATCAACAATGATAACTTTTTCGCCTTTTTCAACAGCATCTTCATGGATTTCAAGGGTGTCTTCTCCATATTCCAGGCTATAGGTTTCCTGGATGGTTTTCCAGGGCAGCTTGCCTTTTTTCCTGACAGGAACAAATCCAATACCCAGCTTATAGGCCAGGACTGCACCGAAAACAAAACCTCTGGCATCAATTCCTACGATCTTATCAATGCGCATGTCTTTATATCGTTCATACAGGATATCACATGATTCCCGGAAAGCATCCGGGTTCTGCATCAATGTGGTCAGATCTCTGAATATCACCCCTTTAATCGGCCAGTCCGGAAGACTCCTGATGGTTTCTTTTAAATCCATTTCTTTTTCCTTTAGATCTTATTTGCTTTAATATTTATTCTCTTATTTTTTCCATTACCTTCACCAGCAATTGTATTACATTATGAACATTCTGATTAAATACTGCCAGGATCTCATCCCAGGTAACAGGTGCTTCATCCTCTTTCCAGCAGTCATAATCCGTTGACATGGCAACGGCAGCATAAGGGATGCCGGCTTCATTTGCAAGCATGGCTTCAGGAGCAGTTGACATATTAATCACATCAGCTCCCCAGATCCTGAACATTTTTGACTCGGCAACAGTGGAGAACCGCGGTCCTTCGATGGTAACGACACACCCTTTGTCATGGACATTCAAATCAAGCTGTTTTGCTGTTTCATAAAGTATTTTTCTTAAATCCTCATCAAAGGGATGGGCCATGGCTGTATGAACGGCACCATTTTCAAAGGAATCCGCAAATGTATTTTTTCTAAACCGTGTAAAATCAATAAATTGATCTAAAATGACCAGATGTCCCCGGTCTATTTTTTTCCTCAAACTGCCGCAGGCTGTCGCACCGATAATATGCGTCACCCCTGCCTGTTGGAGTGCTTTGATATTGGCACGGTAATTTACCTGGGTGGGGCTGTATTGGTGGTTTCTGCCATGGCGGGCAAGGATAACGGTTTCTACATCATTTATTTTTCCGGACAACAGAGATGAAGAAGGATTTCCATATGGTGTAGAAATTTCAAGTTCATTTGGATTTTTTAAAATATCAGGATTTTCAAGTCCTGATCCGCCAATAATACCAAGTTTCAACATTTTTTCTCCTATCACTTTTTCTTCCGGTTTTCATTTTTATTCTTTTTGCTTTTGAAAACGCCTAACACAACTGGATTAACTTATCAAGGATGGAGTAAATTTATTAATTTCTAATACTGCTTTATCCAAACACTTTGCATCCAGATAAAAATCAACCTGGTTTGATATTTTTAGTTCACCCACTTTTTTTTCATTACCAGGGTATAAAAACTTGCACCCAGCAGCAGCATACAAAAAACGATATGCGTCAGGTCTATGGCAATGACAAAGGTATGGGGAAAATAGACATTGGGTAAATTTTTTACCACCATGAATGCTCCGGAAACAATCAATCCTGAAATACTGAATAATTTTAAATATCCAAACGTACTGATTGTATAATGCCTTTTACCACTGAAAAAATAATCAGCCACAACATAGACGGCCAGTGCAATGAGAACAATTGCAAAGGTATAATGTATTCTATTGGTGATGTAGAACTGTGCCAGCCATCCCAACCCCGGAATATCAGCGATATAGTATCTCTTGAATATGGGCATCTGGCCGAATCCTGTCAGGGTGATAAAAAACAGGGTGATAAAATAAATATATTTCCTGGTTTTGCTGAATGGTTTCATTATTTATCCCCCTTTGTACTGGTGTAAAATTTTCCAAATGCAGCTGCCAAACCGGCTATCGGGGCAATCAACATCGCTTTGGCAAGGTTGCTGCTAACGCCCATCAGGTTTTTTACCTTATCAAAATGCATCTTTCCATCACCTTTTTCAATACTCAGGTTCAACTGGTCAAACGGCACCGGAGAGACATAGATGGTATTAGTACCGCCATTTTCATGTTCCCCGTAAATATATCCGTTCATCTCTTTTGCAAGCGCATGGGCTTTTGCCAAAATTTCACTTTTCGGGCCTATGGTCTGGACATCTTCCGGACAGGCTTCTATGCAGGCAGGCTGTTCCCCTTGTTCAAGTCTGTTGTAGCACCGGTCGCATTTATACATGGTCCCATTCCCGGCCAGCGCCGGTAAAAGGTCAAGATAAAGCCCGACACCGGTCTGTCTTTGAGGAACATCCCAGGGGCAGACTTTATTACATTTGGAACCGCCCAGACAGATATCCGGATCAATTCTTGACAGGCCGTTGTCTTCCTGTTTTGCTGAGCCCCAGGGGCAAAGCTTGACACAAGGAGGATTGTCGCAGTGCATGCATCGCCGGGGTATTGTAAGTTCAGTTTCCTCTCCATCAACCATTACTGTGGCATGCTGAATGAAAAGCCAGTTATAAGGTGTCAGGCGGTCTATCACATCCCGCTTGTCAGACCAGTC
>NZ_JAIOSW010000170.1 GCF_021107415.1 Desulfobacula sp.
GCATATATAAAGTATGATCAGTCGGTTCCGCTTAAGTATGCAATTGATCCTTCTGCATGTATCTATTTTACTCTTGGCAAATGCAGGGCCTGTGAGAAGTTTTGTCCAACAGGGGCGGTTAATTTTACCCAGGCTGAAAAAACGGTTACGATAACTGTGGGTGCCGTTATCCTTGCACCGGGGTTTAAACCCTTTGATCCTTCCAAACATGATTTTTTCGGATATCATATCAAGGATGTGGTGACGAGTTTGGAATATGAGCGCCTTCTTTCGATCGGCGGACCGAATAAAGGCTGTCTCCTCAGGCCGTCGGATAACACTGAGCCGCATAAAATAGCCTGGTTGCAGTGTGTGGGATCACGAAACCATAATGATTGCGGAAATTCATATTGCTCTAATATCTGCTGCATGTCCGCAGTCAAGCAAAGTATGTCGTCTTTGGAACATACTAAAGGCCAAACGCTTGACCGGACCATATTTTTTATGGATTTAAGAAGTCATGGCAAGGAATCTGAAAAGTTTTTTGAAAGGGCAAAAGAAGAGAAGATCAGATTTGTAAGAGCATTTCCCCACACAATAGAACCCGGGAAAGACGGCACTGGTGTCCGGATGAGATATATGACCGAACACGGTGAGATGATGACTGAGTTTTTTGATATGGCTGTACTCTCAATTGGATTTGAAGCACCAGTGGATGCTATCGTCCTTGCCGGGCTGTTTGGTATTAAGCTTGATCAGCATCATTTTGCATACACTTCGTGTTTCGAGCCCATAGAAAGCAGCCGGGAAGGGGTCTATGTGATCGGTGCATTTCAATCCCCCAAGGCGATTTCAAGATCGGTTGTGCAGGCCTCTGCATCAGCAGCCTCTGCGGCAAGACTGCTGGCAGATAAGAGAGGATCTCTTGCAAAAATAAAAACCTTTCCCGATGAACGGGATATTCTTGACGAGAAACCTTCGGTGGGGGTGTTTGTCTGTTCATGCGGCGTAAATATTGCGGGTATTGTTGATGTTGATCAGGTTGTCTCGTCTACAGCCAGGCTGCCGCATGTGGCATATGTTGAAAACAATCTTTTTTCCTGTTCCGCCGATGCTCAGGAAAGCATTATTCAGAAGATTCATGAATTTAATCTGAATCGGATTGTTATTGCTGCCTGTACCCCCCGAACTCATGAGCATATGTTTCAGGAAACATTGAAAACAGCGCAATTAAACGGGTTTATGGTGGAGATGGCCAATATCAGGAATCAAAATTCCTGGGTACATCAACAAGATTCAAAGAGTGCGACCCGAAAGGCAAAAGACCAGGTTCGGATGGCAATAGCCAAGGTAGTCCATAATTATCCGCTTAAGCAGGCCCGGATAAAAGTTATTCAAAAAGCCCTTGTCGTGGGGGGCGGCCTTGTGGGTCTTGACAGTGCTCTTACCCTTGCCCGGCTGGGAATTGAAACTATACTTATTGAAAAAAGCGATACCCTGGGGGGCAATGCATTAAACCTTGAAACCTGTTTCAAGGGAGAAATAGTAGGCCCTATGCTTGAAGATCTTATCACCAGGGTGGATCAAAATAAAAAAATTATTGTTTACAGAAAAGCAAGTTTGGAATCGGTTTCAGGATCTATTGGGAATTTTCAGGGTCTTGTCAATATTGACGGGGAAATGAAACCAATACACTTTGGTGCTGCAATCGTGGCTACAGGCGGTAAAGAAGCCATCCCTGAAGAGTATCTTTATGGATGTGAACCAAGGGTAATGACCCAGATGGAGTTTGACAGAAAGGTGCTTTACCATCCCGGTGAAGTCAATAAGACCCAAAGTGTTGTATTTATCCAGTGTGTGGGTTCCAGGGAGCCCAAAAGACCTTATTGCAGCAGAATATGCTGTATCCATTCCGTAAAGGCTGCAATTGAGTTAAAACAGATTAATCCAAACATCAAGGTCTATATCCTTTACAGGGAAATCAGAACCTATGGCGAGTGGGAGGAATATTACAAAGAAGCAAGGGGTCTTGGAGTAATGTTTATCCGGTATGAAACCATAAGAAAACCAATGGTTAAAAAAACATCCGATTTTTTAACCATTGATGTATTTGATCCCATTGCCCGCCGCCCGATCAGGATTACAGCGGATTATCTTGCGCTGGCAACAGGGGTCGTTGCCCATGATAATAAGCATCTTGCAGATATTTTTAAGTTCTCTCTTAATTCAGACGGGTTTTTCAATGGAGCCCATCCCAAACTCAAGCCGGTAGATCTGTCTGTGGCAGGTCTGTTTCTTGCCGGTATCTGCAACGATCCCAAACCCCTGGACGAGTCGATTGAACAGGCCAGGGCAGCGGCATTCAGAGTGTCAGCACTGCTGTTACAAGAAGAGATTGAATTGGACGCCATTAAAGCATTTGTTACAGACAATTGTGATGGGTGTGCCCTTTGTGTAGATGTATGTCCTTTCCATGCCATATCAGTGATGAAGACCCAAAAACAAAACAAACAACCCATAGTCCGGGTCGTAACTGATCCGGCCTTATGTCAGGGTTGTGGTCTTTGTGCTGCTACATGTCCCAATGAAGGAATTGTGGTCCATGGATTTACTTTAGAACAGCTTACGGCACAAGTACGTGCAGCGGTTAATGGAGGCCCAATAAAAAAAAAATGCCCATGAGAAGACAAACCAATTTTTTGGAGCCGGTGTTATGACAAGTCGCTTTGAACCTGTTATCATAGGATTTTTATGTAATTGGTGTTCTTATACAGGTGCAGATCTTGCCGGTGTTGCAAGACTTCAATATCCTCCGAATTTACGTCCCATAAGAGTGATGTGTTCGGGTATGGTCCATCCTGATCTTGTCATGAAAGCTTTTTCTGCAGGAGCGGACGGCGTTATAATTTTGGGCTGCCACCCCGGCGCATGTCATTATGTTGAGGGAAATACAAAAGCTGTTGCAAGAGCGGATGTGATATCAATGGTTCTTGGGGATATCGGTGTTGATCCCAGGCGCTTTGAGCTTCAATGGATATCTTCGGCAGAAGCATCGGTTTTTGCTCAAGTGGTTACAAGTTTTACCCGGAGAATAAAAAGACTGGGCCCTTATAAAAGGAAAATTTAAAATAGATGATCAGGACAGGCAACTTAAATGACAGCAATTGATCAAAATAATTTAAGCGTTGAAGATGACGTCATAAGCGTCGTTCCCGTTGAGTTAGGTATTGGAAGTAAGACTATCCTCAAGGATCTTATTTTGTCCATGTTGCCGGAAGGGGAGAACCTGAATTCATGTTTTACCTGCGGTGCCTGTTCATCCGGATGCCCGGCCAGCGGTCTTTCCGGAATGGACCCTAGAAAATTTGTCCGAATGATTTCTTTAGGCCTGGATGAAGAGATCATGACCAATGACTGGGTATGGATGTGCACTATATGTAATCGTTGCGTTCATGTCTGCCCCATGAAGATTGATATTCCACAACTGGTTTTTGCCGTTCGAAGCCAGTGGCCAAAGGAAAAAAGACCGAAAGGTATTGTAGATAATTGTGTAAGAGCACTTAAAAATAATACCTGCTCCGGTATGGGAATCAGCGTTGAGGACTGGAAATTTATTGTTGAGGATGTTGTTGATGAGGTAAGGCAAACACAGCAGGGGTTTGAAGAGCTGAAGGTCCCCATGGATAAAAAAAATGCCAGGTTTTTTTTAAACCAGAATTCAAGTATGCCGTTAACAGAACCACTGGAGATGGCTCCCCTGTGGAAAATTTTGCATCTTGCCGAAGCAGACTGGACATATGGGTCGCAGGGATGGGCAGCGGAAAATTTTGGGTTTCTCCTTGCCGATGATGGGGCATGGGAAAAAATTATCAGGAAAAAGGCTGGTGTCGTTGAGCGATTAGGCTGTAAAGTATTGTTGAATACGGAATGCGGGCATGATTTTTTTGCAGTGAGACAGGGGCTTGAAAAATTCAACATATCTCAAACATTTGAGGTTAAAAGCATTGTTGAATATTATGCTGACTGGATACGCCAAGGTAGACTTAAGGTGAGTTCTGACTGGAACCAGGATCTAAAAATCAAGTTCACACTTCAAGATCCCTGTCAACTGGTGAGGAACAGTTACGGAGATTTTATTGCCGAGGAACTTAGATTTGTGGTGAAGGAAGCTGTGGGAGAGGAAAATTTTATTGATATGGTTCCAAGCCGTTCCAATAATTATTGCTGTGGTGGAGGTGGAGGTGCTATCCTGTCTGATTTCAAAGAAGAAAGGCTTTCTTACGGGAAGATTAAGCTTGAACAGATCCTTGAGACCGAAGCTGCTTATTGTATCACCCCCTGTAATACTTGTCACAGCCAGATACTGGATTTAAGTCATTATTATCAGGCAGGGTTTAAGACCCTGCATTTATGGACAATTTTATGTCTGTCAATGGGTGTTCTGGGGAAGAATGAACGCAAATACCTGGGAGATGATCTGGCATTGGTCGGGCTTAAATAAGGAAAAGGAGTTATGAAAACATTCTTTAATCTGGTACAGGAGGTGCAAAAGCCGGGACTTTGTTACCGGTGCGGTGGCTGTGTGGCTTTTTGTACTGCCATCAACTACGGGGCGCTTGAAATTGATAAAAACGGTAAGCCTGTTTACAGCGATATGGAAAAATGTATTGAATGCGGCCTTTGTTATTCCATTTGCCCCGGGATTAATGATCTGGATGAAGAAACAAAACGTCAGGCTGCCTGGAGCGAGCCCATGGGAAGGGTTATCGAAACTACGGTTGTCAGGGCATCTGATGCACAGGTGAGAAAAAGGGCAACCGATGGTGGTGCCGTGACTGCCCTTTTGCTGCATCTTTTTGACCGGAACAGAATAGATGGCGCTATTGTCACCCGATCAGTGGGTAAATTTCAGCGCCAGCCTTTTCTGGCGACCACCAGGGAAGATATATTGGGTTCGGCTGGACTTTTTTTTGATACTTCTCATGGGATGAAACGGTTTAGTGATGAATACATGATTTTTTCAACCATTGAGGAGTTTGATCCCATGATCAAAAAAGGGTTGAAAAGAGTTGCTTTGGTCGGAACTCCCTGCCAGATTAAATCCTTACGCAAAATGCAGGTGTTAAATCTGATACCATCAGATTCCATAAAAATATGCTTTGGACTTTTTTGTTCCGGAAATTATACTTTCGGTATCAAGGAGCAGCAGAAACTTGCCGGCATTGCCGGTATCTCATGGGATGATGTTATCAGCATCAACCTGAAGGACAAGCTGATCATCACCTTGAAATCCGGTGATAAAAGAACGGTTGAGCTTGAGGATATGGAATCCATGAAACGGTATGCCTGTCATTATTGCGCAGACTATTCTGCAGAGTTTGCAGACATTTCTTTTGGTGGAATCGGTGCCAAAGAAGGATGGACCACGGTCATTAGCCGGACACCTCTCGGCAGGGCAGTCCTGGCAGACAGCCGCAGTTTAAAAACGATAGAACAATTCAATGTTGAAGATAATCCCGAATTTGCCAGCAAGGCGCTTCAGGAGGTTAGAAAAGCCTCTTCCACAAAAAAGAAAAAAGCCAGATATAAGAGGCGGCATCTTCAGAGCAAATCAGTACAGGTCAAGGTATGAACCATAATTTTTATATTATTTTCTATTTTTAAACGAGAAAGTCGAGGTCCGGGATCGGCATCAATTTTTTGTTCGGTCCCAGGCAGACAAGTTCCAGTGTACAGGTAACGGCCGGCTTTGCTGCATCCGGCCGCCAGGCTTCATGAAAAAAGATAACCCTGTAATCTCCTTCTTTTTTCCATGTTGTTTTGATATCCAGAAGATCCCCGAAAACTGCTCCGTCGTGGTAACCCAAATTTATTTTATAAACGGCAAAACCGATTTCCTGCTGATGCCACATATCGGCAAGTGTGTCGATACCAATGATATCTTCTCTGGCCCGTTCAAAAAATTTTAAATAGTTTGCATGGTAGACAACCCCGGAATGGTCTGTATCTTCATAGTAAACCCGGGCTGAAAAAAGATGTGTTTGCCTGTTTGAATCATTCATATGGTGCGTCCTGTAAAGTTAGTCATTTGTAAGCTTTTATAATAGTTTAGACATGGAAAACCCAAGCCATACAGAACCGAAACCAAGGATAAGGTGAAGGATAAGGTTTGTCAGCGCTGCAACAAATTGTCCATCCCGGGCAACCGTGAATATTTCATATCCAAACGTTGAAAAAGTTGTGAATCCTCCCAGGAATCCGATGAGAATCAATGCCCGAATTTCAGGAGTGAATATTTGTCTTGTCTCAGATAATCCGCCTAATAAGCCGATGAAAAGACATCCAATTACATTGACCGTAATTGTCCCATAAGGAAAAAAAGGATCATTAAACAGTTTGTGGGATAAATCACTGATAATATACCGGCAGATAGATCCTGCAAAGCCTCCCATTCCAACCATTAATATTTTAATCATATTTATCTCCAGGAAATTCATCATTCCAGCCCGAGTCCAGCTTTTGGGAGTTTAAATAGAAATAGATACAAAAGCCATGTTTATTTTAGAATCATCCATTTTTTTTGGGAAGGATCACAGGAGCAAGGCCCGTTAATTTAATCAAATGTAGAATATCAAGACTATATTTTAGGATGTAGTTGCAAATCCCCTGATTTTCTTGACATATAGGAATGTGGATAATAAAAGTATCTATAACCCATTGGTTATTTGGAAATTAAAAAGGAGAAAACAGTGAGCACAAACTTCGGTATTGCAACAAAAATCAGCATACTTGTTTTAACTGCAATATTATCCACACTCCTGATTGTTTTTTTAAGTTCGTTTTTTTCTTTATCAGACATGAAAAAAATCAATCAAGATGAACTCTATCGTATTATTTATGAAGAGAGAAAAGAAAAACTGGTTGAGTTGACAGATAATGCTTCCGCTGTCCTGGAAACCACTAATTTTCACAATTATGCCATTAAAGCAATCACTGCCATGCGGTTTGGAAAACAAAAGAAAAATTATTTTTTTGTTTTTAATGAACAGGGCCGGTTCATTGTTCACCCCGAAAGGCCGGATCTGGTCGGTGTCAGCCAGATGAATCTTCAATCCCCTGACGGGAAATATATTATTAAAGAAATGATTGAGAGATCAAAGACTGAGAAACATGGATTTATTACTTACCAATGGGAAAAACCGTATTTAAAAGGGGTGTCGGGTGAAAAATTAACATATTTTAAAAAAATTCCAAAATGGCAGTGGATAATTGCCACAGGCATCTATAATGATGACATTAAAGATATCGCCCTTGAAAAGGAAAAGCTTTTACTTGAAAAAATTAAAAAAGGGCTGGGGGTTTCCATTGGTATTATCCTGTTTGCATCTGTTTGTTTTATTTTAATTTCGATTTTTTTCACCCGGAAATTATTAAAACCGATTAAGCAGGTGGCTGATTTTGCAAAGGAGCTGGGGGCGGGCAATCTTTCCGCAACACTTGAATATAAAAACAATGATGAGATTGGAGCCATGGCAGAGTCCATGCGGGGAGCGGTAAAAGATCTTGGTGCGTTAATCAAAAAATTAATTCAGACCTCATCGACGATTGCCGAATTATCTTCACGGCTGTTGACCATTGCATATGATCTAAAAGATTCGTCAAAAGAGATGGAAAACAACTCGGAAAATGCAAATAGGGAAACCCGGAGTATTTCCAAACATATGAGAAATATCCTGTCTGCAACAGATAAAATCAATTCACAGCTCGATAATATTGCCGGTTTCACCGAGAGTGTTTCAAACAATACGTCCTCGGTCGGGGTTAAAATTGATTCTGTATCAAACTCAACAACATCTGCTGCCTGCGCCATTGAGCAGATGTATGCATCCTTTAACGAAACGGCTCAGAATTCAAATAAAGGGGCAATTGTTACACAGAACGCGTCTAAACAGGCCGAAGAGACATCTATGATTATGAATCAACTGAGTGGGTCTGCAAAAGAGATTGGCGAAATCATTGAAATTATTCAGAGAATTGCATCACAAACCCATCTTTTATCTTTAAATGCTGCCATTGAAGCTGCCGGCGCCGGAGATGCAGGGAAAGGGTTTTTTGTTGTTGCCAATGAAGTAAAAGAATTGGCCAATCAAACAGAAACATCTGCAAATGTTATTCGCTCAAAAATTTTAGGGATGCAGGAACATACAAATAAAGCGGTTGAAGTTATCCAGTCCATTGTAAAGGTGATTGCAGATATTGATCAGATCATGTTTGCTATTGCCTCTTCTGTGGAAGAACAGACCACTGTGACCAACGATATCTCCTCAAACATCAGTGTAACGGCTGAGAATGCAAAAGATTTGAATATCAAGGCAAAAGAGAATATCGATGCCGTCCAGCAGGTGGCGATCAATATTGATGCCACTTCAAATGAATCTGATCTGATTCAAAAAGATGTAAAAATAACCACTATGGGTATTGAGAGCGTCTTGGATTATGTGAGCAAGTCCAATGAATCGGTGAAAGCCTCTGCACACGGTATAAAGGAGATTCAGGTTCAGGCCGATGAACTGGCAAGTCTTGCAAAGGATTTAAAACAGGCGATTCATATATTTAAGGTATAGCTGATTTAATTATTTGGATTGAGTATGAGAAAACTTGTTATTATAAAAACAGGAGACACCTTTCCGGCTATTGCAGGGCCGTTGGGAGATTTTGAGGACTGGATTTCTCAAGGTTTAAGTATCGGTAAAGAAAATATCCAGGTGGTGGATGTCACAAAAGGCGAAACCCTGCCCGCTGTTGAAGTGTGCAAGGGCGTTGTGATTGCAGGTTCCCACGCCATGGTGACCCAAAATTTTTCCTGGAGTGTGGCAATTGAACAATGGGTCCCGGACCTCATCCAGTCTGATATACCCATCTTTGGCATCTGTTATGGCCATCAACTGCTTGCCAAAGCCATGGGCGGGGTTGTGGATTACCATGCCGGGGGACTTGAAATCGGCACCACCCGGATTGAGCTTGTGCAGGAAGGTGCATCAGATAAGCTTTTCAAAGGATTGCCGAAAACTTTTACAGTCCATGTCTGTCATTCTCAGACGGTTGTTCGATTGCCGGATACTGCTGTGCGGATAGCTAAAAATTCTTTTGAACCCAACCATGCCTTCAGGATCGGTCAGTCAGTCTGGGGGGTCCAGTTCCACCCGGAATATGATGACAGGATCATGGCTGCCTATGCAGAAAATATGGAAACCATGATCAAAGAATCAGGTCTTATCTTGTCTGAAATTCTGGATAAAATAGAACCCACTCCAATGGCACTCAGGATATTAAAACGCTTTGGAAAACTGGTTGGATGAATCACCCCTACCTGTTTAATGACCAGTCATAATCCAGGTAATAGATTTTAATATTGTTTCCTGCTGAATTGAGCTTTTCTTTTAACTCTTTGGAGGCATGCCGTTTAATGAACAGGAGTGGGTTGTTGGAAAAATCTTCCTTAAACCACTTGAAAATTTTGCTGGTAAAAAGAGTGTCTTCTTTGATAAAATTATTTTTTTTATCATTGATAAATTTTCTTGCCTGATCGTCCAGCTGATTTTCCAGAGTTTTACCTTCATAGGGCTCATTCCGAAGAGGCGGACAGCTCTTAGAGGCACAGTTTATGGCAAAGTGAACCCGTGGGTCTTTAAATTTTGGCCGAAGGATATCATGCTCGATATGATCAAGAGATACGGTTCTTCCCTGCAGCAAGATGAATTTTTTGCTCCAGGGATTGGAAAAAAAATTTCCGATTTCTTTAATGGAATTAATGCCGGGATATTTTGTTAATATAAGTTTTATGGTGAATGCATTATAGGCATTGATATAAAAGGCGAAGAGCTTGTTTCCTGAGAGAGATTTGACATCGGCCCGGTTCAGGATGGCCAGATACTCATCCAGCAGTTGCTCATTCTTTTTAAATCCATCATAGTTGACTCTATTATTAATGACATGCTTTTTTAAAAGTGATGCATAAATTTGATTGTCAATATTATCCATTGCCATGGAATGACTTGCAAAAAATAAAAATAGAAGTGATAAACCAATGATATCTTTTAAACCGTTCATCAGACCATACCAATACCGGCAAAGATATCGAGCCCCCCGTGATAAATGGGCTTTAACTCAAGTTTTAGTTCAAGATAGAATTTGCAGGGTCTTGACGGAAGAATGATACCCACACGCCATCCTTTAAAGTCAGCTGCCAGCTTTTTCCCAATTTCACGATAAAAGGATTGGGTGTTGGTTTTTTTCCCGAGTCTTTTTCCATAAGGCGGATTTAACAGCACCACCCCTTTTTTCCCTGGAGATATCATGGAAGAATTGATGGAAAAAAAGTCCTTTTTTGAGGTATCTATGATATGACAAAAATCATGATTTGAAATATTTTGTTCCAGTGCAGCTAATGCTGTATCATCAATATCAGATGCAAAAATCTGTTTTTCTGAGAATGGCAGCAATTTCTTTTTGGCCTGTTTTTTAAGATAAGCATATGTCTTGGGGCTGAATCCCGGCCAGTTTTCAAATGCAAAAGATCTGAAAAATCCTGGTGGCACCTTGGTTTTCATCATGGCAGCTTCAAGGGAGAACGTGCCTGATCCGCACATGGGATCGATCAATATATCGTCTTTGGAAAATTGGGTCCAGAAAAGCATGGCAAAGGCCAAATTTTCTCTCAGCGGTGCTTTGCTGACTTTTTGTTTGATACCTCTTTTAAATAGAAGCTCTCCAGTGCTGTCTAGAGAGATGGTAAAATCATCATGAACAGCCCTGATATAAATCGTCTGATTTGATTTGTTTTTTGCAGATGAAGTAAAGCCCGAACTCAATTGATTTAGAATAATTTTTTCACACCGCTGCGCAATGGCATCGGAATGGTATAACCTTGATTTTTTACTGGTAACATTAAAGTTGGGACTAGAATTTTGCGGCAGATAGAGTATCCAGTCAATAGCGTCTATTTTTTTTTCAAGTTTTCTGAAAGAATCTGCCTTAAACTGGTTGATCCGCATCAAAATTTTTAAAGGGCTCCTTAAATTAAGATTGAATTGCATACATGTTTCAGGTTTGCTTTTAAATTCAATACCCCCCTGGATGACCCTAATGTTATCTTCAGGAAATCCTGATGCAAGCATTTCATTTCGGCATATTGTTTTCAATCCGGGTGAACAAACAGCAAAAAAGCGATGCTCCCTGCCGATAATTCTTCTTTTCACTCTTTTTTCAAATGAAGATGTTTTCATTGTTATAATCTGCTATTTTATAATTTTTCATGGGCGCAACGTACCAGGGCTTTTGTGGTTTCCCATGAGATACATTCATCTGTTATGGAAACCCCATATTTTAGCGTTTTGGAATTTCCATTGCATTTCTGGTTGCCTTCAAACAGATTGCTTTCAAGCATTAATCCAATAATGCTGGTATTTCCTTCAATTCGCTGATCCAGAGCACTTTTAAATACAAAAGACTGCCCTTCGTGCTTTTGTCCCGAGTTATCATGGGAGCAGTCTATCATTATTGCATCCAGAAGATTTTTTATTTTAAGTTTTTCCTGAGCTTTACCCAGGGAGATCGGATCGTAATTCGGGTGGGGACCACCTCGAAGAACAATATGCCCGAAGGGGTTTCCCGTGGTGCTGACCATTGAAGAATACCCTTGCGGATCAATCCCGAGAAAATGCTGGGGTGCGCCTGCCGCCATCATGGCGTTGATGGCAGCATCAAGACTTCCATCCGTGCTGTTTTTAAATCCAACCGGCATGGAAAGGCCACTGGCCATTTCACGGTGGGTCTGGGATTCTGTTGTTCTTGCACCAATGGCCACCCAGGTTAAAAGGCCGGCAATATACTGCGGAATGATGGGATATAGAATTTCTGTGGCTGTGGGAAGTCCCATTTTGTTAATTTCAATCAACAGGGATCTGGCCTTTTTTAATCCTTCATTAATATTGTAGGAAGCATCAAGAAATGGATCATTGATTAACCCTTTCCATCCAATCGTTGTTCTGGGTTTTTCAAAATATACCCTCATAATCAAATTGATTTTTTCTTTAACCTCATCTCTTAATCGTTTCATTTTCCGGGCATATTCAAGGGCGGCATCTGTGTCATGGATTGAGCAGGGCCCTGCAATTACAAGGAGTCGATCATCTTTTTTCTGTAAAATATTTTCAATATCACGACGTCCGTTGATCACAGTTTTGGCAACATCATCTGTTACCGGGAGTTCTTCTTTAATGGATGCGGGTGAAATAAGGGGTTTGAACTCTTTTACATTTACATCATAGGTCTGTTTCATGACTTTTCCTTTGCCAGGTTTCATCCAAAAGCCGACAGCCTAAAACAGAAAAGCCGCAGGCTTTTGCTGCCTGCGGCTTTTTTGTTAAAATAAA
>NZ_JAIOSW010000272.1 GCF_021107415.1 Desulfobacula sp.
CGAAAATTCTCTGTCTTCAGAATGACAAAAAAAGAGAACAGAACAATTGAAACACAGGAATGAAACACACGAATCAAGCCCTTAAGGATGGTATGGGATTTCTTGTGAGCATTTTTAACTTATAAAAAGGAAGGATTAAAATGAAAAAAATTGGTTTGATGTCGCTGGTTGTTGGAACCTGCATGGTATTGGGATCATGGGCAATTGCTGCAGATACCGTTAAGGTGGGTTGTGCGTTCTCTTTGACCGGAGATTATGCCGGTTCCGGAGATAACTATTTTAAAGGCGTTGAAATGGCTGTGGATGAGATCAACGCAGCAGGTGGTTTGTTAGGCAAACAACTTGAGATTGTTATGTTTGACAATCAGGATTTTGCACCTGAAGTGGTTATGCAGGGTGCTGATTATCTGATGGCCCAAAAGAAAGTTGCAGTTGTGGTTGCGGGTTGGGCCGGTGCTGGAGCGGATGTCAGGGCGTATGGAAAATACGATGTGCCCTTTTTTATTGATGATGGCTCCCAGGCATCGGTTGATGTGTTCAGACAAGATCCGGGGAAATATTATAATACTTACTTTATGACCGATGTTGCAGCGGATCAGGGGGGCAGTGTGTTTAACGCATTGCAGAAATTACCCTATGATTATCCCAATAAAAAGGTCGTGCTCATCAATACGGATGACGCCTGGGGAGGGGAAATCGGGGAAGTTATGGCCAAACGGTTTAAAGAAATCGGGTGGGAAGTAGCGCTTCATGAGATCGTTCCTTATGGTACCAATGAGTGGGGACCTATTTTAACCAAAATACGAAGGATCAAACCGGCGGTTATTCACTTTGAAATAGCAGCCTCACAGGAACCCATTACCTTTGTCCGTCAATTCTTAAAAAAACCCACCAATACAATTATCAGTCTGGGCTGGAGTATTACCCCCCTTGAGGTCGTCGGCACCCTGGGCAGGAAAGCCGATGGTGTTCTGGGTCAGATGCCCGCAGGTGTACCGACACCTGCAGCACCCACTGCCGAAGCACAGGCATGGCTGGACAAGTATAAAAAACGATACAAACATGATCTTGGGGTAGGATCCTTTATCACCTATACGAGTTTCATGGCCTGGGCCGAAGCTGCTAAAGCTGCAGGTGATGCTTATGATTTCAAGGCAGTCAATAAGCATCTCAAAAACGTACCTTATAAGGGGTTAATGGGTGACATTACATGGGGTGAAAATAATACCCTGCATGCACAACCCGGCGCTCCCATAGTTCACTACCAGGTACAGAACGGTGAGCTGGTAACCCTGTTTGCAGATCCACCACTGACACCTTACAAGGATAGTAAGTTCATTAAACCGCGGTGGATTAAATAGGACAGATAAAATAAATTAAAAAAACCATCCTGGTTTCTGGAGATTCTCCCAATGACCATTGGATGCTTTTTTATTCCGATTATACCAGGGACGGGATCATGGTCCGGCCAAAGGATATTGGTATTAAATAGGTATTGAAAAGTTATTATAACCCATTCATTTGTGGGCGATAGGGTATCGGATGGAAGCGAAAAATTTTAAAAAATTTGAAAAAACCTGTCAAATAATGGGGTGGATACTGTTTATCGTATCCGCCCTGTTCTTTATGGCTTCCAGTCTCCGATCCGGAGACTGGATTGGGTTTTTAGGCGGAAGCTTTTTTCTGGTCGCCTGTTTTGTTTTTTTGATCCCTTACGTTTTTTCTGATCATTCCAATTAAAAACAATTCTAATTATACTCGCATTTGCCAAGATTTCCAAAGAAGCGGGTTGGTTATTTTTTTAAATCCTCTGGAATACGGCATACCGGTATAGGGGCCATTTTATGCTGATTGGCGGCATGAAATTTTTTATAAATGGAAAGGATTTTTTTTTGTCTCTCATTCAAGGATTCCTTTTGGCTAGAATCCAGATACTGCATGGCCCATTCCAGTTCTGCGTAACTGGCACCTATCTGGCTTTCATCGGTCCGGTCGTCTCCCCATAGCCCGTCTGTCGGAGCTGCTGTCAGGATATCTTCCATGATACCCAGGTCTTTGCCCAGGGCATAAACTTGAGTTTTCATGAGATCTGCAATGGGGGAGATATCCACGCCGCCATCCCCATACTTGGTATAAAAACCTACCCCAAAATCTTCAACTTTATTGCCGGTTCCTGCCACCAGCATTTTATGATTGGAAGAAAAGGCATATAAGGTCAGCATACGGAGTCTCGCACGGGTGTTGGCCATGGTCAGGCCATCCTGAATATGGGCAGGGAATATTTTTTTTATTTGATCAAAAACAGAGGAAAGCTCAAGATCAACACCGTTAACATTATCAAAGTTTTTTTTGAGCCATGCAATATGGGCAGACGCTCTGGATACCTGGTCTTTTGCCTGGTAGATGGGCATATTCAGTGCAAGAACAGGTTTGCCGGTTTTTGCACACAGGCACGAGGTAACAGCAGAATCAATACCGCCTGAAACACCAATGGTGAACCCTGCTAAGCTGGATTTGTCAAGATAGGTATCAAGCCATTGGACAATATGGTTAATTACCTTTTTTGTTTTCATAAATAGTTTTTCAATCCTTTTAAATTTTCCATGATTTTAGGACCCGGGGGTTTTTTGTCAATTATTCCATGCTGCCGGATATATTCATATAAAATTATAGAGGCTGCCACACTTACATTCAGGCTTTGGGATTTCCCAAACTGGGGAATGGTCAGCCGCCTGATTTGTGGAAACAGGTCGGGTTCAAAGCTGATCCCGAATTCTTCATGACCAAAGATAAAGGCACTTTTAAGGGGCAGGGCTGTTTTGGTAATGGACTCACCTTTTCCGGGCTCCAGGATAAACGGCAGATAGCCTTTGTTAATCAGGTTTGTATAGCAAGAATGAAAGTTGCTGTGAAATATGGCTGGAACCCATTTAAAAGCCCCCATGCCCGGACCCGGATCAAAAAAATCAATACCGACCAGGTGGATTTCACGGACCCCAAAGGCATCGGCACTTCTGAAAATTTTTCCAATATTATAGGTTGGCTTTAAATGGTCCAGCACAATCACACAGTCATGAATACCGGGTTTAGCAAGATAATTCCTGTTTCTTTGCCGCCTGAACCGTCGCCTGGCCATCTCTCTTTCGGCCTTCATCATCTGCCTGACTTTATGCGGTCCCCCCATATAATTTTTCAACCCCTTTATATCATTTATCTTTTGGTACATGATATACACTGGCGGCCAATAAATTGCAATGACAGGCAAGTCGTAAGGGGGGGGGTAAATAAATTTATAAAAATACCTTTACTGAAGATTTTCTAATCAATTCATTATTACATAATTGAATCATTGAACATTGCCGGGATCAACCCATATTTGCAAGGAGATTTGATATTCAGAACTTTCAAAGAGGATTATTGAGACCAAAATATGGCCATTATTCATTTTGGCTCTCCTCTTTTTTCATTTCAATATACCAGTCTTCTTTGCCATAGAGTTTTTCTGAACATTCAGGGCAAATACCATGGCTGAATTTTGCATCAGAATGTTTTTGGATGTATACGTCTATTTGTTTCCAGAACCCCTTGTCATCCCTTATTTTTTTACAGCTGGAGCAGATAGGAATCAAACCGCTTAGCGTTTTAATGTTCTCAAGTGCTTGCCGTAATTTTTTTATCAATTGTTCTCGTTCCTTTTCGACTTGTTTTCGGTCTTTTATTTCTTGGTATAATTCTTTATTTATAGTTGCAAGTTTAGCTGTACG
>NZ_JAIOSW010000516.1 GCF_021107415.1 Desulfobacula sp.
TTGTCGGTCAGAAAGGCATTACCGAGGCATTGATAGGAGAGATTGACCAAGCCCTGGAAGCCAGTGAGCTTATCAAAGTAAAATTCAACGATTTTAAAGAAAAAGATCAAAAAAATGCTTTGATAAAAGAGATTGCAAAAACCACTCAATCCCATATTGCAGGCATGATCGGCCATGTTGCCATTTTGTACCGGCAAAATATTGATGTGGAAAAACAGCATATCAGGTTATCGTAACTATGGGAAAATCATTGTTGCGATTTTCAGCATTAAAAGGAAACGATATGAAGCTTGATGGCGGCGCCATGTTCGGCAACGCCCCCAAAGCCCTCTGGAGTCGTTGGATGCAGCCTGATGATCGCAATATGATCACTATCGGATCAAGAGCCCTTCTAATTGAAATGCCGGACCATAGGATTTTGTTTGAAACAGGTGCCGGTGCCTACCTGTCTCCTGATATGAAAAAAAGGTTTCAGATTGTTGAAAGCCATCATGTGCTTTTGGAATCTTTGGGCAAAAAAGGGCTGGCTCATGAAGATATCACCCATGTGATTCTTTCCCATCTTCATTTTGATCATGCAGGCGGCCTTTTAAAGGAATGGGAAGAGGGGCGGAAAGATCTCGAACTTCTTTTTCCGAATGCACAATTTATGGCAGGAAAAACAAATTTTGAGCGGTCACGTTCTCCGCATATGAGGGATAAGGCCTCCTTTATTCCCGGGCTTGCAAACCTGCTTGAAGAGAGCAACCGGCTAAAGCTTATAAAAGATAAAGATATCTTGATTTTTGGTGAACTTGAAATTGAATTCATTGAAAGCCATGGGCATACACCGGGAATGATATTGTCCTACATTCAAACCCAGGGACATAAAATGCTTTTTGCAGGGGATATCGCGCCGGGTCATGCCTGGATCAATCTTCCCATTACCATGGGATATGATCGGTTTCCTGAACGCTTGATTGATGAAAAAAAACAGGTTTTTCAACGTATTTTTAAAGATGACGCATGGATTTTTTATACCCACGACAATACATATGCGGCCTCAAAACTCTTATTTGATGAAACAACAAAAAAATTTCAACCTGCAAATTTAGTTAAAAACCTGGATCAGCTTAAGACGGCGGGGTAGGTCCCCCAGAATATTTTTATTGCTGTTTCCCAACCCATCATCTATCAGTTTTTCACAATATTAAATTATTTATTGACAAAGCTATTTCTAGAATATATGTCAATAATAGAACGACGTTCGAAAAATGAATCAATATTTTTTGAACGTTTCCCAAAGCACCAAAACTAAATTTAAAAAGGGTTGGCGATGGGAGTAAAAGAAAGAAAAGCATTAGAAAAGCAAGTGCGAAGAAATCAAATTCTGGATGCAGCCAGAACACTGCTCTTCTCCACCGGGATCGATAGCATTTCTATCAGCAAAATTGCAAAACAGGCAGAACTGGGTGTCGGTACCATTTATTTTTATTATAAGAATAAAGAACAGATTTTTATCGCACTGCAAAAAGAGGGTGTGGCACTTCTTTATTCCACAATTCTTCAGATTTTTAAAAAAGATATTGATCATGAAGAAAAATTATCACGGATTGCAAAGGCCTATTACAATTTCAGTGAAGAACAAAAAAGTTATTTTGATATTATTAATTATTTTTTGTCTTCTCCAATCGTTTTTTTTGAATCAAATCTGAAAAATCAAATTGATATGTCAGGCCATAAACTTCTGGTGGTGATTCGGGATATTGTTGCTGACGGGGTTCAACAGGGATTTTTTAATGAAGAAGATCCAGGCAAATTTTCAATCATGTTCTGGGGGACTCTCCATGGATTGATTCATTTTAAAAAGCTTGAAAGGACTATTCTTGAAAATGAAAGCCATGAACAGCTCTATGATTATAGTGTTCAAAAGCTTGTTCACAGTCTTAAATAAAAATTTTTAAGGGGGAAGATAATGGATAAATATTTAAAAGGGAAAATAGCACTGGTAACCGGCTCCGGTAAAAAAACCGGGATTGGCTATGCCATTGCTAAAAAATTTGCATCTAAAGGCTGTGATATCATCATTGCAGATTATGGGAATGAAAAAGATCTGGATGCAGATGTGAAAACCGGTTCCATGGATGATATGGTGGTGATCGGTCAGGAGCTGCAAGACGAGTACGATGTAGATACATTAGTTGTCAATGTTGATGTGACCGACATGGAGACCATCCAGAATATGGTGTCGACTATCCGGGAGAAATTTGATGGTGTGGATATTTTATGCAACAATGCAGGGGCTACATTTGGCGTACCCAATGGGATTCACACCTATGATGAAACTGCCTGGATGAAAACCATTGATGTCAATCTTCATGGTGTGTTCCGGATGTCTAAAGCCATCGTTCCCATGATGCAGGAAAAAGGTGGGAATATCATCAATATTGCGTCACGGGCAGGTAAGGTTCCGGCACTTTTCAACGGGGCCTATTCTGTATCCAAGGCAGGGGTGATCATGTTGACCAAGGTGATGGCCAAAGAGCTTGCAGGGCTTAATATCAGAGTAAATGCCATCTGTCCGGGACAGATTATGACGGATCTTGAAAAATGGCGGTTTGGACTGGAGGCGCAGTTTTTTAATACCAGTGTTGAGGAACAGGAACAAAAAATGTGTGAAACCATTCCCGCAGGACGGATCGGATTACCGCAAGAAGTTGCCGACATGGCTTTGTTCCTGGCATCGGGCGCATCTTCCTATGTCACGGGTCAGGCATTGAATATTTGCGGGGGTCAGTTAATGGAATTGTAAAAGTTGCGGATTGATATGAAAAGAGATAGTTAATATAACAATTTTTTTACTATTTTTAAAAAGAAGGGGGAACTTAAAGATATGACAGAAACAATAACAGGGGCAGAACTGGTTGCTCAGGCTTTGATTGAAAGAAAAGTGGGTACTGTTTTCTCGTTGAGCGGTGGTCATATTACACCTATTTATCAGTATCTTGAAGGCTCTGATGTAAAAATTTTTGATACCCGGCATGAACAGTCTGCCGCATTTATGGCGGAAGCCTGGGGCAAACTGACACGAAAGCCAGGGGTTGCCATGGTAACGGCAGGTCCCGGATTCATCAACGCGTTGACCGGGGTCGCCAGCGCCCATTTTTCAAACACTCCCCTTATATTGATTGCAGGCTGTGTGGGGCTCGATAACAAGGAAAAGCTGGATCTCCATGATATACCCCAGGAGGCAGTGATCAAACCTATGGTGAAGAAGACTCTGGTCTGCCAGAAAACAGAACGGATCAATGAATATGTTGATATGGCCTTCAGGATTGCCCAGAGCGGTAGGCCGGGACCGGTTTATCTTGAGTTTCCCGTTGATGTATTAAACACACCGGTTCAAAAAGATGCGGTAAAATATACCAGTACAAACGTAGTTTCAAATCCGGCCGATCCTGCAAAAGCTACTCAATTAATTGAGATGATTCAAAATGCCAAAAACCCGGTGGTAATTGCAGGAACCGGTGTCTGGCAGTCGCATGCTGAAGCTGAACTGAAAGAATTTATTGAAAAAACAGGTATGCCATTGTTTACCTCCCTGTCCGGTCGGGGGGTGGTATCCGATGATCACCCTTTATGTTTTGAAGGGTCGATTGTTATACGTCCGGGCTGTGGGTTTGCCGCCTATATTGAGACGGACCTGATTATTGTTCTCGGATCCCGGATTGGTCTTTATTATTTATTCGGTGACATTTTTAACCCGGCAGCAAAAATGGTGCAGGTGGATATTGAGCCCGAAGAAATCGGCAGGAACAGAACCATTGACCTGCCTATTGTCAGTGATGTAAAAGGGTTCCTCTATGCATGCAATCAGCTTGTTGATAGTAGACTTGGGAAGGACTTAACATCAAGATTTGTCCCCTGGATTGAAAAGCTTTCCACTGCCCACAAGGAGGGCAAGGATATGTCTCAAAAGGACTGGCAGTCTGAGAACATACCTATCCATCCGTTGCGTCTTGCCAGGGAAATCAATGAATTTATGAACCAAAAGACAGATATTGTCGTGGCAGACGGTGGCGATACCACCACATGGATGGGAATGACCCGAACCATGACCCATCCGGGAAGATATCTGGATTATGGTGTTTTTGGGTCTCTGGCAGTAGGGGTGCCCTATGCAAATGCAGCTAAAATTTTGAATCCTGACTGCCGGGTATGCCTTATCACCGGCGATGGATCTGTGGGATTTAATTTCATGGAATTTGAAACCGCCATACGAAAAAA
>NZ_JAIOSW010000379.1 GCF_021107415.1 Desulfobacula sp.
ACCAGCGTGGCCAAAGGTGCCATACCACAACCACCGGCTACAACGGCAACCGTATCGTGTGATTTAATATCAAACCCATTACCAAAAGGTCCCCGGATTCCCATCAGATCACCCTTTCCCAGGGTAATAGCTTTTTGGGAAAAGAGTCCTTTGGCCTCAATGGTGATGGCAAATCGGTCTCGTGAATGATAGGAAATGGTATAAGGCTTTTCATCAATACCCGGAATCCAGACCATGATGAACTGGCCGGGTTTGAAGGGCAGGGCATAATTAAAAAACAGGGTGGCAAATTCCCGGCTTTCAACTTGTTTTTCTTCAACCCTCAGCATGATATGTTTCTGATCGGTAATCGTGTTCATCATTATTCTTCCTTATGGGCAGCCCCTTTAATATCTTCTATACTGTAGTTATGATCTGAAAGCCAGGATTCCATTTCCAGGGTGACTTTTTGAAACACATCAATTCCCCTGTATCGAACCGCACTTCCGATCCCCACAAGGCTTGCACCTGCCATCATCATCTCAATGGCGTCTTTTCCCGTAGTAATACCGCCAAGCCCGATGATGGGAATTTTTACGGCTTTGTAAATGTCAAAGACACACCGGATGGCAACAGGCTTTATCATGGGGCCGGAAAGTCCTCCTTTTTTAAAGGCCAGCACCGGCATTTTGGACTCAATATCAATCACCATCCCCGGTCCCACCGTGTTGATGGCACAGATGGCATTGGCCCCTGCATCCTCACAGGCTCTGGCAATGTCACCGATATCCAGGGCCTGGGGGGTCAGTTTTACAATGAGCGGAACATTGATTGCTTTTTTAACGGCAGAAACAACATCATGGGAAGATTGCGGGTTGACCCCGAATATCATACCGTGTTTTTCAGAGTTGGGGCAAGAGATGTTAATCTCGATGAAATCCGGTTTTTTTGACGATACAAATTCTGCAACCATCTGGTATTCTCTGACAGACCCGCCGTAAATGCTTGCAATTAAGGGAAAGTCTCTTTTTTCAAGATCCTTCCATTCATTTCCCATATTCAAATATCCGGGAGACGGCAGTCCCACGGCATTGATCATGCCGTGACCCAGATCAATCACCGTAGGGTTTTTATGCCCGTCCCTGGGTTCAGGGCCGATGGATTTCATGGTCACAAGGCCGCAGCCGTTTTCATGGACTCTTTCAAGAATGTCCTTGCTGTTCCCAAGAATCCCTGAAGCAAGAACCATCGGGCTTTTCAATGTTTTTCCAAGAAACTGGATTGTCATTATACACGTCCGTTGTTTTAAATTAATTTTTGTTAATCAATAAATTCATAAAGTTCATCCATTAACACGACGGGATCATATCCGGGTACGGTTTTTATTTTTTTCCGGGCAGAAATATGTACTTTGTAGGGTATATTACAGGGGATATTATCTTTGATAATCGTCGCATCCCTTGGTGCCATTGAGTTAATCAAATTTCTCCATTTTTCGGTATGGTAATGGATGTCTTCTTTGATATTGGGGTTAATCTCAATATCACTCACCTCAATGGTGATGTCTTTATTTTGATGGTCTTTGCCTTTAAGATTTTCTTTAGGAATATTTTCAGCCTTTTCATAAAAATTCAATCCGAATAATTTTGCTTTTTTCAACATGTAAGAAAGGGTATTGTCAGATAAGCCGTCCCGGTTGTAACCGCCGCCCACATCACTGTGAACCCCTGGAAACCAGATTTCATTCACACGGCTTTCATTATTCATTAGTGTGGGCCTGAATGCCAGCCGGTTCTCATCAATGGCAACCAGGTGGTATGCATTTCTGATTATGGGGCTGATAGTGCCGTTTTCAAATACAACATCGGAAACCGGGCGGGTATTTTTATTCAGATTGGGCTTGCCAAATGCAGCCACTGTATCAAAAACGCCAAGAAAGGAGATTACAGGGTTTTTATCTATAATTCCAGTGGCGGTTTGAAGGCCGTTTTTTGCTAATCTGCTCGCAAAGAGTCTGGCAATAGCGGCGCCTCGGCTGAATCCGAAAATATACAGTCTGTCATTTTTTTTGTAAATACGTTCAAGATCATTCATGGCTTCTTCCATGATGACCTCTGGTGCTTTAGCCGCAAAGGCGGATCGCCACAATCGTTTGAAAATATTGCCTCTTACACCAACACCGGGATAGTAAAAAGACATCTGGTCTTCAAAGGAAACAGCTGAGTTTTCAATATTTCCCCCGGCAAACAGATGAATTTTTAAAATATTGGAGATATTTTCATCCTTAGCCACACCATCTTTCTTTTTTTCTTCAGCATCACCGGGTTCATTTCCAGTGCCATCAAAGTTGATGATAAGTTTTTTCATGCTTCAGACTCCTTTTTGAATATAGAACTCTGCAAATGCAAAGCACTCAATATGCTGTTTGGCCTTCAGGCGCCTCATGCGGTTCGATAAATCCATCACCATTTTTATCCATGTTTTTGAAATGTTTTCCTATGAACTCTTTAGTATCTACTTTCCCATTCCCGTCCGTATCATATTTTACGATGAACGCAATTTGATTGATATTAACTTCATATTCAATATCAGGCGCCTCACCATCCCCTTCGTCAGGTTTTGCAGCCTCCTGGGCAAAACCGCCCGGGCTGAAAATGAGTAACAATGCAGAGATCACGGCAGTTAAAAATATTTTATTTAATAAATTCTTTTTCATTTTATTTTTCTCCTTTCTAAATAATTGGAACATATAACAGATGATGCAATTTGTTACCCAAAACGCCCAAGTTTAATCTCTGGGGGCTTCGTGCGGCTCAATAAATCCGTCACCATTTTTATCAAACTGAGAAAAATTCAAACCTTTATATTCTTTTTTTGAAATTTTCAGGTCTTTATCTTTATCATATTTTGCAATGAACACAATCTGTTTTGAAGTGACCTTGAATTTTTTTTCTTTGGGCGGAGCTGGTTCCGACTCGCCCTCTTTTAACGGCACTTCATTTATCGTGATGGCCCAATCAGAGTTCTTATCATACAGAGGCCAGCGTTTTCCACGGTATTGGGTGGATGGCTTGACCTCTTCCCATTCATCATGTGATATTTTTCCGTCCTTGTTCAAATCAAATAGATTCATGAACTCAATCCCACTTGCACCACCCTCCACATGGGGCCCTCGTTTTCTATCCTGCTTCACAGAACAACTTCCACAAAGGATTAATATCAATACCAGGACAATGGCCACATTAAGGGGTTTTAAAAAAAAAGTTCTAATCATAAAATTCTCTCCTATTTAAAAATGCCAATAAAGGTAATATATTACTCTTCAAAATAAAGACTGTAAACCTGATGATTGTAAGAATGTCGATTTGCGTTATGGTCAAAGGCTGCTATCGTAAAATCATATTTATGACCTGGCTTAAAGATAACATCATAAACACTTCCTGTATTGAGTTTTCTCATGATTCGTAACGTCCATCTATTATTTTCATAGGTTGAATAGCACCTGATATCAGCCCTGTCCCCTTTGGCATCATAAATCACTACTCCCGGTACTGCATACCCCCTTGGAAATTTTTTATCGGCAGTTTTCGTATAGATAACGGCCCTGGATTGAAACAATGCACCTAGTTTAACCGCGTCAAGAGCTGCCGGCAACATCATGGGGTGGGATATGCCTTTTATTCTATTGTTGGCATAACCTGGATCTCCCGGATCACCATGGCGGGCCTCTTTATCCATGGATATATCATCGGTTCCCAACCAATATTTATCATCAACATATCCGATGGGATCCATTCTTACTGATTTCCAGTGCCATATATCAACCGGATTATTTTTGGCTGTCCAGTGTTGTCCACGACCGGTTTTCTGATTGTTATGGCAATAAACCGCACAACCGTATCGCTGAAATTCACTATCTTTATTTATCGGAAATACCAGGGCTATTTTATCCTCATTGTATATCACTTCATCAGCTCCCCCCGGGTTCAATTGCACCCATCCTGATTCATTTTTAATCCAGGGACGGTAGTTCCGATTATAGACATCATCTTTCCATTGTATTTTCATAAAGATATGCTCATCATTATAGAGGGGCCAGAGAGTCGCCTCCGTTACTCCAAAGTCATAGCCGACACCATTAACAAGCTTTACCTTCATCTGATCAGCCTTTTCCCAGGGAAGAGAATCCATCTGACGTGCTTCAAAAACCGTATTTTCAATTTTCAACGCGGTAAGCATGCTGGAATCTGAGTGGATACTTACAAACCGTGTAAAAATGCCCCATGAAACAATCAAGCCGATCAATAGCCAGACAACCTGGAACCATTTGGCTTGCCTTATGGGAGCAAAGGATTGAATAAGCAAAGGGAAATATCTAAATAAAGCCAGATAGATATGTATAAGGATTGAAACAGGGGCGATGATCATACCGCTGACAGCATGTATAAACCTGCAAAGGTGGTAGAGCCACGCAGGAATATTTGTATAGATAAGCCCCAGACTGGTCATAACGCAGGCAACACCTGCACCAAGCAACATGATTGTCGCGATACGTCTCAGATTGGACAGCTTTATTTTTTTTAGCTTAGGGAAAAAATATATCAAAGCAATGATCGAGGCAGGCGCAAAAATAATTCCGATAATCTTGTGCCAGTGTATCATCCGCATACCCGGGTAAAAGGATGGGTAGCGTTCAAATATCGCCCAGGCAGGCATACTGACTGAATGTATGCCATAGCCGGTAAGGATAAGCAAAAGCATGCCGACACCCAGTAACCAGTGGGAAAGCCTGAAAAGATGTGCATAGGCTGTTTTTTTCTGTTTTTTTTGAATCCCCGGGTTCATGTTGCCTTCGTTTGATATTGATTCATTATTTGCCTTTCAAGGTAATTTTTTTAATGGCCTTTGAAGACATATTCGCAAACTCCGGTACATTTATAGCATAGCCGGTCTTATTAAACCGTTTGAGTAAAATAGAAGGACTGTCGTTCCCCTGTTCGTCAATATGGGTTAAGAAGAGCTCGGTAAACGGTGTATTTTCCTTTGATACAAATGCTATCCATTTACTGTTTGGAGACCATGTATGCCAGGAATTAACCCGGCTCAGATTACAACTCATTTTCTTTGCTTTTCCTCCGGCAGCAGGCATGATAAACAGTTTGCTGTCTTGTTGTATTACCAGACCGGACTCACTTTGAGTGAATACGATCCATTTGCCGTCGGGTGAATACCTGGGATAATAATTGCTTTTGCCATTGTTGCTTGCACCCGGGAGAGGTTCGGCAAGCCCGCCTTTTCCATTATTGAAAGGAATGCGATAGATATCAAACTTAATCGGATATTGTTTATTAAGCCGGTCAATATCGGCGTTCTCGACGGAAAATACTGTCTTGCCGCCAAGATTCCAGAATAAATCCATTTTTGAAGGGGCGCGGGAGAACAGAATGTGATTTCCATCCGGACTCCAGGAAGGATCGGTCTGGATAAAATCGCTAAGGTCCGCTCCTGGCAATGTGGCAACCTTTTTATTGTTACTTGAATAAACAGCCAGGCTGCCTTGCAAAGGGAAAAAAAGCTGGGAAAAATACAGGTCTGGAATTTTAATTAAAAACAATATCTCATTTACCGTACTTGCAATGTGCCTTCCATCAGGCGATATGCGTGAATACAACCCTGTGTTTTTAAGGCCGTCCATCCTTTGAAAATCGTTCCAGCTTATAAAGTCCTGATCCTTTAGTTCGATATTTTCGCGAACGCTGGTAAAAAGATAAGCACCCTTATCATTTTTATAATCCATGTCCATTCCGATGAGCGTACCGTCCTGTGAAAAACTATGGCAACTGCCGCAGACAGGCTGTTTTGACATGATCAAAGAAGGGTCTTTATAAGAGGAAATATCCCCAAGGACCCATTGTATTTGTTCAGGATGCCGGCTTGCATAATCAAAACTCGGATAAACTCGCCTGAACATAATTGATGCATCCACCGGGTCATTCGAAATTGATATGTTGACTATACCCTTTGAAGCTACTTCATTGGAAGGGGCTGATGTTACACCTAATATTGTTATTTGAGCGGGAGCTTCCAAAGAATTATGTTTCATCAATTTCCAGGTCTTTTTGTCCGGAGTCCAGTTTGATCTGCTGCACATTATATAAAATAATTTCTTTTTTTTATGGAATGAGACGATTAACAACCATTTGTCAACAGCAGTATTTGTTTTTTCCCACTTAAAGTTCGGGGCAGCAATTTCAGGCGGGAAGATGCTTTCATCGTATGGAGACCTGATTGTCAGGTCTTGATAGAAGGCATCCGTATTATAATTACCCAAAATTCGCTGAATATATTCTTCTATTGTTCCGTTAATCTTAGATGGTTCGATTTGATCATTAAGGATATATAAATTTTTTGATCCATCAGTGGCCCTGCTTGTTTCCAGTACAAAACATGAGGATATGATCAGGCATATTAGAGAGAAAAAAGAGATGTAGAATAACAATTCTTTTTGACTAATAATTTGACTGATTTTTTGAGGATAATGCATGCAATCTCCCTGCCACTTCTGTTGTTACTGATTTTTATGCAACACTGTAAAATTAAACCAATCACAAAATAGGTAATGCAATACGAAAACATAATGGAAAACAGTTATACGGTATTCAGAAAATTCTGACAACATTAAAAATGGAATAAGGAGCTTAAAAATATGGTTTTAAAAACCATTGACCCCGCTTTGTGAGCCAAGCTTGCAACGGAGAGGTAGAGATGCGATTAATCGCATCTCTACCTAAATCTTTTTATGGTCTTAAGCCACCACCAAAAGATAAACTTTTTATATTTTTCCAATGAATAAATTTCTTGTCCATTTTGTCTTGGTTTTCTGCCCACCATTTACCATCAAGCTTTAGGGTGTGTTTGCTGTTTTCAGAAAATGTAGGTAGATTTTTCTTGATTTTTGAAGAGATTAAAGCAGCGGAAGATTTTCGCGCAGGACCATATGCAATATATTTTGTAACATCGGCAAGACGTTGTGAATCTGTGATGAATTTAAGGAAATCCATTATTTCTTTTTTATTTTTGTTTCGAGTTCTCTTAGGAATGCACCACAAATCAAACTCCCAAATTTGACCGTCCCAAATGATCGTCATCTCTTTGCCAATGTCTATGGCCGATTGAATACGTCCATTCCAAGCAGAAGACATTACAACTTTTTCATTTTCTAAAAGCTCAACAGGTTCTGCTCCACCTTGCCACCAAACAATGTGCTTTTTGATTGTATCAAGCTTTGTAAAAGCCCTTTCAACGCCATTATCAGTTGAAAGTGTTTCATAAATTTTATTCATGGGAACACCATCAGCAATTAAAGCCCACTCTAAATTAATTCTTGCAGAACTTCTCAAACCTCTTTTGCCTGGAAATTTTTTTGTATCAAAAAAATCTACCACTGTTTTGGGAACCTCTTTTTTGAACTTGTTGTTTTTATAAACAATCACATTTGATGAAACTGTGTTGCCAACCCCATAATTCATCAGCGTCCCTTCTAAAAAATCTTTTTTAGAAGGCGTTCCGTCAGGTGCGGATGGAAGCGAGGCAATATCTATTTTTTCTAGTAATCCTTCTTTGCTGGCTATTATTATATCCGGCAAATACATATCAACTAAATCCCATTTTGTATTATATGATAAAACCTGAGCCCTTATATCTTTTAAACTGCCGTCATAATTTATAACCTCTATCTGAATCCCTGTTTTTTTTTCATACGGCAAAACTTGTGCAAGCATTTGACTTTTTGTGAAAGCACCACCCCAGGAAACAACTGTTAGTTTTTGTTGTGATTTGGCATATGCTGGTTGCAAAAGAGCAATCATAAAAATTGCAAGAATAATTGATTTAACAAAATTTTTCATATTTTTTATCTCCTATTTTTGTTATAAAATAAAGCCTCTAAAACTTAACAAAAAAACAACAAGTTATGAACGAATTAACAGAACAGAACATTTTGCATAACGTGTAACCTGAGAAGAGTTAACTCCAAGAAAATACTCTTTTATCTTTGACTCATGAGATGCCTTAATAATTATAAGGTCCGCTCCAACCTCTTTTGAGGTAAGAATAATTTCACTATGAACTTTTCCGCCCTTTACAATAGGCTCTGTTTTAATATCATTTGGTATCTCTCTTTTTATTAAATTTTGAAGATGTTCCTTGGCTTTATTAATATATTTTTCACGAAAATTTTTCGGTTCAGCATAAGCTTTAATACCAAAATCAAGCTGCATGGAAGTCATCATATTTACAAAATCAAGGTCTAATACAGTCAAAATGCTCAGTTTAGCATTATAGTTTTTTGCCTCTGAAACGGCAACAGGGAAAATGGATTTCCATGAACTTTCTTTAGCAATATCAATTGGTATTAGAATGTTTTTAAACATAATTCATTTCTCCCATATTTAATGCGTCATCGTTTTAAAATCTTCTGGTGTTATGATCATCTCATCCATATCTTTCCAACGCTGTTTTTCTTCATCGGTTGCCCTAGGAACAAAAAATCCAGTTGCCGCCCACAAAAGATCAAGCAGTGGAGATATCCAACACGCAAATGCAAAAGGTGCATAAACAAGAGTTGGAATACCTAAGGTTCCTGCAACAAAAGCGCCACCAACATTCCAGGGAATTAAAGGCGACACCAAAGTTCCACCATCTTCAATAGAGCGCGAAAGGTTGGTTGTTGAAAGTCCTTGCCCGCGATATGCTGGTGCAAACATTCTTCCCGGAAGAGCAATGGCAAGATAAATATCGCCTGTTACTGCATTTGTTCCAACAGCAGCAAAAGTGCTTGATACAATTAATCCAAATCTACCCTTTGCAACTTTCATAACTCTCTGTAAAATAACTTCCAAACAGTGCGTTTTTTCTAATATACCACCAAAACCGAGTGCTATCATCATAAGCGTGATTGTCCAGGTCATAGATTGAATTCCGCCTTTGCTTAATAATTTATCGACAGTAGCAATTCCTGTCTGACTTTTATAGCCACTTTGCATAGCATTAAAAACATCGTGAAGAGAAACATCCTGAGCAATCATCGCAATAATACCACCTACAACAACACCTGCAAAAATAGAAGGCAGTGCAGGATATTTTTTCATTGCAAGCACAACAACAACAAGTGGAGGCAACAAAAGCCACCAGGAAAGATAGAAGTTTTTTTGAAGTTCTGCACTGATTATAGCAACAGAATCACCCTGTATTGTCCCGCCGGAATATTTCATGCCGATAAAGCCATAAATTATTAGAGCAATGATCATAGATGGCAGTGTTGTTGGCACCATTCCTTTTATGTGGCTCCATAAATCTGTACCACAAACAGCAGGCGAAAGGTTTGTGGTATCTGATAGTGGAGACATTTTATCGCCAAAAAAAGCACCTGAAACCACTGCCCCACCAGTAAAACACATAGGAATACCAAGACCCTCACCTATTCCGACAAGTGCCAAGCCTACAGTTCCAACAGTTCCCCAGGATGTTCCTGTTGAAAGTGAAATCAAAGCACACACCAAGCAGCCTGCAACCAGAAAAATACCAGGACTTAAAATCGCAAGCCCATAATAGATTAGAACAGGAACTGTTCCGCTTAAAATCCAAACACCGATTATCATACCAACCGTCATCAAGATAGCGATGGACGGCAAAGCGACGGCGACTACACTAAACAACCCTGACTCCATATCACGCCACTTAAAACCCCATTTCCAAGCCATTGCACCTGTAATCATAATTCCTAGGGCAAGTGGAATATGAGGTGTAAAATCTTGAAAAATGAAAAGTTGAAGCATCATAAGAGCCATCGTTAAAACAATTGGCATTAAAGCCATTACAAATGTAGGTTTAATAACTGGTTTTTCCCCTTTTTGCATATTGTCGTCCCCCTTTTAGAATAGAATTTCAATTATCCAAATTTCTCTTGTGCAGTTGCTATTACAATCCATCCTCCTTTCTTTATAAAAAATTTTCCGGTCATCATATGGTATATCAATGAACCTTTTACAAAATTTCAATAATAGACTTATTGATATATCATTAATATAACCAGTAGTCTAATCAATGACATACCAAGCTGTCAAGCCTTATTTTGATAAAAAAGCCTTTTTTTATTTCAATTTTTTTGCAAGGTGAACCAAATTATTTGAAAATCCTTGAATTTATGATGAAAGTGGGTTAAGTACCAAATCAATGTGGCTTGTCAATGAAATATCACAAACTCTATTACTTCTATTCGGATATTTAAAATGAAAGATACAGTTTATAAAACTATACGGAAGCGGATTCTATATTTGGAATATCAGCCTGGGCAGATTCTGAACGAGAAGATCCTGGCCGAAGAATTTGGCGTCAGCCGGTCTCCGATCAAAGATATACTCAACCGTCTGGAGTGGGAACAGTTCATAAGAGTAATCCCCCGGACAGGGAGCATGATCACAGAGGTTGAATTCAGCCGGATCATGAATATCTATCAAGTCAGATTCGAGATCGAGTCTTTTGAAGCCAGCCTTGCAGAAAGCCAGTTTTCTTCCAAACATTGCAACCAGCTCAAGGATCTTCTTCATGCCTGCAACAACCTGTTTGACAAGAAAGATCCAAAAGCCCTGACCAAAATAGACATATCCTTAAGGGACATCATTCATGATTCAGCAGGTAACCCTGTTCTCGCAGATGTTTCCGACAAATTATATGCTCAAACATTTCGCCTGTGGTACAGCGTCCTTAGCAAAGGCGGCTGGCAAGAAGAAGTTACATCCGTGAAAACAGAAGTAAAAAAAATTATAGAATGGTCATCCTCGGGCAAACCAAATGGACTGGTTAAGATCAGAAAAACTCAACTGCTCAACCATTTTGACCGGCTGAGCAGAAAATTTCTTGGCACTTAGGTTTCCTTCCGTTGAGTCTGCATGGATTAGGTCATCTGATTTCAAGCTATATTGGAACTACAAGCCCCATAGGTCTGAACTGCAATACTGGCGCTGGGAACAGCATCATCATATGGCACAATGGATTTAAGATAAGCAGTGATAACATTCCATGTACATATAGAGAGGTTTGACAGTAATTTCCGATCATAGAGAAAATAAATCCGCAATCATTTAAATTAATTTATCAAGGTGCGCAGGTTCGTAATTTTTTAAAACTTATCATAAAAGATCATGTCGTCTTCAACCCCGAGGTCATACAGCCCGTTGATAATGGCATCGATCATGGGGGGAGGACCGCAAAGATAGTATTCTATCTCTGTGGGATCTTCATGTTTGCAAAGATAGGAATCACACAGATGGGTGTGGATAAAGCCGGTCAGGCCATCCCAGTGGTCTTCTTTTTCAGGGTTTGAAAAGGCAACGCGATAGGTGAAGTTATCATATCTTTTTTCAAGATCCCTGAAAATATCGTCGTAAAACATCTCTTTTTTGGATCTGGCGCCATACCAGAAAGAGATTTTCCGCTTTGAATTGATCCCGTCAAGTTGATGGAGGATATGGCTTCTTAAAGGAGCCATGCCCGCACCACCACCGACAAAACACATTTCATTATTTGTATCCCTGGCCATAAAATCTCCGTAGGGACCGCTGATGGCAACCTTGTCCCCAGGCTTAAGGCCAAAGATGTAGGAAGATCCGAATCCTGGCGGGAGACCCTGTGTCCCTGGCGGAGGCGTTGCAATCCTGACATTCATCATCATAATGTCATTATCATGGGGCGGGTTGGCAAGGGAGTATGCCCGGAACCCCGGTTTAATTCCCTTTGCGATGAGTTCCAAAAGATTGTATTTTTTCCATTCACTCACATATTTGCTTTCAATATGAAAGTCTTTAAAGATCAGATCATATTCAGGCACATCAATCTGGATATAGGCACCGGCTTTGAAATCAATGGAGGTTTCAGGTCTGATGACCAGTTCTTTGATAAAGGTGGCAACGTTATGATTGGATACCACAACAGCATCGATTTTTTTTATTCCGAATATGGATTCAGGGAGTTTAATTTCCAGGTTATCTTTTATTTTAAGCTGGCAGGACAAACGCTTGTTGGCAAGTTTGTCTTTTCTTGTGAGATGCGCAAGTTCTGTGGGCAGGATACTGCCGCCGCCTTCAATAACTTCACACTTGCACATGCCGCATGAGCCTGAGCCGCCACAGGCAGAGGGCAGGAAAATATCCTTTTGCGATAAAGCTGATAAGAGGGATGGATTGCCGGAAATTTTAAGCTTTTCATCTTTATTCCCATTAATTGTGAGCTCAAATTCATCCTTGCCGGCGACCCTTGATTCAACAAAGAGGAGCACTGTGACCAGGATCAAAATCACCCCTGAAAAAACCAATATGCTTAAGATGTATAACAATTTTAGTTCTCCTTAAATATTTAAAGGGTGATCCCTGAGAACATCATAAATGTCATGGCCATGAGACCCGCTATAATCATGGTGATGCCAAATCCTTCAAGTCCTTTGGGGACATTTGCATATTGGGTCTTTTTTCTTATGGCCGCCATGGATACAATCGCCAGCATCCAGCCGGTTCCGGAGCCTGCTCCAAAGATAATGGATTCGATAAATGTATAGTTTCTTTCCACTATGAACAGGGAAGTTCCAAGGATGGCACAATTAACCGCGATTAAGGGTAAAAATACCCCCAGGGTTGCATAAAGCAGGGGCGAGTACTTATCAATAATCATTTCAACAGCCTGGACAATAGCGGCAATGACGGCAATAAAGGTGATGAATTTTAAAAAGCTTAAATCAAGGTCGGAGAAACCTGCCCAGGACAATGCCCCCGGGGCAAGCAGTCCGTGATAGATGATCCAGTTGACAGGACTTGTCACGGTCAGAACAAAAATGACGGCAAATCCTAAACCAATCGCTGTCTCGATATTCTTTGAGACCGCGATAAAGGAACACATGCCCAGAAAATAGGCCAGAAGAATATTACCGATAAATACTGAATTAATAAACAGACTTAATAGATCACCCATGTGTTCTTCCTACCTTTTTACTTATATGTTTCAGGCTTTGATATCCCGGGCAGGCTGTTTTTCAGCCAGACCAGCAACCCGATAATGAAA
>NZ_JAIOSW010000348.1 GCF_021107415.1 Desulfobacula sp.
TACTATTTTTGACAATATTAGTAATTAATAGTAATTAAAGTTTTTCTACAGAGGTTTAGGATTAACATATCTTAATATTTCATGCGCCCTCAAGATGCCCCCGACATTCTGTCCGTGCCTAAGGTAAAATCAGGAGGGCAAAAATGATGAACCGGTTTAATCATCTGCCGACATTGAAAATCGATACGGCTCAAAAACTTGCCTTTATCTATAAAGGGAAAAAACACTATGGCGTAAAAGGTGACACAGTTGCCAGCGCTCTTTTTGCCAATGGGGTAAGAATATTCGGCAGAAGTTTGAAATATCACAGACCCAGAGGGCTTTACAGCCTTGACGGCGAATGCAGCAATACCTGCATGGAAGTGGACGGGGTTCCCAATGTCAGGTGTGAAAATACCCTGCTTGAAGATGGCATGGTGATCAAAGAGCAGAACGTTAAAGGGTCTGCAGAAAATGACATGATGGGGTTTCTTGACAAAATGGACTGGATGATGCCGGCAGGATTTTATTATAATGTCATGCACAAGCCTGCAAAGGTCTGGCCCATTGCCATGAAGCAGATCAGGAAAGCTGCCGGGCTTGGCAAAATCAGCCCTGATTATGAAATGCCCGGTAAGTTTGATGAAATCTTTTTGAACACAGATGTCTGCGTCATTGGCGGCGGACCTGCCGGAATGATGGCTGCTTTGTCTGCCGCTGAAAAAGGGCTCCGGGTCATCCTCATGGAAGCCCGTCCCTGGCTGGGCGGTTTTTTTGAATACAGGTCAATGGCGTATAAAGATCGACATACACTTCATGACAGAGCCCGGCACCTTGCAAAAGAAGTGGAAGCACAGGATAATATACGATTGTTCACCCATACGTCTGTTGTGGGAACTTATAATAATAATTTGGTAACCGGGTTTCAGATTGGAAAAAAAGAAGATGTCTTTGACCAGCGCTATATTGAGATAAGAGCCAAAAGTGTTGTGGCCGCTGCCGGATGTATTGAAAGACCCTTGATTTTTGACAATAATGAAAGACCGGGTGTCATGCAGATTGCCTGTGCCTTGCGTATGGCTAAAACCTATGGGCAGCTGCCCGGTAAAAAAGCTGTTTTCAGCATTGGTCATGACCTGGGTCTTGAAGCGGCCCTGGAACTCCATGATCTTGGCCTTACCATTTCGTGTATTGCTGATATCAGGGAAGATGGTCAGGATCCCCGGTTGCTCAAAATAATTGCAGATAAAAAAATCGTATTACTTAAAGGGTGGGTGGCTGCAAAAGCCCACGGGGCAAAAATTGTAAAGAAAGTCACCCTTTCAAGTGTTGACGGACAGATTTCCAAAACTTTTTTCTGTGATCTTATTGTGGCATCTGCCGGTATGACACCTGTCACCGGTCATATTACTGTGGCGCAGGGGACACTCAAGTATGATAATTATACCGGTTTTTTCCTGCCGGATAAACTGCCTGAAAAAATGCATGCCGCAGGGCGTATCCTGGGACTGAATGATTCCTTATCCATTGAAGCATCCGGAACACTTGCGGGGTTAAAGGCTGCCTTTGACTGTGAAAATTGTTCGACCGATTCTATTTTGGGGGAAATCGGGGACGCCAAAAAAGCCCTTGAAAATCTTCCCGGACCGGTTCGGGGAACAAAACTGGTTACTGCACCGATTAAAGGCCGTAAGAGTTTTATCTGTTTTGATGAAGATGCCACCATTAAAAATATCAAACAGGCCATTGAAAAGGGGTTTGATGTGCCCGAACTGATCAAGCGGTTTACAGCGACGGGCTTAGGGCCTGGACAGGGCGGAATCCCGGGGCATAACCTGCCCCTGTATGTGGCGAAATACCAGGCATTGCCCGATATTTCCATCCGGCCCACCAATGTACGGCCGCCGCTGGTGCCCACGCTGATCTCCACCTATGCCGGTGTGAACCACAAGATGTTTAAAATAACCCCCATGGATGAGATGCAGAGACAAGACGGCAGTATTTTTAGAAATATCGGTGTATGGCAGAGAGCCCGCTATTTTTCCAATGATTTATCCTGCAAGAAAGAGATTGAGAATGTCAGATCCAATGTCGGAATACTGGATGGGTCTACCCTTGGTAAGTTCAGAATACATGGACCCGATGCATTAAAAACACTCCAGCGGGTGTTTGTATCAGACATGTCCAAGATAAAGGAAGGACGGATCAAATACTCAGCCATGTGCAATGATGACGGTTGCGTGATTGATGATGGTGTTGTCATTAAACAGGGGGAGAATGATTATTACTTTACCACCTCAACCGGCCGGGCAGGACAGACCGTTGAGTGGCTCAGATATCATACACGGTATGATGGATGGGATTTTGCCCTGGTAAATCTTACCGATTCATTGGGCGTGATCAATCTGTCCGGGCCCAATGCCAGGAAGGTATTGGAAAAAATCGTAGATATTGATGTTTCCAATGACGCCTTTGGGTACTCAGAATACAAGGAATTTAAAATCCAGGATACAATTCCGGTCCGAGCCATGCGACTGGGATTTGTGGGTGAGCTCTCCTATGAACTGCATGTGCCGTCTTCGTATATGAAGGCTGTCTGGGTCATGCTCAATGAAGCTGGTAAAGAGTTTAATATTCAAAATTTTGGAGTTGAAGCCCAGAACGTGCTTCGTATGGAAAAATGCCATGTCATCCTGGGATCGGAATCTGAGCAACGGACCAATCTTCTGGATCTGGGCCTGGGATTTTTGTGGGACCGCAATAAGGCTGAAGCAAAAACTGTTGGTGCTGTAGCACTGCGTCAGGCCGAGAGCGATCAGACCCGGCTTAAACTGGTTGGTTTCAAGATGGAAAACAATGGACGGGCGCCCAGAGATGGCGCGCTGATCGTGGATGATAAGGTCAGGGGATATATCTGTACGGCAAGAGACAGCTTTTCATTAAACGAAGCAGTGGGTATGGCCCTGGTCGAGGCACCTCTTTCCAAAATCGATACCCGGCTTGAGATTTTTGAAGATGAATGCGGCGATGATCGGATTTATGGAAAAGTGGTAGCAATGCCGTTTTATGATCCTGAAGGTAAACGGATGAAAATGTAAGGGAAAAATCATGAAAGAGATACAAAGAGTTTCCCCGGTTGGTTTTAAAAGTACGCCATTAAAAACAGAAAACAGAGACAACTGGGAAGTCGTTATGGAATATAGTGGTGAAGGAGACGGGCCATACCTGGTTGACGTAAGCCACAGACCCAGGTTTGATTTGCAGGATTCCAATCTTGCCGCCATTACACCATTTGGCATGACACTTCCGGAAGTACCGGGCAAAAGTCTGCTTGAAAACGGGATTCTTGCCAGCCGGATGAATGGCATCCAGGTGTCATTGTTCAATCTTGCCGGACAAGATGATGTCAGTATGCCGGGTGAATCCGGGTATACAGATGTGACAGAATCAACGCTCTGTGTGGCCTTGATCGGCAAAGACGTGTTTTCAATTTGTGAGAAATTGACGGCACTTGATTTTATGGACCCACAGAGAATGGCGCCCTTTCTTTTCCAGGGACCTTTTTCCCATGTGCCGTGTCAGATTGTGACATTGAGCAAGGCAGGTGACGATTCAGGACTGGTATTGACCTGCTCAAGAGGATATGGAAGAGATATGATTCATTCCATCCTTCATGCAGGAGAAGAGTTTGGGCTTACACCTGCAGGGGAAAGCAGATTCACCAGTTGGATTAAAAGCTTATAAAAATGGCATCAGCCATTAAATTTAATAGTATGGAGATAAAATTATGAACAAAAAATATGATGCAATTATCATTGGGGCTGGTGTCATCGGATCACCCATTGCCTATGAATTATCCAAGATGGGATATAAAACCCTTAATGTTGATATGCTGCCGGATGCCGGGGAAGGTTCAACAGCCGGTTCCTGTGCCATTGTAAGAGCCCATTACTCTACTGCCGACGGTGTGGCAATGGCTTATGAAGGCTTTAAATACTGGCTGGACTGGAAAAATTATCTGGGCAATGTAACAGATGAAAAAGGCCTTGCCAAGTACATGAACACCGGATCAATCCTGATCAAATCCCAGGGACATGACTGGAAAAAAGTTCAAAAAAATTATGACGAAGTGGGGGTTCAGTACGAAGAATGGGATAATGATAAGATAAAAGCAATGGTTCCGGTGGCAGATCTCCATGAATTCTGGCCGGTGAGACGCCCTGAAGACCCGAAGTTTTTTGATGAGCCGACCAAAGTGGTTGAAGGCGCTATTTTTTGTCCTGAAGGCGGTTATGTGAATGACCCTGCCCTTTCTGCCCATAATATCATGAGAGCAGCTGAAGCCAAAGGCGCTGAATTCATTTTTAATGCCGAGGTGGTTGATGTCAGAAGCGAAAATGGTAAAGCAGCCGGTATTACATTGAAAGACGGTACACAGATTGATGCAGGGATCGTTGTTAATGTGGGCGGGCCTCACTCGTTTTTGATCAACCAGATGGCTGAGGGTGTATGGGAAGGCTGTAATATTAAAACCAAGGCCTTAAGACATGAAGTTATGTATTGTCCTTCACCGGATGAATATGATTATCTCAAAGACGGGTATCACATGTCTGATGGGGATATTGGCTGTTATGTACGCCCGGAAGTGGGGAATACATTTCTCATCGGCAGTGAGGACCCGGAATGCGATCCCCAGGAATGGGTTGACCCTGATGAGTTTTATGCCGGTAAAGGCGGACATGGCAAGGATAATGTCCTGACCGATGAACAGTGGAAAGCGCAGTGCTACAGGCTTGGCAAACGGATTCCAACCCTTCAGGTACCCAATCAGCCCAAAGGGGTTGTTGATCTTTATGACTGTTCTGATGACTGGATTCCTGTTTATGATAAGTCTGATCTTCCCGGGTTTTACATGGCCATTGGCACCAGCGGCAACCAATACAAAAATGCACCGGTTGTCGGCCGCATGATGGCTGAGTTGATTGATTCCTGTGAAAAGGGCCTGGACCATGATAAAGAGCCCTTCCAATACAAGTTCAAGTATACGGATAGGTCAACCGATGTGGGTTTTTTCTCAAGAAAACGGGAAATCAACTATAATAGTTCCTTTTCCGTAAATGGTTAGAGAGGTTTTGTAAAAAAAAGAAAGGTTAATTTTTAATGGTGAAAACTTATGCAAATCTATGTCTGTGTTAAACATGTTCCTGATTCTGCAGCTCATATTACCCTTGTTGATAAAAACCATATTAATGAAAAGCTAGCCTTTCTTTTAAATCCCTATGATGAACATGCGGTTACCGAAGCCGTCAGGATTAAAGATAATCTTCCCGGTGCTGAAATTATTGCAGTCTGCCTTGGAAAGGATAATGCAGAAAAAACCCTTGGGTCTGCCCTGGCCATGGGGGCTGACAGGGGGATTCTGATTGTAAGTGATGAAAATCATGACAGCATTGAAACTGCACAAGCCCTGAAGGCTGCCATTGAGCAGGACACAACAAACCCGGGGCTGATCTTTACGGGCAAAGAATCCATTGATGCCGAAGGCATGCAGACCATGTTCCGTATTGGAGCCCTATTGGATTTTCCTGTTGCCACAAATGTGGTCAAACTGGATATTGAGGCGGGCAGTGTAATCGTTGAAAGTGAATTATCCGGCGGCACTGCCAATACCTATGAAATGTCGTTGCCCTGCGTGATCGGTGCTGGAAGGGGATTGAATACCCCCAGATACCCGACCTTTCCCGATATAGTTAAATCCAAGAAAAAGCCGGTCAAAAAAATTATTTTTGCAGATCTGAACATTAAACCCTCAACAGCCGGCATGAGCATTGTTGAGCTTGAACCCCTGGAGCAAACCCGGAAGCCAAAGGAGATAACAGGGGATGCAGGTAAGGTTGCAAAAAAAATTGTAAAAATTCTTAAAGATGAAGCAAAGGTCATATGATGAAAAATATCGGCATCATCATAGAAACGGATAACGGGAAAATCAAAGAGACCAATTTTGGCATGATCACCCTGGCAAGGGACAATGACACGCAGCTTTTTGCCTTTGTCATGGATGCAGATGCAAGAGCCCTGAAACAGGATCTGGAATCTTTTGGCATAACAAATATTATTGATGTCTTGCTTTCACCAGACCAGCAGAACAATCCGGTGATCAGGGCAAAAGCCATCATAAATGCCATTAAAGAATTTAATATTTGTGCGGTTTTCGGTCTTTCAACCGCAATAGGCAAAGATCTTCTGCCGCGAATTGCAGCCCTGATTGAAGCGCCTTTGGTCATGGACTGTTTTCATGTTGACCTTGAACAAAATCTTGCCAAGACATCCCAATATTCAGGCAAAACCATTGCCACGATAAAACTTACAGGGGAGGTTCTGATTCTGGGTGTAAGACCCAATGCAATTGAACCGGTAAAGGCTCAAGGGCCAGCCCAAGGATCGGGTCAAAGATTGGAATTGAAACCGGACGGAACAAACCTTGTTTCCAAAGGATTCAGGGTTATTAAAACAGGTGAAGCTGACAAGAACGCAAATATTGATCTTGTTGAGGCGGATGTGATTATTGCCGGAGGGAGGGGAATGAAAAATGGTGAGAATTTCACCCTCCTTTCAAAATGTGCAGAAAAGCTCAATGCTGCTGTGGGAGCTTCGCGTGTGGCAGTGGATTCAGGCTGGGTGCCCTATGCAATGCAGGTGGGGCAGACCGGTGAAAAGGTAAGCCCCAGGGTCTATATCGCCTGTGGCCTATCCGGGTCCATCCAGCATTTTGCCGGCATGAAGACCGCAGGAATGGTGATTGCCATCAATACGGATGAAAATGCCGCAATCATGTCCAATTGTGATTATTATGTTAAGGCGGATGCATTGGAAATCATACCGGAACTGACAAAAATATTGTAACCCAAATAATTATAGAATGGCTGATTCAAAAAAAAACAAACCGGGAAGATTTTTGCAAAAATTAGACAATACAGATTATCTGTCTATTTTTGATGATTTCAGTGATGGGGTAATTGTTACAAATGCCAATGGCGTGATTGTATATTACAATCGTGCTATATCCCGCATTGATGAATTGAATCACGAAGATGTTATCTCCCGTAAAATTACAGATGTCTATGACCTTGATAACTCCACCAGCATTATCATGCAGTGCCTGACAAAACAAAAGTCCATTATTGATGAACCCATTTATTACCGCACAAGAATGGGAAAATTTGCAAACACCATCCACAATGTAATGCCCATTTTTAATAAAAACAAACTGGTCGGTGCCATCTGTTTTGTCAGGGATTATCATGCCCTGGCCAATACCATTGCATCCATGCCGCTGCCAGGCAAAGACCAGCAGTTTGACAGTGCATCCATTACATTTGAAAGGATCATTGGGGAAGATCCAGTTTTTGTTGACGCTATTAACTCTGCAAAAATGGCTGCCGGCACACCCTCGCCTGTGATGCTTTTTGGTGAGACCGGAACCGGCAAAGAACTGTTTGCAAGGGCTATTCACAATCACAGCTCACGAAGTGCAAAAAAATATACGCCGGTAAACTGTGCTGCCATTCCTGAAAATCTTTTGGAAGGAATCTTGTTTGGTACATCTAAAGGCGCTTTTACCGGCGCAGTGAACAGGGCCGGATTATTTGAAAGAACCAGCAAAGGCACTATTTTCCTTGATGAAATCAATTCCATGCCCACAGGGCTGCAGAGCAAAATTCTGCGAAGTATCCAGGAAAACACGGTCAGAAGGGTCGGCGCCCTGAAAGAGATTGAAACAGATTTGAAAATCATCAGTTCGGTTAATAAGGATCCCCATATCGCCATTGCAGATCAAACATTGAGATCGGATCTTTTTTACCGCCTGGGCGTGGTATTTATCCATATTGTACCCCTGCGGGAACGGATGGGAGATCTTAAGCTTTTGGTGGAGCATTTTATCGAAAAACATAATGTCCTGCTGTGTAAAAATGTGAAAAAAATTTCCAAAGAAGTCATGAAACTTTTTAAGACGTATAACTGGCCGGGCAATGTCAGAGAGCTTGAGCATGTGATTGAGGGGGCTATGAATGTTGTGGGTACGGATGAGGTGATTCAAATTAAGTACCTGCAAACCCATTTTTCAAACTGGCCCTTAAAAGCCAAACCTGCCAGACCCAGAAGAAGGTATGGAGAGGTGTTTTCAGAAGGGCACAACACCAATTTAATTAAAAAAAAATCAGCGCATGAAGAAAATATTATAAAAAATGCCCTTCTTGAAAACAAAGGTAATATCACCAGAACAGCCAGGTCCCTTGGGATTTCACGGCAGCTTCTGTATTATAAAATCAAGAAATTTAATATCAGCCGCAACAATGCAATAAAATAAATTTTTCAGTTTTATAACTATTACGGCTACTCCATATCAATTGATCCTTCTTGTCCGTTGTCATATTGTCCCTGTCCGCCTGCGGCTTGGATATTTGCCTCATCCAGGGTAAAAGAGACGGAGCAATCAATGGCGATTCTCCCACCACCACCGCCAACGCCGCCGTTGTTTCCACCACCATTGGCCTCGATGGTGCCGTATCCTTCAAGAGTTTCAGTGACGATATTCACCGTTCCCCCGGAGCCGTCACCAGCTGCGCTGCCTACAGACTCGCCACCGTTAGATCGGATTGCTCCGTTGACCGTCATGTTGGTGGCTGTGATGAAGATAACCCCTCCCCCGTCACCACCATCGTGATGCTCGTAGGCCCCGCCGCCGGAACCCGGATCAATTGGGTCGGTCAGGCTGCCATATATGGGTCCGGCTACAGCAGAACTGTAAACTCCGCCGAGACCACCATGTGATCCGCCGGCACCGTAAGATGAACCGTAAACATTACCCTGGGTTCGACCGAACTCATTATATCCCCTGCCGCCGTTATATCCCAGGCCGGTTGTGTCTATGCGGCCTGTTTCTTCAATAACCAGGTTACTAACCAACAGGTCAAGCCGGAAAATCAAGGTTGTGGTCGTATTAAAATGGGTCAGCAGCCCATACTCGTCAATGGTTATGGTATCGGTGACGGTCAAGAAGTCTCCTGATATCAGGCGGCCGCCACGACGGAAGGTCAGATTGTCGCAGGTGAAGATACCGGCGTAAGTATCTTCTTGCTCTGCCACATCGGCAAAGTGGGCACCATTTTCGTTGGGTGTTATTACTGTAATGGTGGCATCGGTATTGTTCAGGATAACAAAAGATTGATCCTGGCTGGTGTCCGGATTGATCCTGAGTCCAACCAGTCCATTGGGCAACATTCGAACCAATCCATCTGTAGTCATAGTATCGATAGCACCATCAAGATCCTGATCACTGAGCACACCGGCCGTACCAGAACCAATATGGGGCAAAGGTGTGGACTGTGATGCGGTGCCGTTGGGATTACCATCTCCATCCACCACCTTGTCGTCAATATAGAGAACGCCGCTATTATCCTGATTGTTGTATTCAATGTACACTGTGCCGGCAGAGGAATACCTGTCATGATATTGACCATGACCGGCCAGGGCGATGATATTGTACAGGTCAGCCAGGTTGTAAGTCGGATCAACAGAGTCGCAGTAGACCGCTACCCGGCCGCCGCCGCCGGCTGTACCGTAACCGTTGCCGCCGCCGTTGGCTTCAATGGTTCCGGTGCCTGCCAGTTGTGAGGTGTGGATCAAAATGGCACCGCCGGAACCGTCACCGGCCGCACTGCCTACAGATTCACCGCCGTTGGCTCGAATAGCGCCGTTGACAATGACTGTATCAACTATGAGGCAGATTCGACCACCGCCGTTACCACCATCGGTATACTCCCAGGCCCCGCCGCCGGAACCGAGTTCATCAGGCTGTTTTGGATCACCGTAGACAATATAGCTGTCAGCGTTGATATATCCGGCTCCCTGTCCGCCGTATGATCCACCGGCCCCGTAAGAGGCGCCTTCAATGTCACCCAGGGTGTGTCCACGCTCGTTATAGTCTGTACCGCCACGGTATCCCCTGCCGGTCATATCAATTGCGCTGCCTTGGTCGACCTGAATCGTTGCGGCATCAATGACTAATCCTGCTTCATTGCCGGTGCTGTGCGATAATACGGAGTTGCCGGTGACAAGGAGAGTGCCGGAAATGACAATGGGGTCATCTGCCAGCACTCTGGCCTGGTTACTCAGGGTTATGGTGTCAAAACCATACCCTTCCGGAATAGTCAGGTGGGTCCAGGGTGTGTCAGGGCCACGGCCTGTGATCACGATGGCACCGTTGGTTTCTTCA
>NZ_JAIOSW010000478.1 GCF_021107415.1 Desulfobacula sp.
GATCTTTTCTGTGTGTGGAGTACCTTGGCATTAAAAAGGTATATGCCTCCCCAATTGCTTTAGGATCAGGATTTGTGATGTGATCCCATGGGAAAATACCGGTTCCGGTTCCGGCAACTGTGGCAATTTTGAAAGGTATTCCCGTCAAACCGTCCGATGCAGCAACAGAGATTGTTACACCCACAGGGGCAGCCATTATTACCACCCTTGCCTCCTCTTTCGGGAGGGTGCCGGAAATGGTCATACAAAAGGTCGGCTATGGTTCCGGGAAAAGAGATACCGGCTCAACTCTTCCCAATCTGCTGCGTATAATTCTGGGAGAAGAGATACGAGATCAAAAGAAAAGAGGAACAGCCATTCAAAAAGAAGCCATTCATGTTGTTAAAACCAATGTAGATGACATGAACCCTGAAATTTCAGGATTTTTAATGGAAACCTTGTTTGAAAATAAGGCGCTTGATGTCTGTTATATCCCGGTTCAGATGAAAAAAAACAGACCCGGAATTCAGATTGAGGTGATGTGCCGCAAAGAGGATCTGGATAATATTGTTCACATCATACTCACCCAGACCACATCCATTGGAGTGAGATATCATGAATGTGAACGATCCTTTCTTTTAAGAGAAAAGGCATTTGTCAAAACCTCATTTGGAAAATTGCAGGTAAAAAAAATCACCAATCCAGACAACACTGTTCGGTTTATTCCGGAGTATGATGTGGCAAAAAGGATAGCAATAGAAAAAAGAATTGCGCTGAAAGATGTTTGTAACCAAATTATAGCTGATGCCAACCCTCGTATCCAATCCACCGGACCCAATCCACTTGACAGGGACTGATACAGAATATAGAACTGCAAAATGACCTTACATCAGAAATTCATAATGTTTTTTGCCACAGGATTTTTTTCGGGCAGGATCCCGTTTGCACCCGGAACGTTTGGTACGATTGCAGCGATCCCGTTTGCGCTTGTTCTTTTAATCATTCCTTCATCTTTTTATGGAATTTATATTACAGGTCTAATCCTTGTTGCCATTTATTTTGCAGATCAGGCTGAAAAGATATTGGGGAAAAAAGATCCCGGTTGTATTGTTATTGATGAGATTGCAGGATATGTAGTAACACTGTCAATGGTTCCCGTTAATATCTATACCCTTGTCGCGGGTTTTTTTATATTCAGGTTTTTTGATATTGTGAAATTTGGGCCGGTAAGATATTTTGAAGAGAATTTTTCAGGGGGTGCAGGGGTGGTTTTGGATGATATTATGGCAGGCATTTTTTCTGCAGTTGTGTTAAGAATTCTATATTTATCGGGTATATTTTAGGAGAAAAGGGATGGAGAATAATTTGGAAAAAGAAAAGGCTGTAAAAACGGCAATGAGCCAGATCGAACGTCAATTCGGCAAAGGTTCTATTATGAAACTGGGCGGCAGGGAAGTTGAAGCCGTTCCTGTGATACGAACCGGCTCCCTTGCTCTGGATAAAGCCCTTGGGGTTGGTGGATATCCACGGGGCAGGGTGATTGAAATTTATGGCCCTGAATCTTCGGGGAAGACAACCCTGGCACTCCATGCAGTTGCCCAGGCACAAAAGGATGGCGGGATTGCAGCCTTTGTTGATGCAGAACATGCCCTGGATGTGGCGTATGCCAAGCGGCTTGGAGTGGATTGTGATGAACTTTTAGTGTCCCAGCCCGATACAGGGGAGCAGGCCCTTGAAATTGCGGATATGCTGATCAGAAGCGGCGGCATTGATATCCTGGTTGTAGACTCTGTGGCAGCCCTTGTGCCAAGGGCTGAAATTGAAGGAGACATGGGCGATTCCCACATGGGACTCCAGGCACGACTCATGTCCCAGGCTTTAAGAAAGCTTGCAGGCACCATTGGCAAAACCAATACCACCATCATCTTTATCAACCAGATCCGGATGAAAATCGGTGTGGTCTATGGCAACCCGGAAACCACAACGGGTGGTAATGCCTTGAAATTTTATGCTTCCATGCGTCTTGAAATCAGAAGAGCTTCTCCTATAAAAGAAGGCCAGGAAATTATCGGGAACCGCACTAAGGTAAAGGTTGTGAAAAACAAACTGGCCCCTCCGTTTAAAACTGTGGAATTTGATCTTATGTACGGGGAAGGTATTTCAAGAACAGGAGATCTGCTGGATATGGGTGCTGAGCTTGAGGTTGTTGACAAGAGCGGATCATGGTACTCATTTGAAGGTGAAAGGATTGGTCAGGGAAGAGAGAATGTAAAACTTTTTTTAATTGACAACCCGGACATTTTTGGGAAAATTGAAATGCAAGTCCGTGAAAAGCTTGGGATTGCAGCCCCTGGCAGTAATGATAAGAATAAAGAAACCAATGGTTAAAAGCAATCAGGGCATAATGGTTTAGTGAATTTAGGAGTTGTGATATGACAGGCAATGATGCCAGAAAGATTTTCATCGAGTATTTTAAAAAACACAATCATCAACAGGTAAGATCTTCTTCTCTTGTACCACAGGATGACCCCACCCTTTTGTTTGTGAATGCCGGAATGGTTCAGTTTAAACGTGTGTTCACAGGAGATGAGAAAAGGGATTATTCTATGGCCGTGACCTCTCAAAAATGTGTCAGG
>NZ_JAIOSW010000046.1 GCF_021107415.1 Desulfobacula sp.
ACGGATGAAATTTCTCTTGCAAATCTTATTGGCGTCAGGGACTATGAGATTTCTATTGAAGTGTCTGAAGAAAACCTGCAACGATTTAATTTGTCTTTTGATCAGGTTGCAATAGCCGTAAAAACAGGGAGTCTTGATTTACCGGGTGGTAAAATCAAGACAAAAGGAGGGGAATTCCTGGTCCGGGCCAAGGGAAAGCTTTATTCAGGGGAGGAATTTGAACAGATCCCGCTGGTGACAAGAGAAGATGGGACAAGTATTAAACTCGGAGATGTTGCCACTATTATCGATGGATTTGAAGATAAAGATATCAAAGCAAGATTTAATGGGAAACCTGCGGCCCTGATTGTTGTAAAACGAACGGACAGTCAGGATACCATTGCTATTTCAAAAACAGTCAAAGAATATATTAGAAATAACAAAGATTCCCTTCCCAAAGGTATTACTCTGGGCTATTGGTTTGATATGGCGGAAATGGTCCAGGACAGGATTGATCTTTTGCTGAAAAACGGTGCCCAGGGAATATTGCTGGTGTTTATTGTACTGGCCCTGTTTCTTGATCTCGGACTTGCTTTCTGGGTGGCGTCAGGAATACCCATATCGTTTATGGGGGCTTTCCTTATCCTGGATTTTTTTGGTGCATCCATTAATATGTTATCTTTGTTCGGATTTATCATGACATTGGGTATTCTGGTGGATGATGCCATTATTGTCGGGGAAAATGTCTATACCCACTATAAGACGGGCAAATCTGCCAAAGATGCAGTGCTTGACAGTATTGCTCAGATTGGTGCACCGGTTGTGATGGCGGTTACCACAACCATTGTCGCCTTCACGCCTTTAATGCATATTGACGGGATTATGGGCAAGTTCATCTATATCATGCCCCAGGCAGTGATCTGTATTCTTGCCATATCTCTTGTTGAAGTTTTTGTCATTCTGCCGGCTCATCTTCATCATGCACTGACACCTCCAAAAAAGAAGAAGGCTTTGATTTACCGTGTTTGTTTCTTTTGGCTGGACTGGTTGAAAAAAGATATTCTGGATGGTCATAGATGGGTTAGGGACAGAGTTGAAAAATTTTTAACCCGTTTTATCCGTTCAAGTTATACGCCTGTTTTAAAGTATTGTGTCAAAAACCGGTATTTTACTCTTGCCATCGGGTTTGGGATATTAATCGTCAGTATCGGGCTTTTGGCCGGTGGACATGTGCCCTTTGTGTTTTTTCCAAAAACCGACAGCAACTGGATTGTTTCAGAGATTATATATCCTTTGGGAACCCCTTTTGAAGCCACAGAAAAGGCCATAAAGCAAATTGAGAAAGGGGCATTTGACCTCAATGAATTTTTCAGGGGCAGGGTGGTTAATGGCGAAGATCTGATTGTTAATAATTTTTCCCAGGTGGGTATCATCCCCAGGAGAGACTGGAAACCAGGTGTATATGGGGGGCATTGCGGGGAAGCCTGGATAGAGATCCAGTCGGCTTCAAAACGGCCCGATATTTCTGCACCTGAAGTGACGGCAAAATGGCGCGAGTTGACAGGCGATATTCTTGGGGTAGAACAGCTGACTTTTTCTATTATTGGCGGTGGACCCGGTGGAAATCCAATAGAAATCCAATTGGTCGGTAATGATCTTGAACAGCTTCAACTTGCAGCAGACGTCTTAAAGGATGAAATTGCCAAATACCCGGGAACCTTTGATATCACGGATAATTTTAGACCCGGCAAGATGGAAATGCAGATTCATATACAAAAGGGAGCCAAATCTTTAGGGATTACCATGGCTGATATCGCCACTCAGATCCGGCAGGCCTATTATGGGGATGAAGTTTTAAAAATTCAAAGGGGTAAAGATGATATCAAGGTAATGGTACGATATTCTCAAAAAGAGAGGGAATCGGAATCCAGTATTGATGACTTAAGGATTCGAACCCGTGATGGCAGGCAAATCCCTTTAAATCAGGTGGCTCGGATTGAAATGAAAAGAGGGTATTCAACCATTCAACGGGTAGACCGGAAAAGAATTATTACGGTTATTTCCGATATTAATGAGGATATCGCCAATGCAAGGGAAATTGTTGAAAACCTTAAACACAATTATTTAAATACCCTTGTCAACCGGTTTCCCGGGGTGACCTATGACCTGGAAGGCCAGGCTAAAAGAACTGAAGAATCACTTAACAGCCTGAAAGTCGGCTTTTCTCTTGCAGCGATGATCATATTTTTGCTTCTTGCCAGCCAGTTTAGATCCTATATCCAGCCGGTAATCATTATGACCGCCATTCCCTTTGGACTCATTGGTGCCATTATCGGCCACTATTTTATGAATCTTGATATTACCATGATCAGTATTTTCGGAATTGTTGCCCTGTCCGGCATTGTAGTGAATGACTCTTTGATTTTAATTGATTTTGTTAATTCAAAGGTCAGGGAAGGGGCACGGGTTTTTGATTCTGTCATTGAAGCAGGACAAAACAGGTTCAGACCGGTTTTATTGACCTCGGTGACAACGGTTGCAGGTCTTTTTCCACTTCTTTTAGAAACCAGTTTCCAGGCACAGTTTTTAATTCCAATGGCAGTAAGTATCAGCTTCGGTCTGATGGCAGCCACGGTTTTAACCCTTGTTTTTGTCCCGTCTTTGTATGTGGTCATCAATGATATGGTAGGTATTTTTATTGCCGGGGATGGTGAAAGCCTATCAAATAACAATAGAGGTTCAAATGTGTAAAATGGATAATATATTTAATAAAAAATTTTGGATCAAGGAGTGGGATAAGGATAAAAAAAGCGATACTTACAATGTCCACAGGGGATTTTCCACACAGGAATACTGGGACAAAGCTGCCGCTACTTATAATCGGAATAAAAAAGAAGTCAGGAATCGTCGACTTGAAAAGACAATGTCATTTTTTAAAAGAAGCGGCCTTCTGTTTAAAGGAATGAAAGTCCTTGAAATCGGGTGCGGGACCGGAATGGTTGCAATGGAATTGGCAAAACACGGCGCACAGGTGACGGCCCTGGATTTTTCCAGGGGTATGCTGGAAAAGTTTGAGCAGGATATCACGCCGGACATTGAAAAAAATATCACCATTCTTAATGAAGACTGGTATGAAATTGATATAGAAGCAGAAGCATGGAAAAAAAAGTTTGACCTTGTCATTGCATTCATGTCTCCGGGAGTTGCAAGTCCGGAATCTTTTTTTAAAATGATGAACTGTTCAAAAAAAGGATGCACCATTCGGGGATGGGCTGCAAAAAGAAGGCATACGATTCTCTCTGTTTTGTGGGAAAAAATTATGGGGATACCTCTTGAAGATAAACCCCAGAGTATTTTGTATAAAATAAATCTCTTGTTTTCTTTGGGTTTTTTCCCGGAGATTACCTTTGATACCATTGAATGGGACCAAACCGTCCGGGTTAAAGAAGAATTTGACAGCCAGATGGCCTTTTTTAAAAAAGTGAGTAAAAAATCAGATGCTGAGCTTAAAGAAATTATTCAATCTTATCTTGAGAGTATATCAAAAGACGATTATATTATCAGGAAGCATAAAGGATTAACAGCCACGGCAGTCTGGAATATTGATTCAAGATACACTTAAGTTTACGGCTTAAATTAGTAAACCACCCGGGTGGTTTTTGCATCAAACAAGTGCATTTCATTAAGGTTCATACCTATTTTTATAGTTTCATTTGGTTTGAGAATCTGTCTTCCTTCACTTTTGGACATCATTCTAACTCCCATGATATCCATATGAAGATGGGTTTCATTTCCCAGGGGTTCAACAACCATTACACTCCCCGAAAAGATCCAGTCTTTGGGAAGCGATGTGCTGGAATTCACTGGTGTGAGATCTTCTGCACGAAGTCCAAGGATAACTTTTTGATCATGAACCAGATCTTTTCCTTGCTTATCCGGAACAGGAATCTTAAGCTCTGTTTTAAATTGGATAAAGGTATTATCTGGTTTTTTATTGATTGTGCATTCAACAAGGTTCATGGGAGGGGTGCCGATAAATCCTGCTACAAATGTATTCACGGGATTTGAAAAAAGCTCAAGAGGGGAGCCTACCTGCTCGATGTATCCATCCTTGAGAACAACAATCCTGTCTGCCAGGGTCATGGCCTCTATCTGGTCGTGGGTAACATAAATTATTGTTGAATTAACCCTTTGATGCAGCATTTTTATCTCTGCTCTCATCTGAATGCGAAGCTTGGCATCAAGGTTTGACAAGGGTTCATCAAAAAGAAATATAGAGGGTTTCCGCACCATGGCCCGTCCCATGGCCACCCGTTGGCGCTGTCCCCCGGAAAGTTCATGGGGTTTTCTCGTCAATAGATCTTCAATGCCCAGAATAACCGCAACTTCCTCTACCCTCTGTTTGATTTCAGGCTTGGGAGTTTTGCTTAGTTTTAACCCAAAGGACATATTATTAAACACATTCATGTGGGGATAAAGCGCGTAGTTCTGGAATACCATGGCAAGGCCCCGGTCCTTTGGTGCGATATCATTGACGATCTTATCATCAATTGAAATCGTACCGCTGGATATTTCCTCCAGTCCTGCCACCATTCTGAGCAGGGTTGATTTGCCGCACCCGGAGGGCCCCACAAGAACCAGGAATTCCTTATCTTTGATATCAAGGTTTATCCCATGAATCACCTCGGTTTTACCATATTTTTTGATAACATCCTTGAATCTTAATTCAGTCATTTGATTTCCTGATTCTTGCAGCCTGTTTAATTAATTATCATTTTTATCAGTGATCATAAAACAACAAAAAATATCATTATGCAAATCTTTTTTTAAAAAGAACTTTAATCTTGACTCTTTGGTAATATCCTATTAAAGCTGAATGATGCAATAAAAATGCAGTTTTTTTTATTGGCAAGCTCAAACAATATAGATTTTAAAATAATTCAATTAAGGAGGAAAATTAAATGAAATTTTCAAAATTATTTTTATTTTTAATCATTACAGTATGTCTTGCGTTCCCTGTGTCAGTTTTTGCTAAACCCATTACCATTAACTGGTGGCATGCCATGAGAAGTGCCAGGGGTGAAGTGGTTAAAAACATGATTAATGAATTTAATGCGTCTCAGTCAGAGTATGAGGTTATCGGAACCAACAAGGGTAACTATGATGAAGTAATGAATGCGGGAGTTGCCGCTTTCAGGGCAAAAAAACAGCCCCATCTCCTCCAGGTTTTTGAAGTGGGAACCCAGACCATGATGCTTTCAGGCGCCATCTATCCGGTATTTGAACTCATGAAGGATGCTAAGATTGATGTGGACTGGTCCCGGTATCTCCAGGCGGTTCTCTCCTATTATATGAATGCTGATGGCAATCTTATGTCAATGCCGTTTAACTCTTCCACACCTATTATGTATTATAATGTTGATATGTTAAAAAAAGCAGGTATTGCGCCTTTATCAAAAGAGACGCCTGTTACCTGGGATGAGTTGGGTGAAATTACTAAAAAAATTGTCAATGCCAATGTTGCTAAGGCCGGTATGGTCACTGCATGGCAGTCCTGGACCCAGATTGAGAATTACAGTGCCATTCATAATATAGCCTTTGCCAGCAAGGCCAATGGATATTAAGGGCTTGACTGTGAGCTTAAAATTAATAATCCCCAAGTGGTAAAACATATTACAAGACTGAAATCATGGGCAGATGACAAACGGTTCATGTATGGCGGCCAAAAATACCAGGGGCCGAAATCAGAATTTATTGCCCAGAATGTAGCCTTTTACATTGATTCCATCAGCGGCATTGCAAAGTTGAAAAAAGCAGTTAAGG
>NZ_JAIOSW010000177.1 GCF_021107415.1 Desulfobacula sp.
GAAACGCGGGCGGTTTGAAAGGGCAAATAAAGGAACGATCTTTCTTGATGAAATCGGAGAACTGCCCATGGAAGCCCAGATCAGATTTCTCAGGGTATTGCAGGAAAAAAGTTTTGAACCTGTGGGCAGTGATAAAACAATCAAATCAGACACCAGAGTTATAGCAGCAACACATCAAAATCTGGAGAAAATGATTAAAGAAAAACGTTTTAGAAATGATCTGTATTTTCGACTTAAAATTTTTCCGATATATATTCCCCCGTTAAGAGAGAGGAAAATGGATATTCCGGCTCTGGTTCAGCATTTTATTCTTAAAAAATATAAAGAAATGGGTTTGAAAAATTTTCCTGTTCTATCAAATAATGCCATTGAACGTCTTAGCGCTTATGACTGGCCAGGTAACGTTCGTGAGCTTGAAAACACTGTGGAAAGAGCTCTGATCATAAGCCGTGGCAAACCGCTTCGGTTTGATGATCTTGTAACCCCCGCAGACACGAGCAACACAGAAAATTTTGAAATTTCGGACAGACAGCCTGTTTTACTTGACGAGGTAATTTCACGGCATATCAGAAATGTTCTTAATCAGACAAAAGGCAAAGTTGGCGGCACTAACGGTGCAGCTGAACTAATGGGAATTAATCCTGCCACCTTAAGACACAAAATGCGAAAACTTTGTATTCCATTTGGAAGAGATATAAATTATTCTTAAACTGTAAAGATGGATATTGGTGCTGAGTGAGGATTTTGATATAATTTACCCTATTCACCCCAAATCCTTGAAAAAAAATTTTATTGACATACTGCTACGGATGGTTGCATGATAATCACATATTAATTTTGGTAAAATTTCAGTTTTATCTATTATTAATCGTTTTAATAAAAGGAGGGCATTATGGCAGTTTCTATTATTATCAGACGAACCGTAAAGGATGAGACCATGGCAGGCCAGCTGGCCCCTTTGATCGTGCAACTCAGATCCCGTGCTGCGGTTCAGCCGGGGTTTTTCACCGGCCAGACTTTCAGCTGCCTGGACTGTGATGGGGAGTATATGGTCATCACCACCTGGAATACCCTGGAAGACTGGAACAAATGGATGCACAGCGAGGAACGCATGGCCATTCAGCACCAGATAGATGGATTGCTGGGGGAAAAAACCCTTTATCGGTATTATGAACCTGTTGTGGGCGGTATCCCTCCCCGGTTTCAATCGTAACCAGGGGGAATTCAAAAAGGATTGAACACGGAACCTTTAATCATTGCTCACAGGGGGGCAAGTAGCATTGCTCCGGAAAATACCATTGCTGCGGCGAATCAGGCATTTGAAGTTGGTGCAGACCTTTGGGAAACGGATATTGCCGTTACCAGTGATGAACAATTAATTTTATTTCATGACGCTTCTTTACAACGAACCACCAATGTTGCAGCAGTTTTTCCAAAGAGGAAGCACCAGGTGTTTACTCAATTTACCCTGGCTGAAATCCAACGGCTTGACCCGGGCATTCATTTCATAGAACACGACCCCTTTGGAGAGATAAATAAAGGATCCATCAGCCGGGAGACACTGGCTTCGTTCAAGGATGAAAAAATACCTACACTTGAAGATGCTCTGATTTTTACCAGAGAAAAAGACTGGAAAATAAATCTGGAACTGAAAACCCTGCCGGAAAATTTCAAGGATTTTCCCATAACACAGCGAGTCATAGAATTGATCAGGACACTAGAGATTGATCCGGGCCGGCTGATTATTTCTTCCTTTAATCATCCATGGCTCAGACAGGTAATAGCCATGGAACCCTCCATTGAAGTTCAGGCATTGATAGGCTATTTTGAATCAAAGCCCCTTGACTGGGGAGATTTTTCGTTTCCTGTGTATAATGCCCGCAGCACCCTGATAGATGAAGATCAGATTGCCAGAGCAAAAGATAAAAGAAAGCTGATTAATCTCTTTACTGTGAACGAAAAAGATGAAATAATTCGATTTATCAATACAGGAGTTAATGGGCTCATCACGGATTATCCTCAGCGCATTGTCGCCATTGCAGGGGAGTAACGTATAGTATGGCGTTTAAACGGCATGATAAAATTTTTATCTTTAATGGATATCCAAAATTAAGCAGAAACAATTTTGATGCATCATTATGGGTACGATTATTCCAGGTAATAGGTTTTTCCTTCCTGCACCAAGGGAAAAGGAGCATTTGCCAGGAAGGGGGTGTGGTATCCTAGTATCTGGCCGGATATGGACTGTTGTAGCTTTTCAACCTGTTTCCAGTGAGTGTGAACACTGCCGGGATTGTCAAAATCAATTTCGTGAAAAACAAGATCACACGATGCAAACCATTGGGGGAGAAGTTCATCTCGATTAATAATGGTATTGATGGTTTCATCAAGTTTGGTGTCCCCGGAAAACCCCAGCATTTTTCCACCGGCCGAAATTCTGAACCCCAATGTGCCGTAGGGAAGAAAATGATGGTTCCAGCGACAGTCTAACTGAATTGAGCCCAGTTGCAGCGGGGTTCCGGGGAATAGGGGTATAAAGTTTACCAGCCTATTGAACCCGGGACACAGAAGGATAAACTGTTTTTTGAGCAGTTCGAAAATACGGGGCGCTGTTATGAGGTTTATAGGGATTTTAGTATGCTCGGCTCGTTTCAGGCAAGCGGAAAATCCCTGGGTGTGATCCTCATGATTATGAGTGATAATGACGTGGGTAATATCGTCCCAGTGAACGCCATGGCGTGCCAGATTATGAGCTGGGTAGCCACAGGGATCAATCCAGATCACCTGCCTGTCGAAACGCACAATACAGCTGGAAACTGTTCCGGCAAATCCATTGCCAGTACCCACGGCCTTGATTTCAAGACCCTGTCTGGAGGCTGAGTCTCTTGCTACACTGGTCAGAACAGCTTCAACATGGGTATCCGGACTTTGGGATGGTTTGAATTCAAGCCTGTCATAGAGGGTTTTCCCATGATCGGACAGGATGATGTTATCCTTGGCAACAACGATTTTTAATGGACCATTCTCATATACAGGCGCGGCGGGCTGCCTGCTGAACCAGTTATTAAGCCAGCGCTTTTTTATGATGGAGATACGGTTTGAATCAAAAAAAAAGGAAAAGGTTTTATCAAGATTATGATGCATCTGTTCAACGTTGGCAGGCGAACCAACATAGTGTTTCCGGATGCCGCCTCTGACCTGTGCCTGCCACAGTACAAATTCTTCACCTGTATGGTTGTCGCCGGCCATGGAGCCTTCCCATTTCGGAACTACGACGATCTCCTCTTTGAATCCGTGAAGGCTGAGAAATTTTGAAATATCAGGCATACTTCCCACACGTACCGTTCCCCTGGATGTTTTTATAAGATCAACGTACATGCCGCAGCTTTCGATACGCTTCACTTCCCTGGTTAACGGGGTTAAACAATTGCTGGTCATTGCCATAGCTCCTCTGATTTATGTAAATGTTTACATTGGTTATTTATAATATAGATTCAAGACAGGTTTCAAGCAATAAAAGCCTATGATTTAAAAAAGCTTGACACATTCAATTGGTACAGGCTATACAAATGTAAACGTTTACAGAGGGATTTATGAGTACGATTCTTGATGTCGCAAAATTGGCGGGAGTTTCGACGGCCACGGTCTCCAGAGTCATTAATTCTCCAGAGACGGTACGGGTAGAAACCCGTGAAAAAGTCGTCCGGGCAATGAAGATGTGTAACTACAAATATAATGCCCTTGCCCGTGGTTTTGTGACCAAACAGTCGAATACCATAGGCCTGATCATTCCAACTATTAATAACCCCGTATTTGCCGAATCCACCCGGGGAGTTCAGGATTTTGCAGATTTGAAGAAAACTCAGGTCATTCTGGGAAATACCTACTACCAGTATAAACAGGAGGAGAGCCTGGTTGAAACACTGAGAGAAAAGCAGGTGGACGGTCTGATCATAACCACCACCAATCTTAAGGGGATTATCCTGAAAACTCTTCTGGATGAAGGATTTCCCTTTGTCCTGTTATATAGTACAGTGAAAACCGGCCCTTTGTCGGCAGTTGGAATCGACAATTACCAGGGTGGATACCGGGCAACCGAACACCTTGTGAAGTTTGGCCATGAACGCATCGGGATGGTCGCAGGCAATTTTTCCATATCTGACCGGAGCCTTCATCGATGGTATGGATACAGGCAATGTCTCAAGAACAACGGTATTCCCTATGACAAAGACCTTCTGGCACAGACAGACTATTCATTGACCGGAGGAAGGGATTCGGTGAAACAATTGCTTTCCCTTCAGAATCCCCCCACGGCTGTTTTCTGTTCCAACGATTATCTGGCCTTTGGGGCCATGAAGGGTGCAAGGGAATTGGGTTTAAATCTTCCGGAAGACCTTTCCATAGTAGGATTCGATGATGTTCAGATTGCATCCTATGTGGTTCCGGGGTTGACAACCATTCACCAGCCAGCCTATGAGATGGGAAAAATGGGGACCAAACTTCTTTTTCAGCGCATCAAAGGGCAGGCAAAGCCTGTTCAGCTAATGATGGAATCATCTCTTATCGTCAGGGAGTCCACGATATGGGCACCTGGATAAACATTGGGAGAGTAAGGCATGCGGACTGAACGAAAGAGATTGAGCATGATGTTAACCATATCCTAACTGTTATTTTATTAACAGGTGGGATAAATAAAACGTGTAAGCTGTTATTAACCATAATTATTAAGGAGAAAACGCATGAAGAACGTAACATCAGGAATTCAAAAGTTGAAAGTACTGCTTTTAGGGCTGCTGTTGCTTTCATTTTCATCCATGGCCTTTGCAACTGACCTTACCATGTTCTATCCTGTTGCAGTGGGCGGCCCACTGACAAAACTGGTGGACAAGCTGGTTCAGGACTTTGAAGCAGAAAATCCGGATATCTCTGTAAAAGCCATTTATTCCGGGAATTATTCCGATACCATGACCAAGGCGATGACCTCACTCAAAGGCGGAAATCCTCCCCATATTTCCGTGATCCTTTCTACTGAAATTTTTACGCTTATTGACAATGATGCTATCCTGCCCTTTGATGATCTGGTGACAACCACTGAAGAAAAACAATGGCTTGACAGTTTCTATCCGGCTTTGATGGAAAACAGCAGAACCGGCGGTAAAACCTGGAGCATTCCGTTCCAGAGATCTACCATTGTCATGTATTATAACAAGGACGCCTTCAGAAAAGCCGGTCTTGATCCTGAAGACCCCCCGGCAACCTGGGAAGAACTGGTCGAAACGGGGAAGAAACTTGTCACAAAGGATGCCGCGGGCAAGGTGACTCAATGGGGTCTGGAAATTCCTTCCACAGGATATCCCTACTGGATGTTCGGAGCATTGTGCCGACAGAACGGCGAGGTTCTGATGAA